>NZ_JBAWJZ010000005.1:0-287627 GCF_043876835.1 Gaetbulibacter sp. M235
CCAGTAGCCTCACAAGAAGCATTGGCGCTGACAGTTACGTTAGCAGGACAAGTTATAGTTGGAGGCGTAGTATCGTTAGTTACAGTTACAATTCTAGTTTCAACATTAGTATAGCTATCATCAGAAACCTCAAAAGAAACCAAATAATCACCTGTTATTGTTGGGGTAAAACTAGAAGAAGATATATTTCCGGACTCGGTTGACGTTAATAATGTAGTAGCATCATTAGGATCTAGTATGCTCCACTGATAATTAATGGTTGTTCCAGAAATAGTTCCAGTATATGTACCTTCTAAAGAAACAAGAGAACAAGCTTCAATTGCAGAATTTGATGGTGGAGTTGTGATTTCAGCATTAATTGAACCTCCACTGGCAACTAATTCACCAAAAGAATAAGTGGTTGAACCACCACCAACACAAGTAGCATATTTGTCTGACCCAATAAAGATCTCATCATTATTAGTACAATCACCATTGATTGTGGATGAAGGCTCAATAATTAAGGCTGCATTACTTGGTAAGTTTAGTCTAACTTTTGGTCCATAAAATATAAGAGTTCCAATTTCAGGTGTTGTTGTTGCAATGGTAAGTTGTTGGGTATTTAAAGTTGTAATATGTTGGTTAGAAGTATTATCCCCTAAAATTAAAGTTCCATTAACAGTAACATTTCCCATAGCGGTTGTAGTTAGATTAGAACTTAGATTTAATGTTCCATTTATAACAAGGTCGCCAATAGAATTTATAGTTAAATTAGATGAAACAGAAATTGTATCACTAGCTTGAATAGTTACAGTATATGAACCAGAGAGTTCACCTGGATATGTTAATGGAATTATATCATATAAACCTGTAGCTGTGTTATATAATCTCCAGCTATTAGGATCATCCCAATTGCCATTTCCATTTGATTGATAATCACCAGTTGCTAATACAAAAGCAGCAGTAGATTTAGTAGAAGTTAATTTTAAAAAACTAACAATATCATTAGAACTTTTATCGTTAATAGTTTGTACACTATCGTGTGTTGAAAATAAATCAACAAAAAAAGATATAATTTTATACTGTAGATGTTGAGTAGGTAGGTTACGAGAAGAAATACTACTTGCGTGCAGATTGCAGCTAATCAGCAAAATGCAAAGTATTCTTAGCAATTTAACATTTTTCTTCATAATAAGTTAATATTTAGGGCGTTGCACAACCATAAAGCATCCATCAATGAATTAAATTATTCATAGATAAATGATTTTCAGTCTATTGTGCTATTAACCAATTTCTTGAGGGATTAGCAAAATTAGAACTAACAATAGCCAGATAACAAAAATACTCGTTGAAATACCTTTTTATTCTACAGTATGCTAGTTTCATTTTACTTAAGAATTAATTAATCTTTTTGTTCTGTAAAACAGTTTTTTAAATAAAAAAGAGCTTATATAAATTTGATAATTTTTATCTCAAGTTTTTTTACTTATACGAATATAATACAAAAAAAATAAAAACATCGATAAAAAGTTAAAAAAATCAGATTAAGTGTAAAAATTTTATAGTAAATCTTTTATTTATATATTATTTGTATGAAGATTTTTATATTTTTTTAGTTTACCAATACTTTTTTTGTAATTGTGCTACTTGAAGTTTTTAAATTTATAATATAGGCTCCTGGAATAAGACGGTTGGTTTTAAATTTCTGAATATTAATATTATTAACGTTATTAAATTCATAAACTGATTGTCCTAAAATATTTAATAATTGCACTGATTTTATTAGCTTTAAATTTGGGTTATACAAAATTAAGCTAGAGTCGTTATTGGAGTAAAAAATATTTAAAGTGTTGTTTTCTATCTCATCGGTTCCCAATGAAATTTCGGGAGTTATATCAAATTGAATTTCAAATCTATCAGTAAAAGTTCCGGGTGTTAGATATGCTTCATAATTGCTTTCTTTTAAATTGTGGATAATACCTAATTGATTATCATGAATATATATATTGAGGTTATTAGGGATATTTTCTAAACCATCAATTTTAATTGAAGCCAAACCTTGTTGATAAATTTTTACTCCCAGAGGTAATTTTTGTTCTTGATTAAAACTGTTTACTCCTTGAATAACAAGTTTTTGATTATTTACAACCCAAAACATATCCTCTTTATTATTTTCTATAAGAATGGCGTCATATCCTAAATCAATATCATTTGATGCTTTACTATCAACTCCAACAAGTAATTGTCTGTGATAGTGATAAGGTGAATCAAATCGCAATCTTATTTTTTCTCTGATGTCACCATTGTTGGAACTATTTTCTGCATCTTCCTTTATATTTGATGATTTCATAAAAACAGAAGAATCGCTAGATTCAGTTTTAAACACACGTTGACTGTTTTTAAAGCTAATATTTCCACCAGTATTGGCGGTTACAAAAAAGCCTTGACTTACTGGAATGTATCTCTGTGGTGTTTTAGTGCCTAATTCACCATTGTTATCTAATCTTGAGTCGTTTGAAATTGCTTTGGTGCCACCAATTAATGTATAAGTGCCATAGCCACCTCGATATTCTGCTAAAACATGTGTTGAACTCGCAAAATGCTCCCAGAAATATAAAGAACCATCTATAATGTCACTTGTTGCTCTACCACCAGAACTATTGATATTATCTAAAATGAATTCATTTGCGTCGATTGCCGAGGCATATGGGTTTCCAATTAAATAATCGTTTCCTGCTGATAATGTTAAGCTAATATCTCCATTATTTGGTTTACCGTTAAACACGTAATTTTGTTCTAAAGAAATAACTCCACTCGTGTTTTCTACACCTTTCATTGTAAAACCTTCTCCAGCTAATAAGGTTCCTGTACTTCTTACATGTTGCCAGGAAGGATAACTATTGCTAAGTTGATTAGAATATTTCCAAATCCAATAATCTGCAATGCTAATTGGAGTTACTCCAGGTGCTCCGGGAGCACCGTTATAACCAGATGTTAAAAATGTTATGTTTAAAGGAGATGCTGGAACCGAGCCGTCTTTCAAAACATTAGGAAGTTTATAGCTGTTGTTGTTTGTTGATGTATTACTTATTCCGACAGGAGAAGACCAATAGTTATAGGTGAATAAGTCTTTAGTGCCTTGTTGATCTCTTTCAATTTTTCCTGAACTTGTTACATCTAAAACACTATTAATGCTTTGAATTAATTGTGATTCATTATCTAAATCGATTAATCCATCTAGTTTTAAGTAGAAGCTATTGTACAAACCTTTATTGCCTTCAATAGAAAACTCTTTTCCGGAATCTACAATTAACCCTACCATACCTTGCGTATTATAAGAACCATCTAAATTGATATTGTTTTTTATATGAACAATAGAGGTATCGTCTGAATTGTTTTGTTTGGATGTAATATCCCATTCACTACCATATAACCAAGTAGCTGAATCTGTCCAATTTCCATCTGAAATGGTTTGATAAGGTAGAGGAGCTCTTTGAAAATAAATATCTTTTACGTTATAAATTTTAGCTCCAGCAACATCGATACTTGAGGTTTTTTTGTCATCTAATATGTCGTCTTGGTAACTATCCATTTTGTAGTATTTAATCAAACTGCTGCCTATGGATCCAGAAATATCTATAGGAACAATCTTCCCTCGATTAAAACTGTTGGATTCATCTAACTCTTGATATGCCATTTTTTTTACATCATCAATTGATAAGGCAGAATTGAATACTCTAACTTCATCAATTTCTCCTTTAAAATAATTGTTGTTTGAAGAACTACTTCCTATGAAAAAGTTGGAACTATCCGTAATTCCCCCTGAAGTATCACTAGTCTCTTGAATACCATTAATGTATAAAATAGTTTCCCCAGATTTAGTAGTAACTGTTACATGAGTCCAAATGCCATCTGTTAATATGGTTGTTGATATCAAAGAAACACCCTCGGCAACTGCAGTTACAGTATTATCTGAATTAACTTGTAAATATAAATTGTCTTGGCCGGCTATGATGCGGTCATTGTTGTTTGTATTTGTTCCACCAGATTTTATAAAAACCATAAGAGTTGCTTCTCCTGAACTTATTAAATTTCCGTCTTCAACATAATCATTCCTTCCATCAAAATAAAGACTATAACTAGCATCTAAATTTCTTGGAGAGCCATAAACTGAGTCATCACCATCACGTGATGCCATAACACCATCGCCATCAGCATCTGTAGTATCATCTAAAACACCGTTTGTATGAGGTAATGAAGCATAAATCTCAACAGTATCAATATCATAAATTCCAGTAATATCGTTATATATATCTCTATAATCAGGAATGCCATCATTATCAGAATCTAAAGCATAAAGAGGACCAGTTCCTTGGTTATTATTACCAAAAGAGTCTGCATAATTTGTGTTTCCTTCAAAAAAATCAAAGCAATCTAAAATGCCATCGCCAAAACCTTCTAAAATATCATCACCATCAGAGTCTTTCTCTCTAAAAGTTTCAGAGTCAATGCCATCTCCAACACCGTTTCCTGAAACATCACCATCACCGTTTTGAAATGAACTATCATTACTATTGATTGCACCGTATTCATCAACATCAAAAATGCCGTCATTATCACTATCTAAATCTAAATAATCAGGTATTCCATCAGAATCAGTGTCTATTGGTGTTTGTGATTCAAATAAATCATGCATGCCATTTGCATTGGCATCAACCCAAGAAGAGACATTAGTTAATGTTGCTTTACCTTCACTATAAATTCCTAAACCAGTTTCTATCACGTCTGGAATTCCATCGTTGTCTGAATCTAAATCAAATACATCTGAAATTCCATCATTATCATGATCACACAGAGTTTGCTTAATTTCTATGTCATCGATAGCTAGGTCATTTCCTGTTCCACCTAATTGGTTATTTGTAAAAATAACTTGAAATTCAGTTACGCCTAGATTTAAATCTGCTGTAAATTGATACCAATCTCCAGTTAAATTTCCAGCTGTTGTTGGAGCAATTTCACCTGTTGTGATTGATGTTATAAGATTATTACTCATGTCTCTAAATTCAACAAGTATGTCTGGTCTTAAGCGAGTCTCGATTCCAGGAGCGTCTGATCTGTCTAAATTTAATACCCAAAAACTATAAGTTATTGGAACGTTAGCAAAGGTTCCGATAATATGTGCTGTATAGAAAACTCCAGGGTCAATAGCGGCGTTAAACATAGCCATTCTACCATTTGTGTCTCCTTGTGTATGGTCTTCGCCTGTATACCAATATGCATCTGCCCAATTAGCAACTTCTTCAACTGGTGTTTGGTTTGTTCCATCACCATTTGCTGCTTTGTAATAAACTGTATATTCTCCATCATTTAAATCATTGCCTCCTAATGATGCGCAACTTGCTGTACCATCTTCATAGCAATAGGTTGTTATGGCATCATAGGTAATGTCAATTGTAGTACGTTCACCAGCTCCAAAAGTTTCTTCAAGAAATTTGTAAATTACTTCATTGGTTGAAGAAGAGTTTTTGCAACCAATTTGTTCATCAGAATCTAAAATACCATCATTGTCATCATCGATATCAACATCATCATAAATACTATCACCATCACTATCAAAAAATACTTTTGCACCAGTTGCAGTAATATTAATCTGATAAGAAGATTCGTTTGAATCATCAGAATTTATTGTTAATAAATCTGTTTGGATACCAATAGAAGATGTAGAAAACAAAACAACTATATTGGCTGTTCCTCCAGATGACACAATGGAACCTGGAGAAGGACTACTGTCTATTGTGAATTCAGTTAAACCGGATAATGAAATAGAACCTAATGTTAAGTCTCCAGAACCTGTATTTTCAATCACAAAAGTTTTGGTTATGGTTTGTGACGATATTTGTGCTGTACCAAAATCTGTGTTGTTTGAAAGCATAGGCGTGTTTGTGCCATCACCAACAATTGAGTTGCCTAAACCTTTTACATTTATTTCTGGTGTAGGGGGGTACCCTGTAATTGTAACATTATCAATGTAAACATCGTCAGATGAACTGCTAGCATCACATTGAAATCTAAACTTTGAATTGGCTGTAAAAGAGTTTATTGTAGAATCAAAAGTAACCGTAACATTGGTGTAGTTTGTATCATTATTAAAATCAGTTCCTCTAACAAAGGCTTTAACAGTTGTCCAAACAGACCCACCATCATTTGAAAACCTTACCCAAAAATCTTCTCCAGTACTAAAATTGCTTGTTCTGAAATCAAAAGACATTACAACCGAACCGTAGGTAGTCAAGTCAATACCATCAGTCGTCATGTTCGATGAAGAGGATTTACCTTGTATGTTGGCTGACTGTGTCAAGTTTAAAGGGGATACTAATACTAAAGAACAATCAGTTCCTCCATCATTCCATATACCCCAAGTCAAAAAGAAATTTTCAGAATTTATTACAGTTTGGGAATAAGAAATAAATGAGTAAAGTAGGCACGCAACAATATAACTAGTTTTTAAGATTATAAAAAGTTGCTTCATAAGTAGTTAATTCAGTTTGGGACTAATTAATCTATGAAACGAATATATATAAATTATCTATGAAATGCAAAAAAAATCGATAAAATGCAAAATACTTTTATTGTTAAAATAATTAAGCATTTGATTGTTAAGTATTTAATTGATTTATATTTATTTTCAAATTAGAAAAGTATTGCCTTATGCCTAAAATATAATTATATTAAAATCAGGGAATTAAAAAAAGGGTAAAATTAATTTTGCCCTTTTTTAAATCCATAAATGTTTTGACCTATAAAATCATGCGGAAATTTATCGTCCCCTTTAAAACCAATCTCAACAGTTCCACTATCTTCTGGTATGTAGTTGGTTTTAAAAATATAGTCCCAAAGGCTTAAACTGATACCATAATTTACCCCATATTTTCCTTTTGGTAAGGTATAAGCATGATGATATAAATGCATAACAGGGTTGTTAAAAATGTATTTTAACGGTCCCCAAGTAATTTTAATATTAGAATGATTAAAATGACCAATGGCAATAGTAATGAAATGAATAATATAAGCTTGATTTGGTTCAAAACCACCTATAATCATAACTCCAAATGTTTTTAAAGGTTTATACAAAACATTTTCCATCCAATGATATCTTAAATGAGCAGCAAATCCCATTTCTTTAACGCTATGATGCACTTTGTGGAATTTCCATAAAAAAGAATATTTATGTAATAATACATGAGTAAACCACTGAACGAAATCAAGAATGATGAAAAAAACCAGTAGTTGTAGCCACATAGCCCATTGCGAAATGTCGAAAATTGCAAAACTTTTAGAGGTGATATTCATTTCATTAAAAAGTAAGCCTATAATCTTGTAAAAACCACTGATTACTATTGAAAAAACGAAAAAATTAAAATACATATAGAAAGCATCCAACCAAAAATCTCTTCTTATAATTGATTGCTCTTTTCTCCATGGGAAAGCTATTTCTAAAAGCCAAACAAAAGCCGATATAGCTGTTAAACCCCAAAAATAATTGGTGTACCATGGTACATCAAAAATTATTGATTTCCATGTCCAATCTAATGTTCCATTAAAGGCATTAACAAATGCACTAATATACTTTTCCATGATTATTGTGTTTTAGTTTAGTTTTATAATATTATATTTTAATCTTTTAATTCGTACCAATCTATATTTGTTAAAATGTTTCGTCTTCCTTTATCAACAGGAGGATAGTTAGTTGCCAAATAATTTACGATTATTTCTTGATTTTTCCCTAAATCTGGTAAATTTTGTGTTTCCTGCATCCATTTAATGGTAGCATTCCAACGTTCAACATTCATTCGGTTTTGAAGTATTAATTTTGAAGAATGACAACCAGTACAATTTCTAACAACGGTCATTAAACCTTCTGCATCAACAAAACCTGTGCTTACATGAATACCATTTTCTATTCTGTCTGGATCCAATTCTTCAACTGCAACCTCAACTTCTAGTGTTTTTTTAAAACTAAAAAAAGAAGGATTTACCATATAATAAACAAGTAGCCCACCTGTAATGACAAACAAGCTAAAGAGTAATAGCAAAAACCTATATATCTTTTTAACCTGATTATAAAAATCTAATTCCTCTGACATTATTTAACTTTAATAGCTATTCTATGACAGGCATTATTTAAATATCCTTTTGGATTCCATCCTGGTAGTAGCATAGGTTGTGCTATCCCATTTGTATCTGTTGCTTTAGCCCAAACTTCGTAATACCCAGTATCGGGGAATTTTATTGAGGCTGTAAAATGTTGCCATGCCAATCTGTTTGTTGGTTTTTCAATCACACAGGTATTCCAGGTTGAACCATAATCAATAGAATATTCCATTTTGGCAACTTCCAATTCTCCTGCCCAAGCGTGTCCTCTAATATTTAATACTTTGCCCTTATTAATAATGGCACCAGACTTAGGATAAGTAATTAAAGACTTAACCGGCATAGATTCAATAATACACATATCTTCGTCTTTAACTTTTTCTCCTGGTTCTACAGGTTTACAAGGAACTCGGTAAGCATCACCAGTCATTTTGGTACCGTCATGAACTTTGTTTCTTATGCTGATTCTATTAATCCATTTACCGGAAACAGATGCAGGCCAACCACCAGCCACCAAACGCAACGGATAACCATGAATGAACGGGATATCTTCACCATTCATTTGAAAAGCTATTAAGGTTTCGTCTTGTAGCGCTTTACTCATAGGGCAACCTCTTGAAATTGGTTCATGTTTTGGGTCGCGACTTAAATGAATATCGGTCGCATGATAACCAATGTAAACAGCATCTTTTTTTATTCCAGCATCTTCTAAAACATCTTTCAAACGCACACCTGTCCAAGAGGCACAGTGTACAGCTCCAACAGTCCATTGGTTTCCTTTTGCAGGAGGGTTAAATTCACTTCTACCATTTCCTCCACATTCTATTGTTAATTGATAGGTGTAATGTTTAAATTTTGATTTTAACTCAGAAAGGGTATATGTTTTTTCTTTTACAACAGATTCTCCGTCAATTTTCAACACCCATTTTTTAGCATCAATATTTTCAGGAACTAATCCGTTGTTTCTAATGAACATGCAGGAATTAGGGGTGATTTTATCGTCTAGCAAGTGTGCTTGAGCTTCAATATTCCAAGGCTTATCATTTAAGACAATCATTTCTTTATGTTTATTGAACATTTTAAATGGATCGGGGTCTTGTAATGCCAATGGTATATAGCCTTCCATTATATTAGAACCAAAAACAATTTCTGCTCCAATAAGTGTAGCAAACGAACTTAGCGTAGCTTTTTTAACAAAAGATCTTCTTTTCAAAAGGGTTGAATTATAAGTTGATAAAACAAATTTTACTGAAATTACAATTTGTGAATTTATTATATGTAACTTATGTTACAAACATTATTTAAAGTCTTTATATATTGTTAATCAACTTAAACTAAACGACATGGAAAAAAATTTTGCAACAAAATTTACAGGTTGGTCATTTATAGTGGCAGCTGTATTATTATGGTGTGGTTGGGCTCTTTCTCCACATCACGTTGGTGAATATTTTAAAGCTTCAGACTTTTCTGAAATAGGAAAGGATGTATGGTATTGGATTTGGATGTACCGAGTTCATATTTTTGGGTGGGTAACAATGGCAATTGCAATTTTTGCTTTTGTTTCTATGACTGGAAAAAAACCTTATGGTGTTTTAATAGTTCCAGGAGCAGGTATGATTATAGTTGGAACATTTACTATAGCTATAGCAGCTGCTTATTATTATAATTATGGAGCTTGGGGAGTTGGCCAAACTATGGGTAAATCGCCTGCTGAAATTGAAGAATTTTTAGATGGCACACTTTTTACAAATCAATATGTAACTTGTTTTGTTCGTTTTGGAAGAATTTTCTCGGGGGTAGGATTAATATTATTTGGTGCTGGAATTTTAAAATGGAGAATTCTTGATAAATGGTTAGGATGGTTTACTGTTTTACTTGGTCTTACTGCCATGGGAATTATATTAGCAATCCCAGATAATTTTGAAATTTATAAGCCTGTTTTCCATGTTAAAGTGATTTGGTTGGCTACAATGGGTATTTTTATTTTACTTAAAGGAATTAATCTTTCTAAGAGTGACACTTGATAATATTATTTAAAATTTGATAGACTGGCTAAAAACTCTGCATTTAATAAAATGCAGAGTTTTTTATTTAATTCTTTTTTGAAAGCTACAAAACAAGAAATTTTGAATGGTGTTAAAAGGTGTTTTATGATCCTCTATTACACATGCAATTTAAATACTACGTATAAGTTTTTCTTCAATTACATAGAAGGTATTTATCATATCTATAATCATTATTGATGTAACGAGGTGTAACAATTGTTACACAGTAAACTGATTATGTATTAGCTAAAGTTGACAAAAGTCATGAAAATCGATAGGCTTGAGTTTTAATTTTATTCAAATTTAAATCTTAAGTATTATGAAAAAAACTAAACTTTTTTTTATTGCATTTTTTATAACATTAACCGCATCTTTTTATGGGAGATCAAGTGCGGTTAATCTATCAATAGTTAATCCGCCAGATGAATTTGAAACACTTTTAAATTATTTAGAAAGTAATTCTAGTTTCATGAAAGCTGAAGCATTACCAATTATTGATGCTGAAGAGGTTAAAAACAACCTCAAAAATCCCAAATACCATGTTATAGATATTAGAAGTGACTCTTGGTTTGAATATGGCCACATTAAAGGGGCTAAAAATTTAAAACCAGAAAATTTGCTTTCATATTTTGAAAGTGAAATTGTGCCAGCAGATTTCGATAAAATTGTTGTTGTATGTTATTCCGGGCAATCAGCATCTTACTTTGCAGGCCTTTTAAGAATTGCAGGCTATAATAATGTTTATAGTATGAAATGGGGTATGAGCTCTTGGAGAGAAGATTTTGCTAAAGACTCATGGCTTAAAAATGTAAACAATGATTATGCTTCAAAAGTGGAAACAACCAATAATGCTAAACCAGTTAGTAGCAATCACCCAGTTTTAAATACAGGGAAAAGTGATGCGAAGGATATTTTAAAAGCAAGATTGGTAGAACTTTTTAAAGTTCCATATAAAGAATTTATAATTAAGCCTGCAGATGTTTTTGAAAACACTAATAATTACTTTGTAGTAAACTTCACAGAAAAAGAAAACTACGATTTAGGTCACATAGCAGGAGCAATTAACTACTTGCCAGGCTCATCATTAACTTCTGAAACAGACTTACTAACATTGCCAACAGATAAAAAAATAGTGGTTTATGATGCAACTGGACATAAGTCAGCTTATTTAGTAGCATACTTAAATGTACTAGGTTACAATACAGGCAATTTGGCTTATGGAGCCAATGGTTTTATGAATGGTAATTTAAAAAATCAACATTTGGATGCTTTTTCTAAAAAAGACATAAACATGTACCCTGTTATCGAATAAAAACAAAACTAAACTTCACAATTAAATATTTACATCATGAAAAAAATATCATTTTTATTAATTGGATTATTATTGATTCCTAGTTTATTGTTCATATCATGTGACCGAGGAGATGACCTTGGTTCTGATGTTGTTGCAACTGCTAAGTTCACTCTGTTAAAGGATTATATGGTTCAAAATAATTTAGATATAGACCAAATCCTTACAAATTCAGATGGAGAAAAATTTGTTGTTGGCGCACCGGCCACAGCAGATTTAGTAGATGGCTTCTTGAGTAGTTACTACATAATGGACATAAGAAGTAGTAGTGATTTTGCAACAGCTCATGTAAATGGTGCAAAAAATGTAGCCTTCGCAAACATTTTAACAGATGCAGCAAATGCAACAAAACCTATCCTTGTTATTTGTTATACAGGTCAAACAGCATGTTATGCAACAGCGTTGTTGCGTATGTATGGTTATTCTCATACCCAAGCATTAAAATGGGGAATGTCTGGATGGAACTCAAGTACAGCTGGTCCTTGGAATAATGGAATAGGAAACGTGGCTGAAAATAATTCTAACTGGACAAATTCAGGAGCTCCAGCAAATATTGTTTATAAAGATCCAGAAATATCAAGTCTTTCTTCTGATGGCGCAACAATTCTTAAAGAACGCATTGAAGCAGTTGTAGCTTTAGGTTTTCAAGGCGTTTCCGGTTCTGATGTGTTAACATCTCCTGCAGATTATTTCACCAACAATTACTTTACTGAAACCGATTATTTAAGCTTCGGACATATTTCAAATGCCTATAGAATTAATCCTCTTAACTTATCCGATAACAGTTATTTAGGTATAGATTCTGGAACAAACGCTAAGGTGGTTACTTATTGCTATACCGGACAAACTTCTGCAATAGTTACTGCTTGTTTAAGGGTTTTGGGATATAATGCCTATAGTTTAAAATTTGGAATGAATGGATTGTATAATTCTAATCCTTCATGGACTTCAAATAAATGGAGTACTTCAGTTCCAAAATCTTATCCGCTTTTCGCTAATTAATAGTTTTAAAAAACTCATATGATGAATAGTAAAATATATATACTAATAGCATTTGTTTTTATGTTTTATGTTGATAAAACATTTGCACAAGGCTGTGACGGAGGTGATTTAACAGCATCTGATTCTACAAGTACCATTAATGTAAAAGTGTTTGGATATATTCAACCGCAGTATGATTACAACTTTACTGACGGAAATGAAAATTCCTTTAAGTTCAAAAGAGCCAGAATTGGTGTTAGAGGTAAAGTGCATGAAGACTTTTCATATTATTTTATGTTAGAAACCAGTCCATTTATTGGAAGTTCTGGTGATGCTTATTTAATGGATGCTTTTGTAACTTATGACAAATATAGTTGGGCAAGAGTTTCTGTCGGTTCTTTTAAACAACCATTTAGTTTAGATGTTTCAACACCTTGTAATGCTTTAACAACCATAGATAGATCGATAGTTGCTGATCAATTAGTTGCGCCTCAAAGAGATTTTGGTCTTATGGTTATAGGTGGTAATAATTATACTAAGTTTAACTATGCAGTGGCTTTAATGAATGGTCGTGGTTTAAAAGTGAAAGATGATAACACCAAAAAGGATATAATTGGTAGACTTACATATAGACTTACAAACTATTTAACAGTTGGTGGTAGTTTTAGATATGGTTATCCGGTACCTAATAATAATGATGATTCTAGGACTTCAGTTGGTGGAGAATTTGCTTTACATTTAGATAAATTACAAATTCAAGGAGAATATATTTATGATGAAGGAGCTTATTTTAGTGGAGCTTCTGGAGGTTGTGGATCCATACCTGTTGCTTTAGGAGAAAGAAGAGATGGTGCTTACATTATGGCATATTATAACGTAAATGAAAAATTGCAACCAGTTATTAAATATGAATTTTTTGATCCAGACCTTGATCTTAAAGATGATGGCAGTTATATGGAAAGATTGACTTTTGGTGCAAATTATTTCTTTAATGATAAGGTTAGATTACAAATAAACTATCAAGCAAATATTCAAACAGTTGTAAATGTTGATGATGATGCTTTATTAGCTCAAATTCAAGTTAAATTTTAAATAAAATAATTTTAAAAATAATAAGAGTCCCTGACATTTGTCAGGGACTCTTTGTTTTATATTCATTAAATTTATCGAAATCTTAATCTGTTTTAAAGTGTTTCATCAAGATATCAATTTAAAAGAAATTTTATTAGTTCATTATTCAGAAATATTTGAAGAAGATTTAATAGATGAGATAATTAAGGTAGGGTATTTCAATAAAATTGAAAATGGAAACCTTCTAGTTAATATAGGTGATTATTTAACCCATATTCCATTAATATTAAAAGGGATCGTAAAAATTATAAGGCAAGAGAAAGAAGGCGATGAATTGACTTTATATTATTTGGAACCGGGTGATACCTGTGCTATTTCCTTTGCAAACTGTATAAACAAAAAGAAAAGTATTTTTAGAGGGATTGCAGAATCAGACATTGAAGCAATTTTTATACCAGTTGAAATGGTTGATGAATGGCTAGTTAAGTACAAATCTTGGCGTCACTTTATAATTGATAGCTATCATTTTAGGTTATTAGAAATGGTTGAATCCATAGATTCTTTAGCATTCATGAAAATGAAAACCCGTATCTGGAAATATTTAACTAATAAAGTCAAAATGTCTAACGATATTGATTTAGAAGTCACCCATCAAGATATTGCTACCGATTTAAATTCTTCACGTGTAGTTATTACAAGAATAATAAAAACTTTGCATGATGAAGGCAAAATATTTTCTACCAGAAATAAAGTCAAAGTCTTAGAGTTATTGGAATAATTTTCCTCTGCATTTTATTCAAATGATAAATATCATAATTTACTAATCAGTTATTTCGTTATATTTGTATTGACATAACGAAATTAAAATGATTAGTATTGAAGAAGCTTTGCAAGCTGTTAATTTAAACAGCAAAGAAATTTCAAAAGAAATTAAAGTATCTATTGATAAAGCCGTTAATTCAACCTTATTCAAGGATGTTTATTCATCAATAAATATGCCCCCTTTCAGGCAATCGGCAATGGATGGTTATGCGCTTAATTTACATGACGATTTTACATACTCATTGATTGATGAAGTTAAAGCAGGAGATAATCATCAACCAAAATTAAAAAAGGGTGAAGCTGTTAGAATTTTTACAGGCGCAGCAGTTCCAGACTCTGCAAATGCTGTTATTATGCAGGAAAAAGTAACTGTAAAAGGCAATTATATTACTGTTGAAAGTAAGCTTCCAACAGAGCATAATATTCGTCAAATAGGTGAACAAGTCAAAAAAGGAGAATTAGCATTAAAAAAAAGGACAAAATTAATTCCTGCGGCTATTGGTTATTTAAGTTCATTGGGAATTCATGAAGTTTCGGTTTTCAAAAATCCTTCGATAGCAATTGTCACTACAGGTAACGAACTTGTTGAAGCAGGTGAACCTTTAACACATGGTAAAATATATGAAAGTAATTCCAAAATGCTTCAAAGTGCTTTAATTAATTTGGGTTTTACGGATATTTCGATTCATAAAATTAAAGATGATTACACTGATACTTATTCCAAATTGAATGATGTTATTATAGAGAATGATTTAGTAATCATTAGTGGTGGAATTTCAGTAGGTGATTATGATTTTGTAGGTAAAGCTTTGAATGAATTAAACGTTGAGGAAATTTTTTATAAAGTAAACCAAAAGCCAGGAAAGCCTTTGTTTTTTGGAAAAAAAGATAGCACTCTTTTATTTGCGCTTCCTGGTAATCCAGCAGCTGCTTTAACTTGTTTTTATATGTATGTTTTTGTGGCATTGCAAAAATTAACTGGGATTGAAGGTAAAGGATTGGTTAAGGTATTTGCAAAATCTGTTTCAAATTATGAAAAGATAGGAGATAGATCGTTGCTTTTAAAAGCGAGTTATAAAGATGGAGAAGTGACTATTTTAGAAGGGCAAAGTTCAGCAATGTTGCAAACATTTGCCGTTTCCAATGCTTTGGTTAAAATGTCTGATGGTTTGGATAAGATTCATGTTGATGACGTAATAGAAGTCATGTTGCTTCCAGTTTAAAAATTGTAGTATGAATTGTAAAATTAAAAGTAGAATTTGGATTGAGCTTGACGGCGAAGAGTTTTTAGGCGAAGGGAAAATACAGCTATTAAAAGCCATTGGAGAAACTGGTTCATTATCAAAAGCTGCAAAATCTATTCATATTTCATACAAAAAAGCATGGCATTTAATGGATGCTGTTAATAAAACATCAAAAAAACCAGTTACGATTAATACTATTGGAGGAAAAGGCGGAGGCGGCACAGAATTAACTCCTTATGGTAAATCTTTAATAAGTGCCTTTGATGATATGAACAAAAAATGTTGGGAGTTTTTAGATATTCAACTTGAAAAAATTAAGAGTTTATAAATTATGTTGCAGTTAGATAACATTTATCTGTTTTTAATCATACTACCTATTATATCCTTTCTGTATTCCAGTGTAGGACATGGAGGTGCCAGTGGTTATTTAGCGTTGATGGCATTATTTTCTTTTGCTCCAGAAACCATGAAACCAACAGCGTTATTGCTTAATCTATTTGTGGCTGGTATTTCATTTTACTATTACTATAAAGAAGGATTTTTTAATAAAAAATTATTTATATCATTTGCTATAAGTTCCATTCCATTAGCTTTTTTAGGAGGAACTATTGAAATTGATGCATCTATTTATAAAAAAATATTAGCTGTTTTATTGGTATTTGCAATTTTGAAAATGTTGAATGTTTTTGGAAAAGAAAGTGATTCTATAAAGCAAGTAAAACTTTGGCAAGGTTTAGTAGTTGGAGGAATTATTGGTTTTTTTTCAGGTTTAATAGGTATTGGTGGAGGTATTATATTAACGCCAGTTATTTTATTGCTCCATTGGGGAAAAATGAAAGAAGCAGCAGCTGTATCAGCTTTATTTATTTGGGTTAATTCAGCTTCTGGCTTGATAGGACAATTAAGCACAGGAATTAGTCTAAATATGGATTCTTTTATATTAGTTGCAATTGCTCTTATAGGAGGTGTGTTTGGTGGTTACTTGGGAAGTAAAAAAATAAACAATCAAAACCTACGATATATATTGGCCTTTGTACTTGTGATTGCTTGTGTAAAATTATTTTTCACTTAAAATGATTGATAAAAAAAACATAACAGGAATTATTTTAGCAGGCGGAAAAAGTTCTCGAATGGGAACTGATAAAGGTTTTTTGAAGCTAAATGGAAAATTATTTATTGAGTATATCATTGCTGCCATGAAGCCTTTAGTATCTCAAATAATGATTGTTTCAAATAATCCTGAGTATGATGTTTTTAAGTTAAAACGTGTTGAAGATGAAATAAAAGATTCTGGTCCGTTAGCAGGAATTTATTCTGGATTGCATCATTCAGAAACAGAATATAATTTGGTGTTGAGTTGTGATATTCCGTTAATAAAAACATCGGTTTTAGAAAAATTAATTGAGGCAAATGACGAAGTTTCAGGCATCATACAAATAGTGAGTGATAACAGGCAAATGCCTTTAATTGCATTATATAAAAAGACTTGTGAGGCCACATTCTATAAACTTTTGCAAAATGATGAACGCCGATTGCATGTTGCCATCAATCAATGTAAAGTAAAAAACGTCATTTTAAATTCAGAATTTGAAATTTTTACTGAAAACATTAATACGCCTGAAGAATTAGAAAATATAGTAAATGAAGATAAATATTAAATATTTTGGATTACTCTCTGAGGTGACTAATTGTAACGAAGAAATCATTGATTTTTCGGGAAATCATATCTCAGGGCTTTTGGAAATTCTTTACAGTAAATATCCTGCTTTAAAAAATAAAGATTTCCAAGTGGCTCAAAACCATGAATTAGTACCTTTTGAAACAAAATTAACAAGTAACGAAATCGTTTTATTGCCACCATTTTCTGGCGGATAAAAAATGAATAGATATAACAGACATATAATACTTTCTGAAATTGGTCAGGCTGGTCAAGATAAACTGTCTAAGGCTAAAGTTTTAGTAGTTGGCGCTGGCGGATTGGGTTGTCCCGTTTTGCAATATCTCACAGCGGCAGGTGTTGGTACTATTGGTATTATTGATTTTGATGTGGTTGAAGAATCCAATCTACAACGTCAAGTATTGTTTGGCACATCTTCTTTAGGAGAAAATAAAGCAATTGCTGCAAAAAGCAGATTACAGGATTTAAATAATACCATCACTATAAAATCTTATCCTGAAAAATTAACCTTTCAAAATGCTATTGCGTTATTTAATCAATATGATATTATTATTGATGGTACCGATAATTTTGAAACCCGCTATCTTATAAATGATACTTGTGTTATAACAGGTAAACCATTGGTTTTTGGCGCTATTTATAAGTTTCAAGGGCAAGTATCGGTTTTTAATTATAAAAATGGTCCAACTTATAGATGTGCATTTAGCAACAAACCAAATAAAGATGCAGTTCCAAACTGTTCGGAAATTGGGGTTTTAGGTGTTTTACCTGGCATTATTGGAACATTTCAGGCAAATGAAGTCCTTAAAATAATCTTAGAAATTGGTAATGTCCTTTCTGGTAAATTACTTTGTTATGATGCGCTTTCAAATCAGACTACAACATTAACTGTTAAAAAGAATGATGTTGAAATTGAGAAAGTATTATTGGATAGAGATAATTTTGAAAAGAAGCAATTTGAATCTTACTGTGAAGTTGATAAAGAAGTTTCAATAAAGGATATTTTAAATAAAAAAAATATTCAAATTATTGATGTTAGAGAGTTTCAAGAACAACCTAAAGTTGTAGATATAAGTGTTACAATGATCCCCTTAAATGAGTTAAAGCATAATCTTGATAAGATAAGAAACGATACAGAAAAAGCAATTTTTTGTCAATCTGGAATAAGAAGTAGGCAAGCAGTTTCTGTGCTAGAACAGCACAATATTTTTGATTGTTACAGTATAAAAGAAGGTGCTTCAGAGATTATAGATATATTAAAGAATTACAAAAACAAGTAACAAATGAGTGATAAAAAACCTAAAAGCGTTTTTAAGCAAGGAGCTATTTCTTCAGAATTTATAGGAGAGTCAATTGCTAAACATCAAACAAAAACAAGTATTGGTGCTCATAATATTTTTCTCGGCCAAGTAAGAGCTGATGTTATTGATAACAAAGTTATAAAAGCGATTGAATACACGGCTTATGAAGAAATGGCCAATGCAAAATTCCATGAAATTCGTGAAGCAGCATTTGAAAAATTTGAACTCACTTGTATGCATATTTACCATAGTTTAGGAACTGTAAATGCAGGTGAGATTTGTTTATTTGTTTTTGTGTCATCTCCAAGAAGAAAAGTTGTTTTTAAAGCTTTAGAATTTATTGTAGAGGAAATAAAAGCCAAAGCTCCGGTTTTTGGTAAAGAAATTTTTGAAGACAGTTCACATCAATGGAAAGTTAATAGTTAAGTTATGGTAGATATCACGCATAAAAGCACCACATTAAGAACAGCTGTTGCGCAGGCAATTGTAAAAGTTAGTAAGCAGGAAACTATTACTGCTATTCAAAATGATACGGTTCCAAAAGGAAATGTGTTTGCAATGAGTAAAGCAGCAGGATTATTAGGGGTAAAAAGAACGCCAGATATTTTGCCT
Source organism: Gaetbulibacter sp. M235 (assembly GCF_043876835.1). Lineage (NCBI taxonomy): Bacteria > Pseudomonadati > Bacteroidota > Flavobacteriia > Flavobacteriales > Flavobacteriaceae > Gaetbulibacter > Gaetbulibacter sp. M235. The sequence continues at coordinate 19,236 of NZ_JBAWJZ010000005.1, forward strand.
GATTGCCATCCATTGCCTATTGAATTTACAAGTGTAGATTATGAAATAAACGGATTAGAAATAACAGTAATTTTTACGGTAAAAACTATTTATAAAACAGGTGTTGAGGTTGAAGCTATGCATGGAGCCAGTGTGGTTGCTTTAAATATGTATGATATGCTGAAGCCTATTGATAAAGGGATAGAAATCCATCAAATTAAACTGTTAAATAAAAAAGGTGGAAAATCAGATTTCAGAGATAAATTCAGAAAAGATTTAACAGCGGTCGTTATTGTGTGTTCTGATACTATTTCAGCAGGACAGAAGGAAGATAGGGCTGGAAAAGAAATCATTAAAAAACTTGAGGAATGCGATGTTAAAATAGCGGATTATATTATTATTCCAGACGAAAAAGATGTCATTCAAGAAAAAGCCAAAACATATCAAGCTCAAGGTGTCGATTTGATTATTTATACAGGTGGCACAGGACTGTCAAGCAGAGATGTTACACCAGAAGCCTTATCCCCAATTTTAGACAGAAGGATTCCCGGTATAGAAGAAGCCATTCGAAATTACGGACAAGACAGAACACCTTTTTCAATGCTATCAAGAAGTATTGCAGGAACCTTAAAGAGCACGTTGATTTTGGGATTACCAGGCTCAACAAACGGAGCCAAAGAATCCATGGATGCTATTTTTCCATCGGTTTTACACATATTTAGAATATTAAAAGGTGCTAGACACGATTAAATGACAAATAAAAAAAACATATTGCAAGATTCACACGGAAGAGATCATACGTATTTAAGAATATCTTTAGTGGAGCGTTGTAATTTGCGCTGTTTCTATTGCATGCCAGCAGAAGGAGTTCAATTAACTCCAAAGAGTCATATCATGACTTATGAGGAAATTTATGAGATAGCAAAAACCTTTGTAAATAATGGTGTTACCAAAATACGGTTAACTGGTGGCGAACCTTTGATAAGAAAGGATATTCCATTTATTTTAGAAAAATTAGCATCATTACCGGTAGAATTATCTATTACTACCAATGCTGTAATCATTCATAAATTTATTGATACCTTAAAGTTATATGGTGTTAATAATATCAATGTTAGTCTGGATTCTCTAGTAAAGGAAAAGTTTAATAAAATTACACTTAGGGATCATTTTGATATTGTTTATAGTAATATTTTACTTTTAGTCAATGAAGGGTTTAATGTAAAGATAAATGCAGTTTTAATGAAAGGTGTTAATGATGACGAAATTATCGATTTTATCAAACTGACTAAAGATTTACCTGTATGCATTCGTTTTATTGAATTTATGCCTTTTGACGGCAATAAATGGGATTTGAGTAAAATGGTTTCTTATAAAGAAGTTATGACTTATGTCAATAGGTCTTTTGCAGAAACAGACATTGAACGTTTGCAGGATGCGCCTAATGACACCTCTAAAAATTATAGAATTAAAAACTATAAAGGCAGTTTTGCAATTATAAGCTCAGTAACTAATCCGTTTTGTGATTCATGCAACAGGCTTCGTTTAACAGCCAATGGACAACTTAAGAACTGTTTGTTTTCTTCAACGGAATCAGATTTGTTAACCACTCTGCGCGAGGGAAAATCAATAGAACCCATTATTCAAAAAGCAGTACAAAGCAAGCTTAAAATTAGGGGTGGTATGGATACTTTAGAAAAACTACAAGAGCCAAAACTCCATACTCAAAATAGAAGTATGATTACTATTGGTGGTTAAATTTGTTTTCAAATAATATCCATTTACCAAATGATTATAATAAGAAACGCAAAACCGGAAGAGTTTGAGAGTATAGGTAAACTAATGGTTAATGTGTATTCGCAATTGGAAGGTTTTCCTAAAGAATCGGAATTTCCAGAATACTATAAAAAATTATTACATGTTGGTGACTTTACCAAAAAAGAGCATACAGAACTTATAGTAGCCATATCAAATGAGAAAAAAGTTGTAGGAGCTGTCGTCTATTTTAGTGATTTAAAACATTATGGTTCTCCAGGAACCATAACCACAATAAAGAATGCTTCTGCTTTTAGATTGTTAGCAGTTGATCCAGAAGAAGGGGGTAAAGGGATAGGAAAATTACTTATTTATGAATGTATAAACAGAGCAAAAAAGCACCATCACAAACAGCTTTTAATTCATTCTACAGAATATATGAAACTTGCTCGGAGTATGTATGAACGTTTAGGGTTTTCAAATTTAAATATTGACATCCAAGAGCAATTGTAGGTTCTAATTTAAGATCACTTAAAGGAAACAAAGCAAATAAAAAACCCCATAGAAGTATGGGGCTCTTTATTTCTTGATTTTTTATATAAAGATTATATGGCAACCTTCCTGGTCTGCGCGGCTATAAAAATCACCTATGGTTAATATTCCATCAATTTCATCAATTAAATCTTTTTCTTTTAAATGAAACATATCCACAGCAAGTTTACAAGCCCAAAGTTTGCATCCAGAATCCGATAGAATTTCCAAAAATTCACCAACATCTGGCATATCCAGTTTTTCCATTTCTTTTTTCATCATTTTTGTAGCCAAAGCTTCCATACCGGGCAATCCACCAATCATGGTAGGCATGTGCATAGCAGGATTACCTACTGTAGCAACATGTAAATGTTCTAATTTTTTCTTTTGAATGGCTTCCAATCCAAAAAAAGTAAAAAATATTTCAGATTCAATACCTTCCATTCGGGCTCCATTGGCCATAACAAATGCAGCATAAACATTTTCTATTGTTGCTTTTGAAAGAATAAAAAGCATTTTTTTTACTTTAGTACTCATAGTTTTATCATTTTACATTAACTTATTTAGCTTAAATACAACTTTTTGGTTTGGGTACCCCTGCTATTTTAGTAGACACTTTTAAGGGACCGCCTGGAAATAATGCATAAAATTCCTTGATATCTATAACACCACTTTTTTTGACACCTCTTATTGATAGTGCGACATCATTTTTTACCTGTTCTTGAAGCCAATAGATTATTTCCCAGTGTCTATCGGTTAATTCAATACCTAGTTCTTTAGCTATTTCAACTGCTATCTCTTCATTCCATTGGGATACATCGGTTAAATATCCCTCTTCTGTTACGTCTAATCTGATTCCTGCTACGTTTAAGTCCATAATTAATTATTTTTAATTTTATTATTATTTATTTGTCTGCTTTAATATCAAATACTTTGCCTTTAAAACTCATGTTTCTTGATACAAAAGGAATTGCAATTCCTTTTAATAACATGTTCCAATAAATCCATCTGAAAGCTAATTTTCCCCAATGATTGAATACACTTTCTTTTAACAGCTTAAGTGGGCCTATTTTAGAGAAAGGAAATGTGCCATGAACAGGTTCCTGTTCATAATTGAAATCGATGAGTAAAGCCTTATTGTCTCCAGTTTCGATAAAACAATTGGCATGACCATCAAATTCTTCTTTTAATTTATAGCCTTTTGTAAATAGAATAATATTATCGGCTAAGGTTTCTGCTTCAAAATGAGCTACAGATCCCGCTTTGGATGCTGGAACATTTGTAGCATCACCAATGACAAAAATATTGTCATGCTCTTTGGATTGTAACGTATGTTTATGGGTAGGGACAAAATTTAAATCGTCACCCAACCCAGACCTTTCAATAACTGCATCTCCCATATTGGTTGGAACAGTTACCAATAAATCAAAAGGAATCTCTTTATCGGCAAAATCTATTATGGTTTTCTTATCGTTATCAACACGTTCTATGGCAAAATCGGTTTCAATATTTATCTGTTTTTCTTCTAACAAATAATTTAGAGCTTTAGTACAAGTTGGTTTCGTGAAAGCTCCAGATAAAGGCGTTACATAAGTGATGTCCACTTTATCCCGTATTCCTTTTTTACGGAAATAGGAATCTGCCAAAAAAGTAAATTCTAAAGGAGCAACAGGGCATTTAATTGGCATTTCGGTTAAATGGACTACCAATTTTCCACCTTTCCATTCACGCAGTTTGTCGCGCAACGCTAAGGCACCCTCATAAGTATAAAAATCAAAAATATCCTTTCTCCAAAGAGGCCCTAATAGGCCTTCAGTCTCTTCAGGAGCAATTTTTGATCCGGTTGCAATTATTAAAATGTCATAAGCTAAGGTTTCATCTTCCAACTCTACTTTATTTCCTTCTGGAAGTATCTTGTCAATTTTTTTTTGAATATAATTAACACCTTTAGGAATAAACTTTTTCCCAGTTTTTTTGACTTGTTTGGTCGTATAAATATCAAACGGAAGGAAAAGAAACCCTGGCTGGTAATAATGGGTTTTATATTGATCAACAATTGTTATTTGCCATTCTTTTTTTGGTAGTTTGGAAACCAAATGGTTTGCCATCATTGTTCCTGATGTGCCAGCTCCTAAAATAACTAAGTTTTTCATTTTCTTTATATTTAAACCTCTGTAAACAAGTAAATTCACAATTCTAATATGTGTTAAAATTATGTGTTATGGCTTATAAAAAATATGATTAATGTCATGTAGTGGCCCTTATGTAACATATGTTACACAACAAGAAGTTTATAAGGAGATATTAAGAGTTTAAAGAACTAGATTTTGTGGGGAGTATTAAAACTACCAATTAGGTAAAATACAAGCTTTTGTTGTCTTTTTTAAGATAGGTTGTAAACCAAATTCCAAAGTTTGTTTCATCACTTTCGAATCTTCTTTATGACATTGAAGACAAGCACCTACTAAAAGCATCCTTTTTTGTTCACTTACATTAAAGGGTCTGAAATCGGTTCGTGTAGAGTTGATAACATTCTTGTCACTTTCTTCTAAAAATGGAATCCAAGCATCTTCAGGTAAATTATCATGACTGTTTAAAGCGTATTCAGGAGTGAAAATCCATTTACCTTTGCCATTTTTTATATCATAAACCAAAGACCCTTTTCCATATCCTAATGTAGCGGAATTTGAGTGACAAGATTTACAATCACGTACTTGTTTGGTTGTGGTGTGAGGCGAATTTGGTGCATATAATCTGTGGAATGAAATATCTGTACCAGTTTTACCAGAAAAACTTCCTTCATCAATAGTTAAAATCATCCCTGGTATAGCAGGTTCAAAAACTTTTTCGCCTTTATGCTCTCTAACGCCCATTGCTGGTTGGGATGATGAAAATTCGGCAACATATTCTTTCCATTGTCCTTTTACATATTTTTTATCCAATAAATCAAAAGCTCTGGTTTCTTTGTCATCATATTGATTGTGGCAACCAATACAACGTGGAGTCCATGATGAATGGCACGCACTGCAGCTTACATTTTCATGCGCATTATCTCTTGCACAAACTTTGGATTGAGGTTTTAAATCGTGAATTTTGCCATTATTTTTTCCAATTAAAAAAGCATTTTCCAACGAGTCTACATAGGTATTGACCAAAGGATGTCCATCTTTTTTTACAGCAATTATTTCCTTATCAGTATGTGAATATTTGCGGTGCAAAAACACTAAAAGGCTTTCATTATCTAATGAATCGTAAGGAATTGTATTGGGGTTTTCTTTAAAATGACAATCGGCACATTGCAAAGAAACAGCATCTTCTTCATGAGTATATGATTTACCATTTCCCATGACTTCATGAGACGAATGACAATCTATGCACAACAAGCCTTTTGCGTGATGCACATCTTCTTCCATATGTTTATAAACACGCTTATCTTCTAATACAGTGTAAAGATTTTTGTCGGCAATATCTTTCTCATCCAATAAAGTTTCTTGTAAGCCTTCGTAATTGGTTGAAATTCTGCTTGAACGACTATGACAACCAAAACAATGGGTATTATTGACAAAAATATTGGTTGAAGGATGAAATTTAGGCAGCACCGTTTTGTTTGAAGCTAAATAATCTTTTAAATCACTTTTAGCTTCGTTAGAATAATTTAAATGACAAGCGTTACAACCGCCGCCTCTGCTTTCTTGCGTAATAGCTCCAAAAGTTGTTTTTTCTGCACCAAGATGGCAATTAGCACATAAATCCCTGATATGTTTTTCTGATGCGGAATTTTTTATATCCTTTATATGAAACTGGTGATTAGGACTATTTGTTTCACCAAATATAAATTTATCAACAGCTATAATTCCACTATTGCTGGTCATTAAAGAGTTATTAATTCTATTTAATTCATTTTGGTGACACTTTCCACAAGTTTCTTTGGCATCTGATAAATTTCCCGGAATTAAAATCATGCCTTTATGAGCTTCATTTTTATCTAAGGAGGTAATATTTCCTAAATGGCAACTGGCACAACCAATAAGTTCTGGATTATGATAACTTGAGTAACCAGTTGTATTTTGATGGCATTGTAAACAAGATTCATTTTCAACTGTTTCAATGCTTGTATATTGGCTCTCATTAAAGAGCATATTGTTTGATAAAACGAACAAAATGGTTATCAGTAAAATAACCAAAATAAGGCCCAAAAAAATGTAATATTTTTTCTTCATTTTTTATACTTATTCAAAGTTACAATAATTTATAGAGTTAATTATTTAAAACTCTTTTCTATCAAATATTTTTAATCCTTATGTAACAATTGTTACATATAAAACACTGATTACATGACTTTTATCATAATATAAAAAGGGATTTAAAAATATCTTTACCCCAGAAAAATATTTATAATTATGACCACTTCAAGACGAAAATTTATTAAAATTTCTGCCTTAGGTTTAGGAGGTTTGGCAACAACTTCCAGTGCATTTAAAATGTTTGGAGTAAACTCATATTTGGATGCTGCTGTTAAAGAGAATGTTGCTGAAAAATTTATAAGATCTGCTACCTATTGCGAAGTATGCTTTTGGAAATGTGCAGCTTGGGCTTACACAGACGAAGAAGGCGATATTAAAAAGATTATAGGAAATGAAGATGACACACACTGTAATGGACGTTTATGTCCAAGAGGAACTGGTGGAGTTGGAATGTACAGTGATGAGGATAGACTAAAAACACCGTTAATTAGAACTACTGTAAACGGTGAAGAAACCTATAGAGAAGCAAGTTGGGAAGAAGCCCTCGATTTAATTGCTTCTAAATTTAAAGATGTTAAGGAAAAATATGGCCCAGAATCATTTGCGTTACTAAAACATGGCTCACCTGGAAGCCACTTAGAACATTTATTTAAAGCCTATGGATCTGATACGATTGCAGAACCTGCTTATGCACAATGTAGAGGTCCAAGGGAAACTGGATTTGGATTAACATTTGGTTCTTGGATTGGTTCACCCGAACCTACAGATATCAGGGACACAAAGTGTTTAGTGCTTATTGGTTCTCATATTGGAGAGAATATGCATAATTCCCAAGTTCAGGAAATGTCTGATGCTATTGATAATGGAGCAACAATTATCACAGTCGATCCAAGATTTTCAACTGCTGCAAGTAAATCAAAACATTGGTTGGCCATTAAACCTGCAACAGATATAGCTTTATTATTATCATGGATGAATGTATTAATTGAAGAAGGTTTATATAATAAAGATTATGTTGAAAAATATACGTCAGGATTTGATCAATTAAAAGCACATGTAAAACAATTTACACCTGAATGGGCTTATGGAATCACAACTATAAAGCCTGAAGAAATTAGAAAAACAGCGCGTGTAATGGCAGCTGCAGCTCCTTCAGTTATTGTGCATCCGGGAAGACATGTTGTTTGGTATGGTGACGATTCACAAAGAGAAAGAGCTATTGCTATATTAAATGGTCTATTAGGGTCATGGGGAAATCGAGGAGGTTTTTACTTTAAAGAAAGTTTAAAACTCCCAAAATATCCCCATCCAGAATATCCGGAACCAAAATGGGGTTGGAAACAAATAGGAGAGAAGTATCCATTTGCTGAAATGGGAATTACTTCTGAATTAATAAAAGCAACTCTTTCTAGTGACGATAATAAATATCCAATTAAAGCGTGGATGGTAGCTGGTACGAACTTAATTAATACGTTGCCACAAAGAGATAAAACCATTGAAGCAATTAACGCTGTAGAATTCTTGGTAGTGATTGATACTATGCCAATGGAAATTACTGGATATGCAGATGTAGTTCTTCCAGAATGTACTTACCTGGAACGTTATGATGATATACGATCTGCAACAAACAGAACACCTTCAATAGCAGTAAGAGTTCCAGCAGTTAAGCCTAAGTATGATTCTAAACCAGCTTGGTGGATAAGTAAACAAATAGGAGACCGTTTAGGTCTAGGTGACTATTTTAATTATAATGATTATGAAGAAGTTATTGAATGGCAACTTAATGAACTTGGGACTTCTTTAGATGAAATGAAAAAGATAGGAGTTAAAAATTTTGAAAGAAAATCAGGGCCATTATTCTTAGAAGAAGGACAAAACCATGTATTTGGAACACCTAGTGGTAAAATAGAGTTTTATTCACATCAATTAGCAGACAAAGGATTTGATGCTATGCCTGTCTATACGCCTCATCCTGAGCCACAACAAGGTTTTTATAGATTAAACTATGGTAGATCGCCAATGCATACCTTTAGTAGAACCATTAATAACCCAAATTTAAGTGACTTAAAAAGTGAAAATACGCTGTGGGTAAACCCAAAAGTAGCTAGAGTTTTAGGTTTGAAAAAGAATCAAGAAGTTTGGCTTAAAAACCAAGACGGTATTGTATCTACTTTTTCAATAAAAGTGAGAGTTACCGAGAGAGTTAGATGGGATTCGGTGTATATGTATCATGGTTTTGGGCATAATAACAAAAAACTATCCAGAGCTTTTGGTAAAGGTATTAGTGATACCGAATTAATATCACAAACAGTAGTAGATCCACTTATGGGTGGAACAGGACTTAGAGGTAATTTTGTTTCCATTTTAACAGAAGACCCACATAAAAATTCAGAGATATGAGATATGCAATGGTAATAGACACATTAAAATGTGTTGGATGCAGTGATTGCGTTGTGGCTTGTCAAACAGAGAATAACGTACCACATGGATATTGTAGAGATTGGATAACCGAAGCTGTGAGCGGCTCGTATCCAAACGTAGAACTGGAATTAAGATCAGAAAGATGCAATCATTGTGATAATGCACCTTGTGTAAGATGTTGCCCAACAGGAGCAAGTCATATTGTTGAAGGTGGTGTTGTATTGGTTACTGCAAATGAATGTATAGGTTGTGGTGCTTGTATAGAATCATGTCCTTATGATGCTCGTTATCAGCATCCAGATGGATATGTAGATAAATGTACATTTTGCCATCACAGACTTGAAAAAGGTCAGCTTCCTGCTTGTGTTTCTGTTTGTCCTACAAAATGTATGTATTTTGGAGATTTAGACAATCCGAACAGTGAAGTTTCACAATTATTAAAAAACAGAAATTATAAAACGTTGGCACCAGAAGCTGGAACTAACCCACACGTTTTTTACTTAATTTAAAGTATTCATATCATGCAAGAAGAATTATTTACTAGCGGAAGAAACATTCCTCATATAGATCCTTCATTACAAATCTGGCATTGGCCAATAGCACTCTATCTGTTTTTAGGTGGACTTGCTGCAGGGATATTGTTTTTTGCTGCCTTATTTTATGTTTTAGGTAAGGAAAAGGAATATCCAGGAGCTGTTAAAATAGCAACAATAGTGCCTCCAATTGCTTTATCAATTGGGTTGTTGGCACTAGTTTACGATTTAACACACCCATTATTCACATGGCAGTTATATACTACTTTTAGAATTGAGTCTCCAATGTCTTGGGGTGCATGGGTTTTATTAATAGTTACTCCATTATCATTTCTTTGGGCGTTCAGTTATTACAGAGAATCATATGCGAAAATAGAGTCTAAATTAAACTTGTTTGGACGGCTTAAATTCTTAAATAAGTTTGAGAAATTCATTCAAACAAACAGAATTTATATTGCTTATGCATTAATTCCTTTATCTGTGATTTTAGGAGTTTATACAGGAATATTATTGTCGGCTTTCAATGCGAGACCATTATGGAACAATGCCATTCTTGGGCCACTGTTTTTAACATCAGGGTTGTCAACAGGTGCAGCAGCTATTATTTTACTTTCAAAAAGCATTAAGGAAAGGCATTTGTTTGGCAAAATAGATTTAGGATTAATCATCATTGAATTAGCATTGATTATTCATATGATTATGGGTTATTATGCAGGTTCACAAGTGCAACTTGAGGCAATGGAATTGATCGTTGGTGGAGAATTTACCTTAATGTTTTTCGGTTTTGTAGTATTGCTAGGTCTGTTGGTTCCAGCAACATTAGAATTAATAGAACTAATAGGGTATAAAGTTCCTGTAATAGTTCCTGCTCTTTTAGTTATTATTGGCGGTTTGATTTTTAGATTTATTATGATAGAAGCCGGCCAATTAACAAGATATCTTTATTAAAATTATTAATCATGAAAAAAGATAAAAAAACAAATAGTCACGTGTATTGGAACCCATATTATGGAGGGTTTTTACTTGGGATTATAATTATTTTCACCTTTTACTTAACAGGAAGAGGATTGGGTGCAAGTGGTGCTATGAAAAGTAGTGTAGTTACCATAGTAGATAAAGTAGCGCCAACTCACGCTGAAAGCAATGCTTATTACAGCAAATTTATTAGTAAAGACGATTCACCAATGAATACTTGGTTGGTTTTTGAAGCTTTAGGAGTTTTAATTGGGGCATTTATTTCCGGTGGATTAAATGGAAGAATTAGATGGAGAGTTCAACATTCCCCAAAAATTTCAAGTAAAAGAAGACTTGTTTTTGCATTATTAGGCGGAATACTATTCGGATTGGGCGCTCAAATTGCAAGAGGATGTACAAGTGGAGCAGCTTTAAGTGGAATGGCGGTACTATCATCAGGTGGTTTTTTAACTATGTTGGCCATTTTCGGTTCAGCTTATGCAACTGCTTACTTTTTTAGAAAAAATTGGATTTAATAAATAAAAATAAATAATTATGGGACCTTTAATTCCTAACGGCATAATTCCTATTGAATGGGATAGTATAATAGCCATTTTCATTGGTATTGTTTTTGGCTTTGTTTTAGAATCTTCTGGATTTTCATCTTCAAGAAAACTTGCAGGAGTATTTTATGGCTATGATTTTGCCGTTTTAAAAGTATTTTTTACCGCAGCTGCAGTATCTGTAATAGGACTTTATTACATGGATTATCTAGGTTATTTGGATATCAGTCAATTATATGTGCATCCTACATACTTGTGGGGAGCAATTATAGGAGGTGTTATTATGGGTGTTGGTTTTGTTTCTGGTGGTTTTTGTCCGGGAACAAGTTTATGTGCAGTAGCGATAGGCAAGTTAGATGCTTGGATCTATGTAGCTGGAATTATGATTGGAGTTTTTCTGTTTTCAGAGCTTTATTCATTCTTTGATCCAATTTATAATGGATATTTCCTTGGAAACATAACCTTGATTGATTCATTTGGATGGAATCCTTACTGGGTAATATTTATTTTTTCTATCATAGCAATAGTTGCATTTGCAGTTTCTGATATGGTTAGAAAAAAAGTTAAAAAAGTGTTTTACTAATAAAACGAAAATACAATGGATAAAAAAAAGATAGCCAAAGTAGCTGCTTTCAGGTATAAAATATTAGCAATAATTTTTTTAGTACTTGCAGGAGGCTTGGTTTTACTGCCAAAATATCAAAAGCAGGAAGGCATAAAATCTGAAGCATTATTAAGTCATGCCAATAGCCCTGAGAGATATATTTCTACAGATCAAATTGCTAATAAAATAATCAATCAAGACCCTTCTTTTATACTGGTTGATGTTAGAGATGAGGATAATTATAATAAATACTCACTTCCAAATGCTGTTAGCATTCCTCTTAAAAAAATATTTGATGAAGAATCTATAGCTTATTTAAATCAAAATCAGTTTGATGTTGTTTTCTTTTCAAATGATAATTTTTATGCTGATCAAGCTTGGATGCTTTGTGATAGATTAGGGTTTAAAAACCTAAGAGTTTTGAATGGAGGTTTAAATAAATGGTTTACTACTATAATTAATCCTACGAAGCCAAATGAAGACATGCCTGCTGAAGAATTTGAATTGTATTCAACTCGAAAAGCAGCTAGTATGTTTTTTGGAGTTGTATATCCAGATCAGGTTAAGGCAGAGGATTCAAATGTAAAAACTGAAGCTCCAAAGCAAGTAATAACTGTTCAAAAGAAAAAGAAAAAAGTAGCTGAAGGAGGTTGCTGATTTTTAAACTTTATTAGAATTTCTATTATGAAAGAATTAGAAAAAGTAAAACGTATATCAATTGCTTCAACACTTTTTATACTAGCTGTATTAATAGGTGTTTTGACTTTTGAAAGACCAAAAAACATGTATGCAATGAACACCAAAACAGCTTTGGAAAAGTTGAATACGAATGATTATGTAGTTTCATTAAAAGACATAACGTTAGAGGCAATATTGATAGATATTAGAAGCCAGTATGAATACGATAAAGGGCATCTTGAAAATGCTATTAATATTTCTGTCCCTGATATTTTAAGTGAAGAAAACCAGGGGCTTTTTATGGAGCTTAAGGATTCAAATAAAACAGTGGTTTTATACGGAAAAAGTCCGCAAGAAGCCAATATTCCTTTTATGCTTTTGTATCAATTAGGTTTTGATAATATTAAATTATTGTCTGTAGATAATAATTATTTGCAAAATAAATTGGTCACAAACCAAAGTGACATTGAAAAGCCAGTGGCAGATATCAAAGCTTTTATTGATGAATCCGTTAAGAATTCAAATGTTTCAAACATTGAAACAGAAAAACCAGAACCTGTTAAAAAGGTAGTTACTGTTCAAAAGAAAAAGAAAAAAGTAGCGGAAGGAGGTTGTTAATCTATTCTATTATTGAATAGTATTTTAGGCTTAAAAATCATTTTTATTTTAATTAAAAATAATTTTAGACATCATAAAGTTGAATAATAAAGAATCAATACTAAAAGAAAAATTCATTAACTATTATTCTGATGTTTTTGAAGAAAAACTTATTAAGGAAATAATAAAGGTAGGTCATTTCGAAACTCTTGCAGCAGGAGATCTTTTGATAGATGTTGGAGATGATTTAACACACATTCCTTTAATTATTGAAGGTACTGTTAAAATTATAAGACATATAAATGAAGACGGTGAATTAGCCTTATATTATTTAAAACCAGGTGAAACATGCGCTATTTCATTTATCAATTGCATAGAAACTAAAAAAAGTGTTTTTGAGGGTATTGTAGAAACAGATTTTGAAGCTGTTTTTATTCCAGTTGATAAAATTGATGAATGGTTGGTTATTTATAAATCTTGGAGACGGTACATAATAGATAGTTATCATTTTAGATTAATGGAAATGCTGGAGTCTATAGATGGTCTGGCTTTTAATAATTTGAATGAGCGTTTATTTAAATATCTAAAAGATATGTCTAAACGATATAATAAAAAAGTTTTACCGGTTACACATCAGGAAATTGCGAATGATATGAATACTTCAAGGGTTGTAATTTCCAGAATAATAAAACAGTTGCAAGAAGAAGGAAAAATAATTTCTACCAGAAATAAAATTAAAGTTTTAGATTTTAAATAGAAGTTTGAATTATTGATTTTAAGGATAGAAAAAGCCTGTCAATTAAATTGACAGGCTTTTTCACTTTGAGGTATTAAAAAAGTTTGTTTGTCTTACTTTTTAAATTTATAGCTAAAACCTAGCATAACCATATCGGTAGTCATATCGTATGAAACATTACTGCCTGGAATTGCTCCATATGGTGGATAAGCTTGAGCAAACGCTGGGTTTAATATTTTTCCAGATGTTTTACCATCGCTAGCTCCATGATGATATACAGCATCTATAGTGAATTTTTCACTAAATTCATAGCTAAATCCAAACTGAAATGCGTCTTTAATGATTGCGGTTGCAGGAATATTAAAGAAAGCAACATCACTATCAATTGGGTTAGAACTGTATGTGTAACCTACGCGTAATGGCAATTTCTTAATTCCTTTGTATTGTAATCCAGCAGATAAAATGCTAATGTTTTTCCAGCCAAAACCAACAACTGATGCTTTTTGAGTCCATCCTGTATTCATAAAACCAGCTGTATTTTCATAATCTACTCTTCTAAAGTCGAAAGCAAAATCAAAATCGCTAGTTGAATATCCTAACCCAAGAGAGAAGATTCCAGGATAATCCATTTGAAACTCATTTTTAGAAGTACCATTATCTAAATAAGTATTATCGAATTTGAATTTTAAGAAGGTTTGAGGCATTTTATAAGAAGCTCCAAGTTTTATACCGTTACCTGAATCATAGAAAACACCAAATTGAGCTCCAAATCCTATAGCTACTGTGCTTTCTGTAGAAGGATATCCGGCTGCTGTTGGGTAAGCTGTTGGGTTTGGAGTTAATTCAAGAGAAGAATAGTTTATTGTTGGTTGAACACCAATTGAAAACTTTTCTGTTAATTGATAAGCCCAAGTTGCTCCAACTTGCAATAACATATAGTCTGATTCAATACGACCAAAACCACCCATACTTTGTGGCATGTTAATTGGATTGGTCATGCTTTCTGGGAAAGTAACACCAAAACCACTGATACCAAAAGCAGAAACACCAAAAGTGTGTTTGCTACCTTCTTTTCCCCATACCATTGCTAAAGCTGGCATGGGTGAAACTCCTCTATCGTCTTTAGTTGTTCCACTGTAAAAATTTCCAGTTGGTTGTCCATATTGATTGAATTCTGGAACAGTAGAGTAAAGCTGAGGTGAAGAGAAAAATGCTCCAATATCAAATTTTAATATTTTTTCGTCAAAAACTGATATTGCTGCAGGATTCCATTGTAAGGCTCCCGAAATATCCAATGGTTGTGCTGTAGAAGCACCACCCATAGACATGTTAACAGCACCTACACCTTGCATAATGTGTCCTGCTTGTGAAAACATCATAGCAGAAAAAGTTAATAAAAAGATTGGTAAAATTAAAGATTTCATAGTTTCATGATTTGTATGACATTTTAAAACAACCTCTTTTTTTAATACTTAAAAGTTATTTTAATATGTTTATTATTAATAATAGTTTATACAAATTTACACTTTGAAATTCTAGATAATCATGACTTTTGTCACCCTTTTTAATAATTAATTCGCCACAGTTATTTTTTGCCTTGCATGTTTTTTTTCTGATTGAATTATAGCAATTGTTGTTTTCCTAAAATTTCGTTTACCTTAATTCTGTAAACTATTGGAATATTTCCTGTATTTAATTTACTTGAAAAGAAATTTATGGATTCTGGGTTTTTGGTTTCTTTCTTTGCGATTAGACTTTTTACGTTTTGAGCAAACTTATGAAGTTGCATTTTAGCTTCACTGCCTTTAAGCTCTTCAAATTCACCAACTATTAAAACAGATTTCCAATTATTTATGGAATTAATTTCTTCTAACTGAAATGCTACAAAAGGGTTTAATCTCATAGCACTAATTTTATGACCTTCATCAGAATAGCTTATTATTATATTTTCTTTTTGATCATAATAATAAGTAATTGGAGTTATGAAGGGAACATTATTAAAAATATATCCTAAGTGGGCTATATAATTGTCATTAAGTACTTGAATACAATCTTTCTTTACCATGTCTTCACTCATATTTATTCAAATTTTAATAAATTAATAAATAGAACAGAATCTTAAAAAGATAAGAAGCTTAGTGAAATTAGGAATAAATTTGTTTTTACAACATGACTTAAGTCATGTTGTGAGTATTATAGATTAGACTTTATTATTGAAACAATATGGTTTTTATCCATAACACCAGATTGTTTCCAAAGCTGATTGCCTTTTTTAAAAAGTATCATGGTTGGTACACCACGTACTTGATATTTAGCTGACAATTCTTGGTTTTTATCAACATCAATTTTGATAATTTTTATTAAGTCACCAAGCTCAGCTTTAACGTCTTTAAGAATTGGAGCTAAAGTTTTACATGGGCCACACCATTCTGCAAAAAAATCTACAAGTATAAGCGTTTCAGAATTAATAATATTATTGAATGATTGTTTCATTTTTTATATTATTTTTTTATAATTACTTGTTTATTAACACAATAAAATTAGTGTTTTTATAATAAAATAAGCTGAGTTAAATTTAACTAAAATAATTGCTATTTTTTAACATTTTTGAGCCATTCTTATGTTTAATGTCTTTATTTTTTTTTCGTACTTTTAAGCTTTAAAATTTTCAAACCAATAAATAAATGTTTCAGAGAGATCAGGATGTTTTTAATTTACTTTTTGAAGCTGTTTCTGAAGGCGTAATAGTTGTTGATGAAACTCAAACTATTGTAGCAACAAATATTTCTGTAGAACAAATGTTTGGTTATGAAAATAAAGAACTAATAGGTAAGCCTCTAAATATTTTAATTCCAAAAAATTATCATTCAGGTCATGTTGGACATTTTAATGGCTTTATAAAGCAAAAAGTTAGCCGTAAAATGGGTAATGGCAGAGGTCTTAATGGCATTAGGAAAGATTCAACTATTTTCCCTTTAGAGATTGGTCTTAATCCCTTTGAAGCCTATGGAGAAACATTTGTTATGGCTTTAGTTATTGATGTTTCTGTAAGAAAAAAGCATGAGCAAGAAATTGTTGATTTAAACATGCAATTAGAGGATAAAGTTTTAAGACGTACACAAGAATTAAGTAATGCCATAAACGAACTTAAAGCGCTTAATAGTAGGTTAGAAGCAGAAAACAAAAAACGTATTGAGGCAGAAAAGAAGACTAAAATTGCCTTAAAAAAAGAAATAGAACTTAACGAATTAAAAACAAAATTTTTATCTTTAGTTTCGCATGAGTTCAAAACACCGTTAAGTGGTATTTTAACATCAACAATGCTGTTAGGTAAGTATAAGCTAACAGAACAACAGGATAATAGAGATAAACATATAAAAACCATTACAGATAGAGTTCATTACTTGAATAATATACTCAATGATTTTTTATCTATTGATAAGCTTGAAACAGGAAAAATAAAATATAATTTTAACGACTTTAAACTTAGTAAAGTTATTAATGAAGTAGTATATAATTGTAATTTGTTATTAAAAGAAGGGCAAAGAATAAAATATCCAGATAATATTGATGATATATCATTATATCAGGACGAAAAAATTGTTGAATTAACATTATCTAATTTGGTTCATAACGCATTAAAATATTCGCCAGAAAACACTATAATAGATATTGATGTAAGACACGATTACGAGAAAACTACCTTTATTGTAAAAGATAAAGGGATTGGTATTCCTGAGAACGATCAGAAAAATATATTTAATCGTTATTTTAGAGCAGAAAACGCGTTGCTTTCACAAGGAACAGGAATAGGGTTGAATATTGTAAAAACACATTTAGAAAATTTAGGTGGTAAAATTAAATTTGTGAGTGAAGAAAATAAAGGAACAACATTTACTGTTACTATACCAAATAAAGCTTTATAATGAAAAAAATATTACTAATAGAAGACGATGTAGTTTTAAGAGAAAACACAGCTGAACTTTTAGAATTATCAGGATATCAGGTAGAAACTGCATCAAATGGAAGAGCTGGAGTTGAGGTTGCAAAAAAATATGTCCCCAACATTATAATTTGTGATATTATGATGCCTGAACTTGATGGCTACGGAGTTTTAGAAAATTTATCAAAAAACGATATCACTAAATATATTCCTTTTATTTTTTTGTCGGCAAAAACAGAAAGACATGATGTTAGGAAAGGTATGGATCTTGGAGCGGATGATTATATAACAAAACCCTTTAATGAAGATGAACTTATTAGTGCCATTGAAAGCAGAATAGCTAAAGCAGCAATTCTTCATGAAGAAAGAGAAGCAGAAGGCTATAAGCCCAATGAAAATGAATTTTATGATGATATAAGAACATTAAATGATTTAAAAAACTTTTTTGATGATAATGGTAAAACCTTTAAATTTTCAAAAGGTGATATTATTTACGAAGAAGGAAATAATTCAAACTATATTTTTTTAATAAGAAAAGGAGTTGTAAAAAATTTTAAGTTTGATCATGATGGAAAGGAACTTACTACAAATCTATTTCAAGAAGATGAATTGTTTGGATACACATCTTTTACACAAAACATTCCATATCAAGAATCAGCTACTGCAATAAAAGACACCGAATTAGTTGGAGTTTCAAAGCAAGAATTAAAAGAAGTTTTAGATAACAACCATAAAATAACACTTGAACTTATTCAATTATTAACAGATAATCTTTCTGGAGCCAGAGACCAATTATTAGAAATGGCATACAGTTCTGTAAATAAGAAAACTGCCATGACCATATTAAAATTTGCCGAAAAGCTAAATAACAAATCTGGTGAAGCCATACGAATTTCAAGAAACGATTTAGCTAGTGTTGCCGGAATAGCAACCGAAACTTTAATTAGAACTTTATCAAGCTTTAAAAAAGACGGTCTTATTGAAATTGAGGCCAGAAACATTAAAATATTAGACTTACAAAAACTGCAACAAGTCAATTAAAACACATTACCATATTTCATAATATGATTTATATCATTTTTTGCGATGATATAGGCTTCTATTTTTGTTTTTGATTAGAAGTAGATTGTAAATAATGAAAAACATATTAATACCAACTGATTTTTCTGAAAACGCGTGGAATGCAATTGAGTATGCCATTAATTTTTTTGAAGACTCATCTTGTAATTTTTATTTATTATATGTAAATCAAATTAATACGTTTGTTGTTGCAGATACTACTTATATACCATCACAAACGGTAATAGAAGAAACATTTATAAAGCCAACTAAAGCCAGATTAAATGAGGTGTTAAATCGTATTGCAAGTATTTCAAATAATGAGAAACACAAGTTTTTTGCATTAACAGATTATAATTATTTTATAGACTCTATACGAAAGCATATTGTAGATAAGAAAATAGATTTGATTGTAATGGGTACTAGAGGTGCATCAGGACTTAAAAAGCTTATTATTGGTAGCAATACAGGCGATGTAATTACCAGAGTTCATTGTTCTACGTTAGTTGTGCCAGAAAACGCAAAATATGTTAAACCAAGTGTAATTGCTTTTCCAACAGATTTTTCTTCGTTTTATTCTACAAATCTATTGTTTCCAATTATAGAAATACTTGATATATATAAAGCATCAATAAATGTGTTACATATAAACAAGAAAAAAGTAAATCTAAATTTAGACCAAGAAATTAATAAAGGGTATTTAGAAGATTATTTTAGTAATTACAATTATAATTTTTATAATCTAACAAACAATCATATTGAATCTGCTATACAAACCTTTGTTGAAAATAATAATGTCAACCTAATAACCATGGTTGCAAAAAACTTGAATTATTTTCAACGCATTTTATTTAATCCAACAGTTACGGAAATTAGCTATCATACAGATATTCCATTTTTGGTTCTGCATGAATAAATAAACCAAAGCTAACATTTGTCATAGTTTATTTTTAAAGAATAGGCTAATTTTAAGCAACTTAATGTTAACAGCAATTTTTTAAAGGACAGGGGACGATTTAGGAAGGATATTGTCAACTGTCCTTTTTTTCTTAACACTATAAAGTCATGAGAAATATCCTAATTCCAACAGACTTTTCAGATAACGCTACAAATGCTATTAACTTTGGATTAAATCTTTTTAAATACGATATCTGTGTTTTTTACTTTTTGCATACTTATCAAGATGAATTGTATTCTGAAGAAAACCAAATAAACAGAGAAAATTTTAAAGAAGTTGAAAAAAGAATAAGTGATAAATCTTTAATGCAATTACAAGATTTAATAGCTAATTTAAAAAAAACATATCCAAACCCAAAGTTTAGTTATCGCATCATATCAGCTAATTCTCTATTAGTTGATGAGATTGATAAAATAGTGGAAGAAGAAGATATTGATATTATTGTAATGGGTACCCAAGGTAAAACAAATAATAAAATGATAACCTTTGGCAGTAACACATTACAAGTGTTAAAATATGTGAGTTGCCCTGTTTTGGCCATACCAGAACATTATACATACAATAAACCTAAACATATATTGTTTCCAACAAATTACTTAATTCCTTACAAAAGAAGAGAGTTAAAACTTTTATGTGAAATGGCTTGTCCGTATCGAGCAAAAATTGATATGTTATATGTTTCAAACAGCAATAAATTATCATTAAGACAAGAGGATAACAAGTTGTTTATAAAAGATACACTGTGTAAAAACGAAACCAACTTTTTAATAATCAACAGTAACAATATAACAGAAACCATAAACACATTTGTAAACCAGAATAAAATTGACATGTTGGTTATGGTAAACACAAGGCATTCTCATTTAGAGAATATATTATTTCAATCTAAACTAGACGAAATTAGTTTGAATTCTAAAATTCCTTTATTGGCCTTTCAAAATATTGAAAGAGAAATTCACTAAACTTTAATACTCATAACAATGAAAAGGATTTTGTTACCTACTGATTTTTCAGATAATTCATGGAGTGCTGCAGTTTATGCTTTAAAACTTTATATCGATGAAGTTTGTATGTTCTATTTTTTACATGCAACACATAAAAAAAGCTTAAAAAGTGAAGCTTTCAAATCCCTTTTGCAATTAAAGGAACAAGCAGAAGAATCAAATGCAAATGCAAATCATAGTTTTGATGTTATTTTAAGTACTCAAAATTTAAAAACAGCGATAAAAAAAGCTGTAAAAAAACATAAAATTGATGTAACTGTTATGGGGACCAAAGTTTCCACAATGGCCAATAAGTTTTTCTTTGTAAGCAACACTTTAAAGATTGTTAAAAGAATAAAAACCAGTCCTTTTTTAATTATTCCAGAAGAATATGATTTTGTAATACCTAAACAAGTGGCATTTCCAACTGACTATAATAGATTTTATAGTTATTTAGAGTTAGATGTTCTGAAAGATTTTGTATCTCTATATAACTCAAAAATAAGGATTGTCCATATTAATGTTGAAGAAAAGCTAAATGACATTCAAGAATATAATATAGAATCCCTAAAAAATTATTTAGAAGATTATGAATACAGTCTTCATTGGATGCCAAAATACACAAACAAGGCAAAAGAAATTAATGCTTTTATCGAAGACTTAAATATTGATATTCTTATCATGATAAAAAACAAACACAGTTTTTTCGAAAAAATAATTAAAGAAGACTTGGTTAAAAAATTAGTTTTAAACTCAAAAGTGCCTTTCTTAATTATACCGAATTGCAACATTAAATAGAGTGAACTATTTTAATATTACACTTAAAAATGGAAACATTTGATATTGATATAATTAAATCGTCTGGAGAAAAAGTTCAGTTTTCTATAGAAAAACTTAAGAAATCTCTTGAACATACCGGAGCCACAAATAATATTGTAACAAAAATACTGGATACTGTAAAAGATGAATTATATCCAGGTATTTCTACAAAGGAAATTTATAATAGAGCTTTTGCATTATTAAAAAAAAATAAAAGCTATTTCGCTTCAAAATATAAACTTAAAAAGGCGATTTATGAATTAGGCCCTACAGGATTTCCTTTTGAACGATTTGTAGGGGCTATATTAAAATATTCTGGTTACAATATAAAAATCGATACCATTGTAGAAGGTCATTGTGTAAAACATGAAGTAGATGTGTTGGCAGAAAAGAATAATGAAGTATTATTAATAGAGTGTAAATTCCATAATGAAGAAGGTATAAATTGTAATGTTAAAGTGCCTTTATATATTAACTCAAGATATCGAGATATAAAATCTGTTTGGGACGCATCGTCAAGAGGAAACATTAAACTTAAAAGTGGTTGGGTAGTAACTAATACTAGATTTACTGAAGATGCTTTGCAATATGGAAATTGCATGGGTTTATATTTATTAAGCTGGGATTATCCTAAAGATAACGGCTTAAAAGACAGAATAGACAGATTAGGATTGTACCCAATAACAGTATCTACATTACTTACCAATAGGGAAAAACAATTTTTATTGAACAGAAATATTGTATTGTGTAGGGAATTAGTAAAAGATAAATTTTATTTAGACCATTTAGGGGTTTCAAAAATTAGAAAGGACAAAATTTTAAATGAAATAGAACATCTCAGTAGAATTTAATATTTATAAATACCATGTTAAATAATGCGACAATTCAATTTTTAGGTGCGGCAGGAAGTGTAACTGGCTCAAAGTTTTTAATTGATGCATTTGGAAATAAAATTCTAATTGATTGTGGCATGTTTCAGGGTATTAAAGAACTGCGTGAACTTAACTGGGTAAACCTTCCTGTAAATGCTTTTGAAATTGATATTGTGTTGCTAACACATGGGCATTTAGATCATGTGGGTTATTTGCCTAGGCTGGTTAAACAAGGTTTTAAAGGAAAAATTATTGGTACGGCTCCAACACTTGCTATCGCAAAAATCATATTAACTGACTCGGCCAAAATACAAGAAGAAGAGGCAGAAAAGGCTAATAAAGAAAAATTCACAAAGCACAATCCGGCGTTACCATTTTATACTTTAAAAGAAGTTGAGAAAACCATAGAATTGTTTCAAGTTGAAATGGAAAATAAATGGATTACTTTTTCAGATTATATTTCATATAGATTTCAATTTAACGGACATATTTTAGGCGCTACATTTATTGAATTGGATATTAATAGTAAAAGATTTGTATTTTCTGGTGATATTGGTAGAGAGAATGATTATTTACTGGAGAGTCCAAAAAAGCCTGAATGGGCAGATTATTTGTTTTTAGAAAGTACTTATGGCGATAAATTGCATTTTAACGAAAATGTAGAAAGTATAATTTCAAACTTAGTTCATGAAACTATTAATAAAAAAGGAAATTTAATTATTCCAAGTTTTGCTGTTGAAAGGTTGCAAGCCATAATTTATCTGCTTTGGAAATTATATAAAAAAAACAAGATCCCCAACATTCCTATTTTTATAGATAGCCCAATGGGGAAAAATGTTTTAGAGGTATTTAAACACTTTTCAAAGTGGCACAAACTTTCAGATTCAGAATATAATGCAATGTGCAATCATGTAAATATTATTGAATCATTTAAAGAAACATGGGAAACCATTGATAATAAAAGTTCCAAAATCATTATTGCAGGAAGCGGAATGGTTACCGGCGGAAGAGTATTAACATATCTTCATCAATTAATAGATGAACCGACAACAACGGTTCTGTTAGTAGGTTATCAGGCTGAAGGCACTCGTGGCAGGCAACTATTAGATGGTGCTAATGAAATTAAGTTTTTTGGAAAATATTATCAAGTAAAAGCTGCTATAAAAAGCCTTGAAAGTTTATCGGCACATGCAGATCAAAAGGAGATTTTGAATTGGTTGGGCAAAATTAAAAACATTCCTGAACAAGTTTTTTTAATTCATGGAGAACCAAAAGCATCAGATGCCTTACGCACAAAAATCAAAGATGTTTATGGCTGGCAAGTAAATATTCCTAAACTTTATGAGATAAAAAAACTCCTACTTTAAGTTGTAAAACTTTCTTAAAAATTGTAATTGCTAACATTTATCATTGTTTAAATGTTAATTTATCACTAACTTAAGAACACTTTAATTTTTAATTATATCTAAAGTTTTAAGTTCATTAAATCTTGTTGTCATGAAAGTAATTGAAACATCACCAAAATACATTGAATGGTTAAATGCAGAATTAATGCATGAAGAATCTACCAGATGGTTATCAGAATTGCGTTTTATAAAAGATGAAGAACATTTTTTTGAAGACTTAATTAAGCTGTTTACTTTACAATTGATTGATTCAAAAAACTTCGAGGGCAGTAAAGAAATAGTATCCCAGATAAAATCTCTCAGAACTAAAAACGCTGAACTTATTAATGCGGTTATAATTCACGAAAAAGAACTTAAAATTATGGTCGATGGTAAAGATCAACCAAAAGAAGAAGCTCTTTATAAAGAAAAACACAGAAGTCTTTTAATATTGGTTAAAAAATATTTTAAAGAGTACAGAAAGCTTAAAAGTCAGGTTTTTAAGACCATAAAAAACGCTATGAAAATTGAAAAACAAAAACGTTTATTAGATTAAATTTTTGTGGAAATAATAACAATTTTGTTTGATTCTAAATCGGTAGTAAAAAACAAATACAAATCGCCACCATCTTTTATAACTAACTTTTTTCTGATGTGTTCCACACTTTCAGGGAAATTTCTTGTAGTTATGTTTGCTTTTTTTAAGCCTAACTTTTTTAAAGCTTTTGGGTTATAGGGCAAAATGGAATCTATTTTAAATTGTCTTCCGGGAAAATCTACAAATCTATTACTTGTATATAAATGGGAATGTTTTTGTAATTTAAATACATTTAACTGATTTGAAATGGAGTGAAATGCACCGGATTTTAAAATAGCTGAATTGGGTTCGTATAAATAGGTGAGTGGTTTGGAATATAACGATTCCAAGTTTTTTTCTTCTTCTAAAGAAAAGTCAAAATGTAATTCTGAATTTTTAGTAATATTTACTGTTTTAACTTCTGGTTCACCAATAAATCCACGTTCTAAAATCCAGAGAAGCTCTTTTACTTCATTGTTTACGGCAACTACATGAATCGTTTTTACAAACTTCAATTCATTAATGCCAATTGAAATATCAAGCAACGGAGACATTTTAATCATGATATTTTTAGTGCATTTAAAAAGATCATTTAAGTTTTCTGGAATGTTTGGAAGGCAATCATTTAAAAAGAATACTTTTCCTTTACTATCATGTCTTCTTGATGGATCTGTATAAATCCAGTCGAAAGATTTATCATTTGTATTTAAAAATTCAATGCCATCAATATTTTTTGTTTCAATATTATTAATGTTTAACTGTTTGTAATTGTAATTAACAAGTTCAGACAGTTTTGAATCTATTTCACAGTGAATAACTTGTTTAAACTGTTTTGAAAAATAGTAGCAATCTACCCCAAATCCACCAGTTAAGTCGATAATGTTCCCACCATTAATTAGTTTGGATTTATAAGAAGCAGTAATTTCAGAAGAAGTCTGTTCTATATTTAATTTATTTGAATAGTATATGTTTTTAGTATGAAACCAGGTTGGTAGTTTATGTTCGCACTTTTTTTTGGCTTCTATTTGCTCAATAATTTCTTTTGTGTCTACAGAAGTGAAAGGTGTTCCTTTTAATAAAATAGAAGTAATATTTTTATCTAAATTATTATTTATAAAATCCTGAATATCAGTATTTAAAATATTTGTATTCAAACTAAAACTATAAATCTTTGGTGAGTTTTTTTACAATCTGGTTTTCAGACAAAAACTCCTTTAAAATAACTTTAATTGCTGTGTATGCAGGAACTGCAACAATAAGACCAACTACACCAAATAAAATGCCTGCAATTAAAATAATTAAAAAGATTTCTAATGGATGGGATTTTACACTTTTAGAAAATATAAAAGGCTGGCTGAAAAAATTATCAATTAATTGTCCAATAATGAAAACCACAAACACCCATAAAGTCTTTGTAAAAACAATATCAACAAAACCTTGATCAAGATTACTTGTCATAGTTAATGTTAGCATTAAAAAACAACCTATTAAAGGGCCAACATAAGGAATAAGGTTAAGTAATGCACACAAAAAGGCAATCACTACAGCATTTTCAACACCTACAATAAGCAAACCTATAGTGTAAATTATAAAGATGATTAAAATTTGAAAAATGAGTCCAACAAAATATCTTGATAGCAAATCTTTAATTTTATTTAATGAGTTTGTTAAGCGTGTTTCTTTAGAGTCAGGAATAAAAATCAACAAGCCATTTTCAAATAGTTTGCTGTCTTTTAAAAAGAAAAAAGAAATAAAGAGCACAGAAAATAAACCTATACTAAAACTACCCAGACCGCTAATAATAGAGTTTAAAAAATCAGGAATAATGGAATAATCTATTTTTGAAAGTAAACTGGAATCTTTAAAAGATTGCTCAATGTTTATGTTGTTTACTTTGAAATATGAAATAACCTGTTGGTACAAATTTTCAATATTGGTTTGTAATTTATCAATGTCCAATAATGATAAATTATGCCCTTGTTTAATGATTAAAGGAATAAAAAGAAGCACTAAACCAACGAATAAACTTATAAGCAGTAGCATGGTAACTATGACTGCGATGGTGTTCTTAAATTTCAATCGTTTTTCAAGAAACAAAACAATTGGTCTACCAATTAACGAAATGACCACTGCAATTGTTAGATAGATGATTACCGACTCAATTTTATAGAAAAAATAGAGTAATAAAGCTATGGCTAGCATAATTCCAAAAGCTCTTAAAATGCCGTTTGCTATATCTTTTGAGTTCATTTAGTAAATATAAGAAAACCTATCACAAAAGTTGCCTGGTGATTTCGTATAAAGCAATATTGGTTGCTTGAACGACATTCATACTGCTATTTTGACCAAACATATCAATATGGATAATATGATTTGAAATATTGAGAATCAATTCAGAAATCCCAAAATTTTCATCACCAATAATAAGCGCGATTGGTTTTTCTTTTGAAAAATTAAATGTGTGAATTGGTTTGCTTTGGGTTGTAATCTCTAAAGCTATAATTTGATAATCTTGATTTTTTAAATATTGAACCACCTCAAAAGCAGAATTGCAAACCTCATGATTAACAACTTTTTCTGTAGCTCTAGATGTTTTAGCCGATTTTCTGCCTAAAGAAATATTCTCTCCGCAAAGAAATAATTTTTCAATGCCGAAGGCATCGGCAATTCTAAACAAACTTCCAATATTGGGTGCATTAGTAACATTTTCAGACACTAAAACAATCGAGAATGTTTGTTTTTTAAAGTTGGTATTGTAATGAGTAAGTTGCAAGGTTTATTAGCCGATTAGTTGTCAAAAACATATTTGATGATATTAGCTCCCATTTTTAAAGCCTTCTCCCTAACTTCAAAAGGATCATTATGTACTTCTTCATCTTCCCAACCATCGCCTAAATCGCATTCATAAGTAAATAATAAAACTAATCTGTCTTCATAAAATATTCCAAAAGCTTGAGCGCGTTTGCCATCATGTTCATGTATTTTTGGTAATCCATTAGGGAATTTATAAACAATACTAAAAATTGGGTGATTTGCAGGAAGTTCTACCAATTCTTTATCTGGAAAAACCTTTTTTAGTTCTTTATCAAGATATGGCTGCATACCGTAATTATCATCAATATGTAAAAATCCTCCAGAAATTAAATAATTTCTAAGATTTTCTGCTTCATCATCCGTGAAAAAAACATTGCCATGACCTGTCATGTGCAGAAACGGAAACTCAAAAATATCATTGCTTCCAACTTCAACAGTTTGTGGTTTAGGATTTATTTTTGTGTTTATATTGGCATTGCAAAATTTAATTAAATTGGGTAACGATGTAGGGTTGGCATACCAATCTCCGCCACCTTTATACTTTAAGAGTGCAATTTCTTGTGCAGATAAAGTAAAAAGTGAAAAGTAAAAAGTTAAAAGGATGATTACCTTTTTCATATTATTCGTTTATAAATGCCACACTATGACAAGCCACAATGGCTGCTGTTTCAGTTCGTAACCTGGTTTCTCCCAAAGTTACTGGAATAAAAGCCTTTAAAATAGCCATTTCAATTTCTTTAACACTAAAATCTCCTTCAGGACCAATTAAAATAGTGATGTCTTCATTTCTTTTAATGACCTTTTTAAGTGACTTTTTATCTGTCTCTTCACAATGAGCTATTAATAACTGCCCTTCAAATTTTTGACTCATAAAGTCTTTAAATGTCACAGCATCATTAAGTTTTGGTAAATAACAACTTAAAGATTGTTTCATGGCAGATTGTATAATTTTATCAAATCTGTCTAATTTAATGACTTTTCGTTCACTATGGTCACAAATAATAGGAGTTATGGTGTCAATGCCAATTTCAGTAGCTTTCTCCAAAAACCATTCATAGCGGTCATTCATTTTTGTTGGAGCTACAGCCAAATGCAAATTGTAAGGATGTTTTTTCTTTAATTCTTTAGAAATGATTGTTGCAATGCAGTTTTTTATATCTGGAATCGTAATTTCTGCAGTAAATAACCAGCCATTCCCATTTGTAATATATAAGATATCACCACTTGTTTTACGTAAAACTTTTACAATATGTTTGCTTTCTTCCTTATCAAAAGAAAATTGTTTGGTATGTTCTGATATGTCTGGGTTATAAAAAAGCTGCATATTATATTTTCAATCTAGCTGATGCTGTAATATCTTGTTTTGAAAAATTACCTTCTAAAAATTTTAAATAACCAACAATTGCAATCATGGCAGCGTTATCGGTTGTAAACTCAAATTTTGGAACATAGGTTGTCCAACCAAATTTGTGTTCGCCATCTTTTAAAGCTTGCCTAATACCAGAATTTGCAGAAACACCACCGCCAATGGCAATGTGTTTTATGCCAGTTTGTTTAGATGCTAATTTTAATTTATCAATTAAAATTTCAATGATTGTGTGTTGAATAGAAGCGCAAATATCATTTAAATTTTCTTCAATAAAACTAGGATTTGCTTTAGTTTCACTTTGAATAAAATATAAAATGGCAGTTTTTAAACCAGAGAAACTAAAATTCAATCCATCAACTTTAGGCTTTGTGAATTTAAACGCTTTTGGGTTTCCTAATTTTGCTAACTTATCAATAACTGGTCCTGCAGGATAACCCAAACCGAGTATTTTTCCACTTTTATCGAAAGCTTCTCCAACAGCATCATCAATGGTTTCTCCAATAACTTTCATATCAAAATAACTAGAAACC
The DNA here is from genome assembly GCF_043876835.1 of Gaetbulibacter sp. M235. NCBI lineage: Bacteria > Pseudomonadati > Bacteroidota > Flavobacteriia > Flavobacteriales > Flavobacteriaceae > Gaetbulibacter > Gaetbulibacter sp. M235. The sequence continues at coordinate 48,140 of NZ_JBAWJZ010000005.1, forward strand.
TTAACAATTTGTGTATGTCCTCCAGAAATAGTCATACCTAAAAATGGAAATGGAGGTTTATTAAATCCTTCTTCGTCTATAAAATGTGCCAGAATATGTGCTTGCATATGGTTTACATCTATTAAAGGGATATTTAAACCATAAGCTAATGATTTAGCAAACGATGTACCCACTAATAATGAACCCATTAAACCAGGACCTCTTGTAAAAGCAATCGCATGAAGCTGATTCTTGTTAATATTTGCTCTTGAAAGTGCTTGAGAAACCACCGGAACAATATTTTGTTGATGTGCTCTTGAAGCTAATTCAGGCACAACACCACCATATTCTTCATGTATTTTTTGATTAGCAATTACATTGCTTAAAATTTTACCGTTATGTATTACTGCAGCAGCAGTATCGTCACATGATGATTCAATTCCAAGGATATAAATATTTTGTTCAGACATTAATTAGAATTAGGCACAATAATTGTTAATTTTGAGCATAAATAAAAGTCTTTTTTTATTCTTTTATTCGTAAATGCAAAACTACTTAATTATTTTTTTAAAAATTGTGTTAGTAGTTTCCATTTGATAAAAATATAAAATAGACAATTACTATCGAAAAGTAGATTTTTCTTAATTAAATTATAACTTTAACAGGTATCAAAAAGTTTCTAAAAATATTATCAAAGATAGCAGGGATTTTACTGTTGTTATTCATCATTTTGGTGTTGATATTATCTATTCCTTCAATTCAAACGGGTATTGGCAATTATGTCACTAAAAAAATAAATGATGATTTTGGTACACATATTAATATAGATAAAGTTGGTTTGCAGTTTAATGGTGATGTTGAACTTAAGAATATTTATATTGAAGATTTCAAACAAGACACTTTAATTAGCATTACAGAACTAAACACTTCTATTTTAAGTGTTAGAAACTTAATTAAGGGCAAATTGGTTTTTGGTGACATTGATATTTATGGTTTATTGTTTAATGTTAAAACATATAAAGGTGAAACAGATACCAATCTCGATGTTTTTGTGGCCAAGTTTGATGATGATAACCCAAGAAAAGAGAAAAGCAGTTTTTTATTGTCATCCAGTGATGTTTCCATTTATGATGGTGTTTTTAAACTTTCAGACGAAAATAGAGAGAACGTAAAAATTTTAGATTTTGAAGATTTAAATATTAATGCAACCAATTTTTTAATTAATGGAAGTGATGTTGGTGCCAGAATTAATACACTGGCGCTTAAAGATAGTAGAGGTGTTGTTATAAAAAACATGATGACAGATTTTTTATATACACTTCAGGATATGACGTTTGCTAACTTAGAAATTAGAACAACAAATTCTATTTTAAAAGGAGACTTGAAATTTTCGTACAATAGAGAAGATTTTAAAAATTTTGAAGATAAAGTTAAATTAAAGGCAAAGTTTACAGATTCAAACATTCTTCTAAACGAGTTAAACACATTTTATAATGAATTTGGCGAAAATCAGCATGCCAAATTTAGTGTAGATTTATCAGGTACATTAAATAATTTACAAGCCAATAATTTGAATTTAGATACAAGTGCTAATTCAAAAATCATAGGAAGTTTTAATTTTAAAAACCTTTTCAATAAAGAAGAAAACAATTTTTATATGTTCGCTAAGTTTAGCAACTTAACTTCTATCTATAAAGATTTGAAAGCACTTTTGCCTAATGTTTTGGGTGAATCCATACCATCTTCATTTGACCGATTAGGAAAATTTACTTTAATAGGACAAACAGAATTAACACCTTCTACAATTTTAGCCGATTTAAGTATAGAAACAGAACTTGGTTTTGTTGATTCTAATTTGAGTATGACCAGAATTGATAATATTGATAATGCTTCTTATAAGGGTAGGGTTATGTTTAATGACTTTGATTTTGGAGCTTTAGTAAATGACCCCAATTTTGGACATATTAGTTTAGATGTTGATGTAAATGGAACTGGTTTTGTTGCAGAAACCATTGATACACAAGTTAAAGGAGATGTGTTTCAAATTGAATTTAATAAATACAATTATCAAAACATTAAAGTAGCCGGAAATGTGAGAAACCGCATTTTTGATGGAAATTTTAATGTTAATGATAATAATTTAAAACTAAACTTTAATGGCCTTGCAGATTTTTCAGAAAAAATAAAAAAGTATGATTTTGAAGCAAACGTGTTTTATGCAGATTTAAAAAAATTGAACTTTGTTAAAAATGATAGTATCTCAATTTTTCAAAGTAATGTAAAAATGAACATGAATGCAAGCGATTTAGACGACGCTTATGGTCAAGTAGCATTTAAAAATACATCATACAAAAATCAGAATGATACTTATTATTTTAAGGAGTTTGCCATATCATCACGTTTCGAGGATAAAACAAGATTCATTCAAATTAACTCACCAGATATTATTGAAGGAACAATGAGTGGTCAATTTGTTTTTAATGATATTGCAAAATTGTTTCAAAATGCAATTGGAAGTATTTATACAAATTATATACCATTCAAGGTAAAACAAAACCAGTCAATCAATTTTAATTTTAAAATTTATAACAAAATAATTGAAGTGTTTTATCCTGAAATTAAGCTGGGAAAAAACACATTTATAAAAGGGCAAGTAGAAAGTAATGAGAAAGGGTTTCAACTAACTTTTAAATCGCCAGAAATAAAATACTTAGATTATTTTGCAAATAATATTGAGCTGCAAGTTGATAATAACAACCCACTTTTTAACACCTACATTGAGGTTGATAGCATTAAAACCAAATATTATAATATTTCAAAATTCAATCTTATTAATGTAACGGTTAATGATACATTGTTTATGCGTTCTGAATTTAATGGTGGAAATAAAAATAATGACAGTTATAACTTAAGTTTTTATCATACAATTAATGAAGAAAACAAATCGGTAATTGGTTTTAAACAGTCTGATATAACCATTAAAGATAATGTTTGGTTTATAAATGAAAAGAAAGATAATTTTAATAAAATTTCATTTGATAAAAATTTAACTTCATTTAATATTGATAATATTAGAATAAACCATAAAAATGAGGAAATTCAATTATCGGGAATTTTAAAAGATTCTACACAAAAAGATATTCATCTCAAATTTAAAAATGTCGATCTCGCGAAAATAATACCAGATGTTGATAGTTTGTCATTTGCCGGTAATGTAAATGGAAAACTGGATATACTTCAAAAGAATGGTAGTTATTTACCCAATTCCACCATTACTATTGATGATTTTAAAGTTAATGATTTTGAACTTGGTTCTTTCAATGCAAGTGTTGAAGGGAATGATGATTTAACGAATTATTTGGTAGATATTACAATAAAAGACGATGAATCAAAGTCTTTTAGTGCCTATGGAAACATAAATGTAGCTAGTAGGAGTTCAAATATTGATGTCGATCTTACATTCAATAAATTCAATTTAGCGCCTTTAAATCCATTATTGCAAGATGTTTTAAGTAATATAAGAGGAACCGTTACTGGTAAAACAAATGTTTCGGGTAATTTAAAACGTCCAGAAATAAATGGTGAACTAGTAGCCAATAATGCCGGATTTAAAATACCATACCTAAACGTTGATTATGATATTGCAAATAACACAGTTATAGCTTTAAAGAACCAAAGTTTTATTTTTAATAAATTACAATTAACAGACACTAAATTTAAATCCAAAGGACAGCTTAATGGGTCATTAAGCCATGTAAATTTATCCGATTGGAGTTTAAACTTTGATTTGAATACACCAAGATTATTAATTTTAAATACTTCTGAAACCGAAGACGCCTTGTATTATGGTACCGGATTTGTTGGAGGTAATGCTTCTATAAAAGGACCAACAGACCAACTAGTTATAAGTGTTATTGGAGAAACAAAATCAGGTACAGTATTTAAAATTCCGTTAAGTGACACAGAATCTTTTGGAGATAATTCATACATACATTTTTTAAGTCCTGAAGAAAAATTGGCAAGAAAAAATGGGGTTGATTTTAAATTTAATGAAATTAAAGGTTTGGAACTTGATTTTGATTTAGATATTACAGAAGATGCAGAAATAGAAATTATCATAAATAAAGATACAGGACACGGACTTAAAGGTAGAGGAAATGGAGGTATGCTAGTTGAAATAAACACAAATGGAAAATTTAATATTTATGGTGACTTTTCTGTGTTTGAAGGTGTTTATAACTTTGCTTATGGAGGATTAATAGGTAAGAAGTTTACAGTTGTACCAGGAGGTACTCTTGCATGGGATGGTGACCCTCTAAAGGCACGTATAAATATAGAAGCTATATATAAAACACAAGCTAATCCTTCTCCATTACTTGATAACCCAATCAATAGAAGTATTCCAGTTGAATTAAATATTAATTTAACAGGCGAATTAGAGCAACCAGAACCAAGTTTTGAATTTGAATTCCCTAATGTAAATTCAACATTAAAATCTGAATTACAATACAGGTTGGAATCAAATGGAGACAGGCAAAATCAAGCACTTTACCTTTTATCAACAGGAGCTTTTTCTAGAGGTTTAAGCGAGCTTAATTTTTCAGGCACCATTGCTGAACGTTTAAATGGTATTGTAAACAGTATTTTTTCTAGCGATGACAGTAAATTTAATGTAGGTATAAATTATGAAGTTGGTGAGAATAGACCAGATTACAAAACCGATGATCGTTTTGACTTAACCTTGCAAACCCAAATAAGCGATAGAGTATTAATTAATGGCAAGGTTGGTGTTCCAGTTGGAGGCGAGACACAAACAGTTGTTGCTGGTGATGTTCAAATTGAATTTTTGTTAAATGAAGATGGTACACTAAGAGCTAAAGTATTTAACAGAGAAAATAGTATACGTAATTTTGGTGAAGAAATTGGCTATACTCAAGGTGTTGGTATTTCATATAATGTAGATTTTGATACCTTTAAAGAATTACTTCAAAAACTATTCACAAATTCCAAGAAAAGAGGAGAAATCTCTAATAAAGAAACTGATGTCGAAACCAAAGGTTCACTGCCAGATTTTGTTGGCATCAAAAATTCTGAAAAAAAATAAAATTGATAAAAATTACCTGTTTCAAATAATGATTTAATAAAAAATAATGTTTTTTATTAACTAAAACGTTGTAGTTTTGGCGCTTGCGTAAAAAAAACAAAATGCTATTAGTTATCTAATTTTTTGTTTAGTAATTTTACTTTATAATTAAATAAAAATGTCAAAAACAATAAAAAAAATAGGTGTTTTAACATCAGGGGGCGATGCTCCTGGTATGAATGCAGCAATTAGATCTGTTGTTAGAACATGTGCTTATCATAATATAGAATGTGTTGGTGTTTACCGTGGGTATGAGGGTTTGATGGAAGGAGATTTTAAAGAAATGAATGCTAGAAGTGTTAAGGATATCATTAATAGAGGAGGTACTATATTAAAGTCTGCAAGATCTATGGCCTTTAGAACCAAAGAAGGAAGGGTATTAGCCCATAGTCAATTAAAACAAGCCGATATAGATGCGTTAGTTCTAATTGGAGGAGATGGAACTTTTACTGGAGGAATGATTTTTAATCAAGAGTTTGGTTATCCGGTAATTGGAATTCCTGGAACTATAGATAATGATATTTACGGAACTTCACATACATTAGGTTTTGATACAGCTTTAAATACAGTTGTTGATGCCATTGATAAAATTAGAGATACTGCCAGTTCACATAATAGATTATTTTTTATTGAGGTAATGGGAAGAGATGTAGGTCACATTGCTTTAAATGTTGGTGTTGGTGCTGGCGCAGAAGAAATCTTAATACCTGAAGAAGATCTTGGTTTAGATAGATTAGTTGAATCATTAAGAAGAAGCAGACAATCAGGAAAATCATCAAGTATCGTTATAGTTGCAGAAGGTGATAAAATAGGTAAAAGTGTCTTTGAATTGAAAGACTATGTTGACGAAAATATGGAGGGTTATGATGTACGTGTTTCTGTACTTGGGCATATGCAACGAGGAGGTTCACCATCATGTTTCGATCGTGTTTTAGCAAGTAGAATGGGTGTGAAAGCAGTTGAATCGTTAATGGCTGGAAAAACCAATTATATGGTTGGCTTAATCAATAACGAAATGGAGTTAACACCTTTAGAAAGTGCAATTAAAGGAAAATCAAAAATAAATTTAGAATTATTGCGTGTGTCTGAAATCATGGCCACTTAACAAGTTAAAGTAGATAAAAAATGTCAAAATTAAAATTAGGAATTAACGGATTTGGTAGAATTGGAAGAATAGCTTTTAGAGTAGCTGCTTCAAGACCTGATATTGAAATAGTAGGAATTAATGATCTTTTAGATGTAGAACATTTAGCTTACTTATTAAAATACGATTCAGTTCATGGAAAATTTAACGGAACTGTTGAAGTAAAAAATGGAAACTTAGTAGTAAACGGAAATGAAATAAGAATTACAGCTGAGCGTAATCCAGAAGATTTAAAATGGGACGCTGTAGGTGCTGAAGTTGTTTTAGATTGTACAGGTATTTTTACATCTTTAGAAGGTGCACAAAAGCATATTACTGCAGGTGCTAAAAAAGTAGCTATTTCTGCTCCATCTGCAGACGCACCAATGTTTGTTATGGGAGTTAACCATAAAGAAATTACTGCTGCTCATACAATTGTATCTAACGCTTCATGTACCACAAACTGTTTGGCCCCTTTAGCTAAAGTTATAAATGATAACTTCGGAATTGTTGAAGGTTTAATGACAACTGTTCATGCAACAACAGCAACTCAATTAACTGTTGATGGACCATCAAGAAAAGATTGGAGAGGAGGAAGAAGTGCTTTAGCTAACATTATACCTTCTTCAACTGGAGCTGCAAAAGCCGTTGGAAAAGTTATTCCAGAATTAAATGGAAAATTAACAGGGATGTCGTTTAGAGTACCTACTCCAGATGTTTCAGTAGTTGATTTAACTGTTAGAACTGAAAAATCTGCAACTTGGGCTGAAGTAAAAGCTGCATTAAAGAAAGCTTCAGAAACTGAATTAAAAGGTATTTTGGGGTATACTGAAGAAGCTGTAGTTTCTCAGGATTTCGTTTCAGAATCAATGACAAGTGTTTTTGATGCTGATGCAAGTATTGCTTTAAATGATAATTTCTTTAAATTAGTATCTTGGTATGATAACGAATTTGGTTATTCTACTAAATTAGTTGACCTTGCTCAACACATCAGTAAAATATAATTTCAAATAAAATAATTATTAATGACTCCATAAATTTATTGTGAATTAACAGTAGTTTATGGAGTTTTTATTTAAAACTAGCTTATGATTTTAATTGTTGATAGCGGTTCTACCAAGTGTGATTGGATTGCAATAGATAAAAACGGAGACCAATTAATGGAGAAAATGCGTACCAAAGGTCTCAATCCTGAAATTTTAACTGAAAAAAAACTGAAAAAAACAATTAAGAAAAATAGCGATTTAAAGGCTAATAGAAATATTGTTACTCATGTGTTTTTTTACGGTGCTGGTTGTGGAACAGATCGTGGGAAAGAGATTGTGGCAAGTGTATTAAAAGAAGTTTTTGTTAATGCAGTTGTTAAAGTTGAAGAAGATACCATGGCAGCTATTTATGCAACGATTAATCACGATAAAGAAGCTGCTGTAGTTTGTATTATGGGAACTGGTTCAAATTGTAGCTATTATGATGGCAATAAACTTCATCAAAAAGTTCAATCTTTGGGTTATATTTTAATGGATGACGCTTCTGGAAATTATTATGGAAAGCAATTAATCAGGGATTATTATTTTAATCATATGCCAGATAAAATTAAAGTTGCTTTTTCTTCTAAATATAATTTAGAGGCTGATTATATTAAGTATAATATTTATAAACAACCAAATCCAAATGCATATTTAGCAAGTTTTGCTGAATTTATGTTTTTAAATAAAGACTCAGATTATATTAGAGAAGTTATTAAAGATGGAATTAGACTTTTCGTGAAAAATTTTATTATGCAGTATAAGGAAGAAGTTAAAACAGTTCCAGTACATTTTGCTGGTTCAATAGCTTATTTTTCCCAACAAGAAATAAAAGAAGTTAGTGAAGAAATGGGCTTTAAAGTTGGAAATTTTGAAAGAAGACCTATAGAAGGTTTAGTTGCTTTTCACACTAAAAATCTTAAATAAACATTTTTATAATTAAGATAAAAAAAGATGGGCAGCCATCTTTTTTTTTGTTTTAATATGTATAAGGTCTAATATCAACAGCTACTTCATTTTATTTTTCCTGTACTATTGGGTTTGTTGCTGTGAATGATTAATAAGTATCTAAAATTGATAATGACGTTTCATATAATAAATCATTAAATGTCACTTTTATATTATAATGAAAGCATCAATGTTCTACTATTGTTATCTCATTTTTGATAAAAGTATTCTTTAAAATGGAGCTAATAGATTCATCCATAATCGGTTTAAATCCAATTAGTAAGAAAAAATTATTCTGTATAGATTCTGTTTTCTTGTTCAGCTACTCTTATAAAAGTGGTTCGTTTGGTAAGTTCTTTTAAACGTTGAGCACCAACGTAGGTACAAGTGCTACGTAAACCGCCTAAAATATCTTGTAAGGTAGATTCAACATTTCCCCTGTAAGGAACTTCAACAGTTTTGCCTTCGCTAGCTCTATATTCAGCAACGCCACCAACATGTTTTTCCATGGCGGTAGAAGAACTCATGCCATAAAATTTTCTATATGGTTTTCCATTGCGTTCAATGATTTCTCCACCACTTTGATCATGTCCTGCCAGCATCCCTCCAAGCATAACAAAATCTGCTCCAGCACCAAATGCTTTGGCAACATCGCCAGGAGTTGTGCAACCACCGTCGCTAATAATTTGCCCGCCTAAACCATGAGCAGCATCTGCACATTCAATAATTGCAGACAATTGTGGGTAACCTACTCCTGTTTTTACTCTTGTTGTACAAACAGAACCTGGTCCAATGCCTACTTTAACAATATCGGCTCCTGACAGTAATAATTCTTCAACCATTTCTCCAGTTACTACATTTCCAGCAATAATGACTTTATCTGGGTATTGCTCTCTTGTTTTTTTTACAAAATTTGCGAAATGCTCTGAATATCCATTTGCTACATCAATGCAAATAAATTTTAATTGAGGATTATAACTAAAAGTTTCAGCCAATCTTTCAGAATCTTTTTTACCAGTTCCTGTACTTATGGCTATGAAGTCTTCAATTCCTTTTGGTGAATTTATAAAAAATTCATTCCACTCATTAATTGAATAGTGTTTGTGTATAGCAGTGAATAATTTTTTACTAGCTAAAACTTTAGCCATTTCAAAGGTACCAACAGTATCCATATTGGCTGCCATAACAGGAACTCCTTCCCAAGTAAACGGGCTATGTAAAAATTTAAATTCTCTATCTAAATTGACTTGCGATCTACTTTTTAAGGTAGATCGTTTAGGACGAATCATAACATCTTTAAAGCCTAATTTTAAATCATATTCTATGCGCATTTTCTATCAAATTAATGGATTTTCAAATGTATTATTTTTAAAGTTGAATATTAAAATAAAAAGTAATAAATTGATTAATTAAGTAGTTAATTTTTAGTATTATACTCAAGATGAATCAAATAGTTAAACGAATTAATTTTATTAAAATTTATAGTGTCATTTGTTTTGGGAATTACATCAATTATAAATAAGTTTGTTGAAAAGCAATTAAAGATGGCATTTCTTTTTCAGTCAATGAATTCCTTTAAAGTAAGGATAACATTGATTTTTTTTACTTTTATTTTGGCTCTAATGCTACTTTTTATTGGGTATTCTCATGTTCAAAAACGAAATAAATATTTAGACACTTTAGTTACTGATCTTCAGGAAATCAAGTTTGATATTGCTCAAAGCGCACTTAATTTTCAGTTATTATTAGACGAAAAACAAGAATTGTATGATGCTGATTATTTCAAAACATTTAATACAGATATTAACAGTAGTAAAATAAAATTAGAAGCTATTAATAATGATTTCAAAAGTCATTCTATTAATTATGATAGTGAATTTAATGGTATAATAAATGACATTAATTCAATTAATGAAACTTCTGTTAAAAAAAGCAGTGAAAACATTTTAAATGTTACGGTTAAGTTAACTTCTCTAAAAAGCAAAATTCATCAAACAATACAAAACAAATGGAATGCATTTCAGCGAAATGCGCTCATGTTATTTGTTTTAATTGCTGTTCTATTTTTAACGCTTGCTTATTTTTTAGCTTACCGAATGACAAGAGATTTAAACAAGCTAAACAAGAAAGCAAACAATTTAAGCAACTTTAAGCAAGAAACTTTAGTTTCAAATATTGTAGATATAACTGATTTGGATAAAACTTTAGAGGCTCTTAAATCTAAATTGAGAAGGTTAGAAACTGATTTAGATGAAGCTGTTAAATCTTCTGATTATAAATCCGTTTTTCTGGCAAATATGAGTTATGAAATCCGTACACCTTTGAATTCAGTTTTAGGCATGATAAATATGCTAAAGCAAAGCGAGTTGACCACAGAACAACAGATTCAGCTTGAAATTGCAGAATATTCCTCTGAACATGTTTTGCAATTGGTCAACATGATTTTAGATAACTCGAAAGTTGAAGGCGGAAAAGTTGAATTGGAATTATCTGCCATTGATTTGAAATCTGATTTAGCAAAACTTATAAAAGTATTTGAATATGAAGCTTGGGATAGTGGTTTGGAATTTGAATTCAAGTTTTTATCTGATGAAAACCAGAAATTTTTATTGCTTGGAGATATTAAAAGGATTAAGCAGATTTTAACCAACTTATTAAGCAACGCCATCAAATTTACAAACGCAGGTAAGGTATCATTAACTATAGATCAAACAGTTGGGCCAGATGATTATCAAATAGTTACTTTTTATGTTAAAGACACTGGTATTGGAATTTCACCTGAAAAGGCAAAACGCATTATGAGTGATTCACAGAGAAATCATTTGTCGATTGTTGATTATTATGGTGGTACTGGTTTAGGTTTAACGGCCTCTTGCCAGCTATTAAATTTAATGGGTGGAGAACTTAAACTTGAAAGTAAAGAGAATGAAGGTTCCATATTTTATTTTAGTATTCAACTCCAAAAAACACTTAATTTTGAGAGAGAACAAATTGAACCAACACCAATTTTATTAAACAGATTTGACTATAAATTTACAGTTCTTGTAGCCGAAGATAATGTGATGAACCAAAAGGTTATTAAGTTTCTTTTAGAACAACAAGGGGCAGATTGTACGTTTGTGAAAAACGGTTCTGATGCTGTTAAGCTATTTAATATTTTAGATTTTGATATGGTGTTTATGGATATTTTTATGCCAGAAATGGATGGATATGAAGCTACAAAATTAATTAAAGCCAGCCATAAATATAAAGAACATAAAATTCCTATAATTGCAGTTTCTGCTAGTGCTTTTGAAGAAGATATAAAAAATGCTAAAAAAGCAGGGATTGACGATTTTTTAGCCAAACCAATCGAAACAGAAAAGCTAAAAGAACTATTAGTCAAATATGCTCCAAATAGTATTGAAAGTTAAGATATTTACAATTACTTAATAGCAATCATACTTATTTCAACATGAACATTTTTGGGTAGTTTTGCCACTTGAACAGTTTCTCTGGCTGGTGCATTTTCTTCATCAAGATAGCTGCCGTAGACTTCATTTATTTGTCCAAAATCATTCATATCAGAAATGAAAATCGTGGTTTTAACAACATCATCAAAGGTCATATCAGCCGCTTTTAAAACAGCTTTCAAATTTTCCATGACTTGTTTTGTTTCAGTTTTTATATCATTTAAAACCAACTCGCCACTTTCAGGATTTATTGCTATTTGACCAGATGTATATAACGTGTTTCCTTTTAAAATCGCTTGATTGTAAGGGCCAATAGGAGCAGGAGCATTTGGTGTAATGATAATTTTTTTCATTGTAATTTTTAGATTTTAAAGCTGAATATCTGGTTGGTTTCTCTTATCGTATTTAAGGTCTTTCAAGATATTTGATTTTATGCCAATAAAAAAGTACCAAGAGGCTCTTGAACTAAATGGAACCCAACTAAAATTCATTCGCCAACTTAATAAATCCCTTTCAAAACGTAATTGCGTATAAGTAAAACCTTGGTTTTTTAAATCGTAACCAGAAGAAGCACCCACAGACCATTTTGGTGACAAATCAATATCACCGGAAAACATTAGTGAATGGGAAGATATTTCATTTTGTCTTCTTGAATTATTATAATTTACAGCATATGCAACACGAGCACTCCATGGAATTTTAAAATTGTAAAATTGACTAACTTTTTCTTCATCTCCACCTTTTTTCTCATCATCATCAAATCGGCCAGTTGTCTGTCCATCTGGAAGGCCAAACAAATCATCGTCACGACCACCGCTATTTAAGTTTTCTTGTATGCCTGATTTATTTTTGTCTTTATCATCTTTTTTACTTGAAAACGAGTAATTTAAAGTTAGGTTTGCACTTGTCAATCTAAAAAGGCTTCCGCCATTATCAATATTAAATTTATCAATCTTGTTATTGTTGTTATCAAGCGCATAAGGATCTAGAGTTGCACCAAAATTGATACTCATTTTATTTTTAAAAAGTTGTGTGCCACCACTTACTCTTACGGGACTCCACTGCAAAGAATCACCTGCAAAATTATATGAAGTAGAGAAATTTAAGTTGTTAAGCAGAATAATCTTTTTAGGTTCTGTAGCTGTAGTGTCTCTATCTTTAACTTTGGCTTCAAAATTATTGGATAATGAAATACCCATAGAGCTTGAAAAATTTTTATTGGGAGAACCAAAAATACCTTGCTCAAAACGAGAATAATCTACTTCGCTTGTTGTTAAACCATCTGCACTAATAACTTCATAAGAATCATAATATTTATCAAAAGCAGGGTTTATGTTGTAGCTTATCGATGGTCTCATAACATGCCTAATAGCTTGGATTTTGGGGTCTTTTCCTTCCTTTCGAAAATCAAACATTCCATAAATAGTGGTTCCTAAACTTGTGCTGAAGTTATAAGTTCTAAACGTGTCAAAACCATTAATTGTTTCCGTAACGGCAGTTCTTTGAATCTGGTCGTAAGACTTTTTAATTGTTTTAAAAGTCCAGACTTCGTTGTAATTAGTACTAGCGCTTAGACTAAAATATTTAAAGACTTTAAAATTAGTGCTTAAAGGGATGGAATGTTGAAATCCAGCTTTAGCATCTCTAAACATTTCTTTTTTAAAGAATAAAGAGTCTGTTGTTTGAATTCTATTTTCTCCTCTAATGTTATATTGCAGGTTTATATTTTCAATGATACCTTTTTTAGAACCTGTTTTTGGAGCGAACGGAAAAATACGTCCTACACTACCTTGAAACGTAGGTAATGTCATATTAATTTGTTCTGTATTAGTGTTTTGAGAATGCGTAGCGGTTAAACTTATATTAACTTGAGGTTCTCCTTGAAACGTTTTTGAGTAAGATACAGATGATGAAAGTGTATTGTTTAAGAAGCTTCCTGTATTAACCTGATTTAATGATGTTTTATAATAGGTACTACTACCTAAGTTAACAGAAGCTGAGAAACGAGAATTTGGACTAGACTTTCCGTCCTTACTATGCGACCAACGCAAGTTGTAAACAGTAGATTTTGAATAATCTGGGAAACCTCGTTCGCTATTTATTAAATTTTCATAACGAAATCCAAAATTCCCTCTAAACTTATAACGTAGCGCATAATTGCTTTCTGCTCTAAAACCATAACTACCATTAGTATAATAATCGCCTAAAACGGCTAAATCTACATAATCGCTAATTGCAAAATAATAACCTCCATTTTGTAAAAAATATCCTCGACTATTTTGTTCTCCAAAGGTTGGAAATAAAATCCCAGAGGTTTGCTTTTCAGATTGAGGAAAAAAACCAAATGGTAAACCTAAAGGAGTTGGTACATCATAAATAAATAAATTAGCTAAACCAGTTACAATTTTTTTACCCGGTACAACTTTCGCTTTTCTAAGCAAGATATAATATTCTGGGTCGTCTAAATCTTGTGCTGTAGTATACTTGCCTCGAGCAATAAAATAAACAGAATCATTTTCTTTTTTGGTAATTTCGGCTATTACGGTTCCTCCTGATTGCTCGGTTTTTGAATTATAAATAAGCGCTTTTTGTGTTTTTGTATTAAATAAAATAGAGTCTGGCTCTACTACATTTGACCCTTGTGTAAAAACAGGAGCTTGAGAGTATTCACCAATAGAGTCTTTTATTCCTTTGGCATACACTTCATTTTTACTATAATCAATAATAATATTACCAGCTTTTATATTCATGTCGCCGTATGTTATTTCGGCTTGATTATATAAATATAGCTTTTGTTGTTTTTGATTGAATGATGTGTAATCTGTAGCTTTATAATCAACAATATGTTCTAAAAGCTCTTTCTTTTTAGGTTTTAATGTGTCTTTATAAGTAGTGTCTTGTTTTTTTTCTGAAACTTCAGTTTTTGGTAAATCCTTTCTGTCAAGAATGATACTGTCTTTAACAGTTGGCTGTATTGAATTTGTTTTTTTGGGAATATCTTGAGCAAAGCTAAACATGTTTATAAACACTGTAAAACTTAATGCAAAAAGTAGTTTAAAGTTGTTTGTATGCAATGCTTTTAAATGTATTTTTGTAAAAGTATGGCTCGGTTTTTGAAAAGCCAAAATTACATATATTTTTTTTGTGATTATTTCTTTATCAAATAAAAAATTAAAATAAAATAAACCTAGGTTTTAAGTCGTTAAAATACATATGAAAACGCACAAACTATTACTTTTCGTATCTTTTATATTAGTATTAACATTTTCATCTTTTGTTTCTGGAGATGATGGTAAATCACATCAGTTTGTTGTTGTTCTTGATGCAGGCCATGGTGGAAATGATCCAGGAAACGTTGGAAATGGCTATAAAGAGAAAGATATTGCTTTAAAAATTGTTCTGGAAGTTGGTAAACAACTTGAAAAGAACCCTAATATAAAGGTTATATATACCAGAGATAAAGACGTTTTTATTGATTTATTTGTAAGAGGGCAAATTGCAAATAAGGCCAATGCCGATTTATTTGTATCGGTACATTGTAATTCTCATAATTCTGATGCGCATGGTACAGAAACCTTTGTTTTGGGAACCCACAGAAACCAAACAAATTTTGAAGTTGCCAAAAAAGAGAACTCTGTAATTTTTCTAGAAAATGATTATGAGAGTAAATATGGAGGTTTTAACCCAAATTCTCCCGAATCTGTCATTGGTTTAACCTTAGCTCAGGAAGAATATCTGGACCAAAGTATTCAGCTTGCAAGTTATATTCAAAATAAGTTTACAAACAAATTAAACCGTAAAAACAGAGGTGTTAAACAAGCAGGATTTATAGTATTGCATCAAACGGTAATGCCAAGTGTATTGGTTGAAATAGGCTTCTTAACATATAAAGAAGAAGGCAGATATTTAAATTCAGATAATGGACAAAAAGAAATATCAACAGCTATTACAAATGCCATTTTTGAATATAAGCATAATATTGATGGAAATGTTGGTGAGTACAATTATCAGGAAAATCCAAGTTCAAATCAAATTGCAGAAAGTAGCAAAGAAGAATTAAAACCAGTTGATTCAGATATTATTTTTAAAGTTCAAATAGCTGCTGGTTCAAGAAAAATTGAACCAAAACCATATAATTTCAAAAAACTTGAAGATATTTCGTTTGATTTTGAAAGTAACCTGTACAAGTATTATACGGGCTCAACTCCAAGTTATAATGAAGCGAAATTATTAGAGGAAAAGGCAAAATCAAAAGGCTATAAATCTAGTTTTATTGTTGCTTTTAAAGATGGAAATAGAATTCCTTTGGCAGATGCTTTAAAAACAAGTACTAATTAAGCACTTTCTTTTTAAATTTATTTTAAATTTGTTTTCACTAAAAAAAAACAAAGCTTTGAAGATATCTAAAGAAGTTAAAACTGCCGTTCTTGTATTATTGGGAATCATCCTTTTTATTTTTGGTTATAATTATTTGAAAGGGATAAATTTGTTTGAACCAGATAATATATACTACACAGAGTTCGATTATAATGCATTAAACAGTTCTTCAGTAGTTACTGTTAAAGGTAATACCGTTGGGAAAGTCCAAGATATTATTTATGATTATAAAACAGGAAAAACAAGAATTGCATTTTCTGTAAGTGAACAGTTAAAATTCTCTAAAAACAGTACTATTCGTTTATATGAAACAGGTTTAATGGGTGGTAATGCTATTTCCATTGTTTTGGCTTATGATGATGACATTGCAAAACCAGGTGATGTTTTAAAATCTGAAGTAGAAGTAGGTCTTATTAGAAGTCTTTCAAAAAACTTTTCTGGGTTAAGTGAAAATTTAGATTCAACTTTAAAATCAACTGATTCGCTTTTAGGTAATATTAATAAAATTGTAATTGATGAATCAGATGCAGGTTTAAAAAAGACCATTAAAGAGCTTAATGCTACATTAACTGCTTATAAAAATTTGGCATATTCTATTAATGGAGTGGTTTCAGAAAATGATAAAAACATTACTACAATTCTTGAGAATTTTAAAACCACAAGTACCGAGTTATCACAAATAACAGCACAATTAAAAGAAGCAAATCTGGGTAATACAGTAGAATCTTTAAACACAACATTAACAAATGTAAATACGCTTCTTTCTAGTTTAAATAATGGTGAAGGTTCTATGGGTAAATTACTTAAAGATGAAGCATTATATAAAAATCTTGAAGGAGCTTCAAAAGAAATTGAAGAGTTGTTAAGAGATATTAAGTTGCATCCAAAACGTTATTTTAGAGTTTTGTCAAAAAAGGAAATTCCTTATTCAGAAGTTGAAACCAAATAAAAAACAATGAATTATTTACCAAATGTTCTTTTTGCAATAGCACTTATTGTTGGCATTGGTTATTTTACATTGAATGTAAAAAAGCTAATCCGAAATATTAAATTAGGTAATGATGTTGATGTAAGCGATAATAAATCCCAACGTTGGAAGAACATGGTTATGATTGCTTTAGGACAAAGTAAAATGGTGCGTCGTCCTGTAGCAGGTTTTTTGCATATTATAGTTTATGTTGGATTTGTAATTATCAACATAGAAGTTTTAGAGATTATTATTGACGGACTGCTCGGTACGCACAGAATTTTTTCTTCTATTGGTTCTTTATACGGAATACTAATCGGTTCTTTTGAAATTTTGGCAGTTCTGGTTTTTGTTTCAGTCATTGTTTTTTGGATTAGAAGAAACGTTATAAGACTAAATCGATTCTGGAAAAGTGAAATGACCAGTTGGCCAAAAAACGATGCCAACAACATTTTATATTTTGAAATGGTTTTAATGACGTTGTTTTTGGTCATGAATGCTACCGATGTTCATTTTCAAGCCATGAATTCAGGAAACATAATCAGTCATTCAATGGCGCCTTTATTTAATGGCTTTTCTGAATCTGGATTACATACTATAGAAAGAACAGCATGGTGGTTTCATATTATTGGCATTTTAGTGTTCTTAAATTATCTATATTTTTCAAAACATTTGCATATTCTTTTAGCTTTTCCAAACACGTTTTATGCTAGTTTAAAGCCTAAAGGACAATTTAATAATCTTGAAGCTGTAACCAAAGAAGTGAAGATGATGATGGATCCAAATATTGACCCATTTGCAGCACCAGCTGAAGGCGCAGAAATGCCAGCAAAATTTGGTGCCAGCGATGTGCAGGACTTAAACTGGGTTCAGTTATTAAATGCTTACACGTGTACAGAATGCGGACGATGTACAAGTGAATGTCCTGCAAATCTAACAGGTAAAAAATTATCGCCTCGAAAGATTATGATGGATACCAGAGACCGTTTAGAAGAAGTAGGAAAAAATATTGACACAAATAAAGGAACCTTTGTTGAAGATGGCAAACAGTTGTTGGACAACTATATTACAAGAGAAGAAATTTGGGCTTGCACCTCATGTAATGCCTGTGTTGAAGCTTGTCCTGTAAGTATAAATCCACTGTCAATCATTTTAGATATGCGACGTTTTCTTGTAATGGAACAATCAGCCGCACCGGTAGAATTAAATAATATGATGACCAACATAGAGAATAACGGTGCACCATGGCCATACAATCAAATGGATAGATTAAACTGGAAAAACGAATAAAATAACAATGGCGTTACCACAAGGGTCGGGCTTTTCGCTATATCTTTTGCCTTGGCAAAAGGATGCCGCTACAATCCCTAACGCATATAAAAACAATGTAAACCTAAAGAAATGAGCGAATTACTTAATGTGCCAACCATGGCCGACTTTATGGCTCAAGGCAAACAACCCGAAGTATTGTTTTGGGTTGGTTGTGCAGGAAGTTTTGACGATAGAGCAAAAAAAATAACCAAAGCTTTTGTAAAACTTTTAAATAAAGCTCAAGTAGAATTTGCTGTTTTAGGAACAGAAGAAAGCTGTACTGGTGATCCGGCTAAAAGAGCTGGAAACGAATTTTTATTTCAAATGCAGGCTGTTACTAATATAGAAGTGATGAATGCATATGAAATCAAAAAAATTGTAACAGCATGCCCACATTGCTTTAATACATTAAAAAATGAGTATCCTCAACTTGGTGGAAATTATGAGGTTATGCATCATACAGAATTTTTAAAGAGTTTATTAAGCGAAGGAAGATTAACTGTTGAAGGTGGAAAATTTAAAGGTAAGCGCATCACATTTCACGATCCTTGCTATTTAGGAAGAGCTAATAATGTTTACGAAGCACCTAGAGATTTAATTTCAAAGTTAGAATCAGAGCTTATTGAAATGAAAAATTGTAAAAAAACAGGTTTATGTTGTGGAGCTGGTGGTGCACAAATGTTTAAAGATGCCGAAAAGGGAGATAAAGAAATTAATGTTGAACGCACAGAACAAGCTTTAGAAATTCAACCAGAAATCATTGCTACAGGTTGTCCTTTTTGTAATACTATGATGACCGATGGTATTAAAGCCAAAGAAAAAGAAGGTCAAGTTACAGTATTGGATATTGCCGAACTTATTGCTAATGCTCAAGATTTATAATTATTGTTTTATATGAATACGAATCACGCTATTTTATTATTCTTTTTTATTTTAAGTATAAATGTGTTTTCTCAATCTAATGAAGAAGCCAAAGAAAATCTTTTAAATACTATTTCTATTGAAACCTGCGATTGCATTGCAAAAAAGAATTTAGACTTTAAATCGCATGATAGTAATAAGCTTCAATTAGAATTTGGTCTTTGTATTTTAGAAGGTTATAGTAACAATAAAGCAGAAGCCGATAAATATCTGAATATATCTTTTGATGATCAGAGATCTTTAGAATTACTTGGAGAGCAGGTAGCAATGAAAATGTTTACTAATTGTCCAGATTATATTTTAGCTTTGACTCAAGATACTCAAACTGATGAATATTTACCAGACAGCAATAATTTTGTTATTACTGGTAAAATAAGTGGCATTGAGAAAAATCAATTTAATATCATCGAATTTAAAGACGATACCAATCGAGTACATAAGCTGCTTTGGTTAGAATATTTTGATGGAGAACATTTACTTCATTCTGATTCCGACTTCAAAAACCTAAACCTAGAAGTTACATATTACGAATCAGAAATGTTTGATCCAGTGATTATGGAATACAGAAATTTTAAAGTTATAACTAAACTTTCAGCTATATAAAATGTTAGTAGATTTTAACACCTTACCAGACGAATCAAGAGTTTGGATTTACCAAGCCAATCGTTCATTTACTGACCAAGAGATTGAAGAAATTCAATCTAGATTAACTGAATTCATCCAAAATTGGACAGCTCATGGTGGTGATTTAGAATCTGGGTATTGTATTAAATATAAGCGTTTTATAATTATTGGTTTAAATCAGGAATTAAACCATGCAACAGGTTGTTCTATAGATGCTTCTGTGAATTTTATTCAGCAATTGGAGAAAGATTTTTCAGTTGATTTATTAGATAAAATGAACGTGTCTTATAAGCAAGGAGAGTTTGTTGCTTACAAATCTCTTACAGATTTCAGAAAAATGGCAAAAGAAAAAGCCGTATCAAAAAACACCATTGTTTTTAATAATTTGGTTAACAACATAGCTGAATTTAAAGAAAATTGGGAAGTTCCTGCAAGTGAAAGTTGGCACAATAGGTTTTTAAATTAACAATTATTTAATACTTCTTAATACAATAGTTGTTTTCAAGTGGCGTTTCAATCTTGTTTATAAATTAATATCTTATAAATGAAATTTAAGCTTATTATTATTTTAACATTATTGATGTCTTGTCATGTTTTTTCTCAAGAATGGCAAACAAATTTTGAGAAGGCTAAAGAATTAGCTTCTAAAAACAATCATAATATAATTTTAGTTTTTCAAGGTTCAGATTGGTGTGGACCTTGTATTAAACTTGATAAAGAGGTTTGGAGTACTTCTGAGTTTCAAGACCTTTCAAAGAATCATTTTATTATGTTGAAAGCTGATTTTCCAAGGAAAAAAGCCAACAAATTATCGGATGAAATGACTGCCCAAAATGCTAAACTAGCCGAAATGTATAATAACCAAGGGTTTTTTCCATTAGTCGTTGTTTTAGATAAAAAGGGTAAAGTTCTAGGAAAAACTGGTTATGAAAAGTTAAGTCCTAATGCTTATTTTAAAAAGCTGACCTCATTTGAAACCACACTTTGAAAAACAGTTTCATAGTAATATTATTTTTATTTAGCACGCTTTCATTTTCTCAAACGGTTTACACAAAAACCTTAAAGCTTATGGGTAGTCGATTTGATATTTCTGTAGTAGCAGAAAGTCAGGTTGAAGCCGATGGTTATATCGATATAGCTGTAAACGAAATTTCAAGAATTGAAAAACTAATTTCTTCTTGGGATCCATTATCCCAAACGTCATCTATAAATAACAATTCAGGAATAAAGCCTGTTGTGGTCGATTTAGAACTTTTTAATTTAATACAAAGAGCCATAAAAATTTCAAAATTAACAGAAGGCGCTTTTGATATCAGTTATGCTTCTATGGATAAGGTTTGGAAATTTGATGGAAGTATGAAAGAGATGCCTAGTGAAGATGCTATAAGAAATTCGGTTTCTAAGGTAGGCTATCAAAATATAATTTTAGATGAAGCTAATCATTCTGTTTTTTTAGGATTAAAAGGAATGAAGATTGGTTTTGGTGGAATAGGCAAAGGATATGCTGCCGATAAAGCCAAAGCATTACTTCAACAAAAAGGTGTAAAAGCGGGCATTATTAATGCCTCGGGCGATTTAAATACTTGGGGAAAACAACCGGATGGTAAAGATTGGATGGTAGCAATTGTGAATCCTATAAATAAAGAGAAGGTTTTTTCATGGTTACCTGTAAGTAATAGTGCAGTAGTTACGTCTGGTAATTATGAAAAATATGTAAAGCTTAATGATGTGTTATATACACATATTATCGACCCAAGAACAGGATATCCAAGTACAGGGATTTTGAGCGCATCTATATTTACAGCAAACGCAGAATTGGCAGATGCTTTGGCCACTTCGCTTTTTGTTATGGGTGTTGATGTTGGTTTGGATTTTATTAATCAATTAAAAGGTGTTGAGTGCATTATTGTCGATAAGGATAATAAAGTTCATACATCAAAAAATATAAATTTAAAACAGTTGAATTAATTATGAAGAAACTGATTATAGTAGTTTTTGCAGCTATTTCTTTCACATCTTGCATGGCCGTAAAGGAATATGACAAAGTAAATCTGAATGATCCTGATATGGCATTGGTAAGAAAAAAATCTGATAGATTTGAAACCAATTTTCAGGTGTATAGAGAAGGAGCATCAGGGGCTAATGGAGGAAAATCTGGTGGTGGTTGTGGATGTAATTAATCAATATAAATTGTTACGATTTCAAATGAAAACAATATTTAAAGTATTCCTGTTATTTTTGATGTTTACATCATATACTTTTGCACAAGAAAATAAACCCGAAACTTATAAAAAAAGAGTTTTAGAAACTGCTGAAGTAGATTTTCTAACCAGTTATTATACTCAAGATGGTAATAATGCATCTGTTACTGGAGGAATAGGTGATGAGCATTTAACCGATTTTACACCAACAGTAGTTGTTAGTGTACCATTAAATGATGATGATGTATTAACAGTTGATGCAGGATTTTCTGCTTATTCTTCTGCTTCATCAAGTAATTTAAATCCATTTAATTTTGGTGGAGAAGGAGAAAACAATTCTCAATCTGTACCTTCTAATATTACAGGAAGTCCATGGTTAGCTTCATCTGGCGCCTCTAAGTCTGATATTTGGGCAAACTTAAATGCAGATTATTCACATAGCTCTGATGATAGAAATACCATTTGGAATGCAGATGTTTCTTTTGCAAGCGAGTTTGATTATACTTCTATTGGATTTGGTGGAGGTTTAACTAAATTGTTTAACGACAAAAACACAACACTTGGTTTAAGTACTAAAATATATTTAGATACTTGGAAGCCAAGATATCCTATTGAATTGGATTGGTATTCAGCA
Source organism: Gaetbulibacter sp. M235 (assembly GCF_043876835.1). Classification (NCBI taxonomy): domain Bacteria; kingdom Pseudomonadati; phylum Bacteroidota; class Flavobacteriia; order Flavobacteriales; family Flavobacteriaceae; genus Gaetbulibacter; species Gaetbulibacter sp. M235. The sequence continues at coordinate 70,845 of NZ_JBAWJZ010000005.1, forward strand.
GTAAACGGAAATTTAAATGCCGGACTTTTACGTAATGTTCCAATTTTAGATGAATTAGGTAATGCAATTGATAGGTCTGGAAATTCCACTCCTGTTTGGAACCCAAATAATTATGAAGGAATTACGGATAAATCAAGGAATTCATATTCCATCTCATTTAGTTTTTCACAGATATTAAGTAAAAATGCTCAATTCTCCTTGTTTTTTGATGTAGTAAAACAACAAGGTTGGTTGTCAAATCCTATGCAACGTGTTTATTTTTCAGATGTTGCTAATTACTATATCGGGAACGCCAATAGTATTCCAAATTATACATCGCGTTCAAATAAAGACGTATTTCAGTTAGCTGATGATATTGAGCGTATGCCTAGTAGTCGTTTGAAGTTTCCAATTGGAATGACTTTTAATTATTATTTAAATGAAACTTTTGTTTTAAGAGCTTATTACAGGTATTATACAGATGATTGGGGAATTAAATCGCATACAGCTAGTATAGAATTGCCAATTAAAATCAGTTCAAAATTCACATTATATCCATCTTACAGATATTATAATCAAACGGCTGCAGATTATTTTGCTCCATATGAGCAAAATCTGTCCACAAGCGATTATTACACCTCTGATTATGATTTATCTAAATTCAATGCTAATCAATATGGTTTTGGAGTTGGTTATACAGATATTTTTACAAAATGGCATATCTGGAAATTGGGCCTAAAAAGTATCGATTTAAAGTATAATAATTATAAAAGGAATACAGGATTAAAAGCAAATATTATTTCTGCAGGATTTAATTTTACTATGGATTAGGTGTTTACAACCATATTATAAATCTATCATAAAGTCTTTTATTGTTCCTGCTAAAAGTAGTATTTTGGCACAGTTTTATATGTTAACTCTTGTTAGCAAAATAACAATGATTAATACATACCTATGCCTTATTTCAAACATTCTATATTTTTATTTTTTATTGTCAATCTTACATTCTCTCAAAACTCAAAAGATCCTTTATTAGGTTTAAATGAGAAAGCGCAAGAAGTGTGGGTTGATAGTCTTTATAATACATTAACACTTAAGGAAAAAGTTGGACAGTTATATACGGTTCAGGTGTATTCTAATCAGGATGAAAAGGCAAAAAATACTCTAGTTGAATTAATTAAAGATTACAATATTGGAGGTGTTATTTTTTCAAAAGGAGATCCAGTTAGCCAAGCAAAATTGGATAATGAATTGCAAAGCCTATCAAAAATTCCTTTGTTGGTAAGTATGGATGCAGAATGGGGTTTAAGTATGCGACTAGACTCCACATTTACGTTTCCTTGGAATATGACGTTAGGTGCTGTAAAAAACAATAAACTTATAGAGCAAACAGGGAGACAAATTGGTGAGCATTGCAAACGTTTAGGTGTACATTTAAATTTTGCTCCTGTTGTTGATATTAACACAAATCCTAAAAATCCTATTATTGGAAATCGCTCATTTGGTGAAGATAAAAACAATGTAACAGAGAAAGCTTTGGCTTTTATGAAAGGGATGCAAAGTGCTGGTGTTTTGGCAAATGCTAAGCATTTTCCGGGCCATGGAGACACAGAAACCGATTCGCATAAAACATTACCGACGATAGATTTTGATTCAAAACGAATTGATTCTGTTGAAATGTATCCTTATAAAAAACTAATTAAAGAAGGGCTTTCAAGCATAATGGTTGCTCATTTAAATGTGCCGAGTTTAGAAACCAGAAATGATTATCCATCATCGTTATCGAATCATATTGTTACCGATATTTTAAAGGATTCATTAGGGTTTAAAGGTCTTATTATTTCAGATGCCTTAACCATGAAAGGAGCCGCAAATTTTGACGAATCTGGGCAAATTGATTTAGCCGCTTTTTTAGCGGGTAATGACATTCTATTGATGTCTGAAGATCCAAAAATTGGAATTACAAAAATTATGGATGCTTACTATGAAGGTACCATTAGTGAAGAACGTTTGAAATATTCAGTAAAGAAAATTTTGAAAGCAAAATTCAAAGTAGGATTAAATCATTATAAACCTATTGAATTGAATCATTTAGTAGAAGATTTAAATAGAATAAAGGATGATGTTCTATATGAAGACATTATAGAAGATGCGTTAACGATTGTAAAAAACAAGTCAAATTTATTGCCTTTAAAACGGTTGGAAACTAAAACCATAGCTTATATAAAAATGGGGGATGATAATGGTTCAGTGTTTTTTGATGAATTAAAAAAGTACACTAAGGTTCATGAAGTTAAAGCTGATAAATTGGATGAATTATTAACTTTATTAAAGCCATACAATACAGTTATTATTGGATTTCATAGGTCAAATCAAAGTCCTTGGAAAGGTTATGAATTTTCAGATCAAGAATTGGTTTGGTTATATGAAATTGCAAGAACCCATACTATTATTTTAGATATTTTTGTAAAACCTTATGTGCTTTCAGATTTGAAAACTATTGAAAACATTGAAAGCATAGTTGTTAGTTATCAAAACAGTAAAATAGCCCAACAAAAGTCAGCGCAATTAATTTTTGGAGCAATACCTTCAAAAGGTAGTTTACCAGTTTCTGTTGGAGAATTTTTTAAAGTTGGTGATGGGATTTTTAACAATTCTATAAAGAGATTAAGTTATACAATACCTGAGCGTGTTGGAATGAGTTCTAAAAAATTAGAGAAAATAGACTCTGTAGCTCAATACGCAATAGATAATAAAATGACACCAGGTATTCAATTATTAATAGCCAGAAAAGGAAAGGTAATTTATAATAAAAATTTTGGTAAGCATACTTATGAAGGAAAAGAGCCTGTAACATCAAATGATATTTATGATGTTGCTTCTTTAACAAAAATATTAGGAACCCTACCCTTACTAATGGAATTAGAGGAACAAGGCATAGTATCTTTAAACAGTAAATTATCAGAGTTGTTACCAGAATATAAAAATTCAAATAAAAAAGATATTACTATAAAGCAAATGATGTCTCATTATGCCAGATTATCTCCTTGGATTCCATTCTATAAAGCGACTCTTGATTCTATTACCAAAAAACCAAGCGAAAAATATTATAGAAGCGAACTTATTGGAAAGTTTAATGTTCAGGTAGCTAATGATTTATATTTAAGGTCTGATTATCAAGATACTATACAAAAAATTATTAGAGACAGTAAATTGTTAAACAGGTTGCAATATAAGTATAGTGATTTGCCTTATTTCATTTTAAAGAAATTTATTGAAACTCATTACGACAAACCTTTGGATGAATTAGTGCAAGATCATTTTTATGAATCTTTAGGAGCAAATTTAACTATGTATAATCCGTATCATAAAATAAGTAATAAAAATATTGTGCCTACTGAAATTGATGATTATTTCAGATATCAAGAAATACATGGTTATGTCCATGATATGGGAGCCGCTATGCTAAATGGAGTTGGTGGTCATGCAGGTATATTTAGTAATGCCAATGATGTTGCCAAAATTATGCAGATGTATTTACAAAAAGGTTTTTATGGTGGAAAACGTTATTTAAAACCAGAAACTATTGATAAATTTAATACCTGTTATTATTGCAATAGAGATGTAAGAAGAGGAATTGGTTTTGATAAACCACAATTAGGTAAAGATGGTCCAACTTGTGGATGTGTTTCCCTGACCAGTTTTGGGCACTCAGGTTTTACTGGAACGTATGCATGGGCTGACCCAGAACAGGAAATTGTTTATGTGTTTTTGGCTAATAGAACGTATCCTAAAGCAGATCAAAATTTATTGCTTAAAGAAGGTATTAGAACAGAAATTCAACGTTTAATTTATGAAGCGATTGAAGATTAAAAAGTAATTAGTTTAAAATTTATAGTATTTTACAATATCAAAATTAAAAATTATGAAAATAGGAATTGTTTGTTATCCAACATTTGGTGGTAGTGGAGTAGTTGCCACAGAATTGGGTTTAGAACTTTCAAAGCGTGGACATGAAATTCATTTTATAACTTATAATCAGCCGGTTAGATTAGAATTATTAAGTAATAATGTGCATTATCATGAGGTAACAGTTCCAGAATATCCATTATTTCATTATCAACCCTATGAATTAGCTCTGTCAAGCAAATTAGTGGATATGGTAAAACTTCATAGAATTGAAATATTGCACGTTCATTATGCCATTCCTCATGCTTACGCAGCTTATATGGCAAAGAAAATGTTACAAGAAGAAGGCATTTATGTGCCAATTGTAACAACGCTCCATGGAACAGATATCACTTTAGTTGGTAGCCATCCTTTTTACAAACCAGCAGTAACATTTAGCATTAATAAGTCTGATGCTGTTACAGCAGTTTCTCAAAGTTTAAAAGATGATACGTTGCGTTTATTCGATATAAAAAATGATATATATGTAGTTCCAAATTTTATAGATCTAGATAAATATAGCAATCAGTTTTCTGGATGCAATCGTGTAATGATGGCTAAAGATGAAGAGCGCATAATTACTCATATAAGTAATTTAAGACCAGTAAAACGGGTAAAAGACGTTATTTCTGTTTTTTATAATATTCAAAAAGAAATACCTGCAAAATTAATGCTGGTTGGAGAAGGGCCAGAACGTGAGAATATTGAATTACAATGCCAAAAGTTAGGGATATTAGATAAGGTCATTTTCTTTGGAAAAAGTAACGAAATAGATAAAATACTTTGTTATAGTGACTTGTTTTTGTTGCCTTCTGAAACAGAGAGTTTCGGATTGGCAGCTTTAGAAGCCATGGCATCAAGTGTTGCAGTTATTTCGAGCAATACAGGAGGAATTCCTGAAGTTAATATTCATGGGGTCTCTGGATTTTTAAGCAATGTTGGAGACGTTGAAGACATGACAAAAAATGCTCTTTACATTTTAAAGGATAAAAATCGTCTTGAAACTTTTAAAGAAAATGCGCGAAAAGAGTCTCTAAAGTTTGATCTCCATCAAATTGTGCCTCAATACGAAGCTATTTATGAAGATACTTTATCTAAATGCTTAGTGCTATAATTTTTTATCAGGATTTATTTTAAATGTTAATTATATAATATATAATTATAAACATGTAATAAAGTGTAATTTTTTATGGTGTATATTTATTATTAGTTAATAACTAATAATTTAAATAATAACAACATGAAAAAAACAACCTTTTATTTACTAATAGTAATGTTATTAAGTGTATTGCCCAATACAGTTATGGCATCTGAGAAAAGCCCTGCACCAATAGATAAACCAATAACTGAAATTCCTGCTGAGATTAAAACAATGCTAAATAGGTTAGATGAAATTAAAGAAATGGATAAATCCAATTTAAAATCTTCAGAACGTAGAGAACTTAGGAAAGAAGTAAGAGAAATTAAAAAAGAAATAAAAGCAAAAGGCGGAGGCTTATATATATCTGCGGGTGCCATAATCATTATTTTGTTAATTCTATTGATTTTATAATTTATTTAAATAATTGATTATCATAAATTTAGACTAAATAATTAAGCATATTTAATACACATATAAAAAAACCATTCCTTTTTTAACGGAATGGTTTTTTATGTATAATAGTTAACGGTTTCTAATGTCTAAAAGTTTCTTTTGCTTTTTTTGAACCAAAGGGGAAGGACCATTTGTAAATATCTATTAATCATCTGTAGGCCGCTCCAAAGTTACTTTTATAATTTGTGGTAAAGTGGTATATCCATTTGGATTTGCCACCTCCATAATGGGATTGGACTCTTCCACTGGAGTTCCTCCAAATGCAGCCTGATTTACTCCAGCACCTGGAAATTCGTTCACGCCAGTACCGTCGTCAAACAGTCCAATGGTTGAAGAAATATCTCCAACGCGCAAGGCGTTCACATCTTGGCCTTTTGTGGCAAAAAACCAATCGTTTGACAAACCATACATTGTGGCAATGGCTATTTTACTGCCTCCCGTAACCCATAGTTCCTGTGACACTTTACTTCCAGGATTCCCGTCTATTCTTGGAAGTAGCGGCCCGCCATTTGCATCTAATATATAGACATCCTGCACTTCGGGTTTTTCCATTAGGTTGGCTGCTAGAATTGAGGCATCTCCGAATTGAGCTATGTTTTTTAATCCATTGTCCCAATCGTATTCGCCAACTTTGTAGAATGGATTAGAGTCACCTTTGTAAACAACTACCAATATTGGGGATAATGGCGTAAATATGCCAGTTTCACTTTGGATGTATTCATTCATAACAGTAATATTACCAGCCTCAGCAATATTAGTCAAGCCCTCGGTAGTCCAATCTTGGTAAATAGGTTCCGGCATTAATAAATTGCCACCTGGTGCGTAAGATATGGTCCAAACACCTGGACTGAAAGGGGTTGGGTTACTTGTGTTGTTAGAATCGTTCATAATGGTAATGGTAAATGTGGAATCGTCATTGTAAGTTAACCATACCTTCATCATATCAGAAGCAGCCGGATAGGTATTACCGTAATCGTCCATTCCATTTACCTCTGAGATTTGTTTTACAGGATCCTCAAGAGTTCCAGGATGCATTACATCCATACCCGGTACTTGATTTTCTCTGGTACCGTTATCCCAAAGTTTGACTTCCCAAGAAACATCGCCTTCAATAGGCATACCGTCGTCGTCGTACAACTTGATACCGGGGTTTTCTGGAGCGAAAAAAAGATCGTTGCTCCATCCATACATAGTGGCAAAACTTAAATATTGGCCTTTTCCTGCAGAAAAATTAAATGATATTTCTTGACCAGGGAAAATTACTGGAGGTGTGCCTGCTCCTTGAAATGTACCTGATTCAACCAATGGTTTTGCATCTAATACATTTTCAATTGTTATTGTTTGAGAATGAACCTTAGCTGACTTTAGTGATAAAGTACTCGAGGCTGATAGATTTACCTCTTCTTGTTGATCTTGTTGACAAGCACTCAAAATTGAGATGGCAGCAACTAAAATGGAAAATTTACTTAAAATTGTGATTTTCATAGTTTCTTGTATTTTTAATTTATACAAATGAAAATATGTGGTATCACAAAGAAGTTCTAGAATTATAACAAAAGTATCACAACACTAAAAAAATCAAATTTATTTAGCAAATTTGTAATATATGGAAAGTAATACAGTACTAATAATTGAAGACGATACACATATTGTGGAATTGTTGACCATACACCTACAAGACTTGGACTGCAAGATTATTTCAGCACATGATGGCAAGCAGGGATTGGAGCTAGCTATGAACGGGCAATACGATCTTATTATATTAGATCTCATGTTGCCTAAACTTAATGGTATTGAAATTTGTAGAAGGATTAGGCAGAATAATTTCCATACACCCATATTAATGCTCACGGCAAAATCTGAGGAAATAGATAAAGTGCTTGGGTTGGAAACTGGTGCTGATGATTATATAACCAAACCGTTTAGTATAAGAGAGTTCATTGCAAGAGTTAAGGTTATTTTCCGTAGAAAGGAAAATAATGCCCATTTGAAAGATAATTTGTCTACATCTTCTATCATTAGTTTTGGGAATTTACTGGTAGATATCGATAAACGTAAAGTAATGGTAAATGATTCCAGAATTGAACTTTCTCCTATGGAATTTGATTTGTTGGTTTTATTGATTTCAAACCCTGGCAAAAGTTTTAGTCGTAAAAGATTGTTAAAGCTTGTGTGGGGTTATGATTTTGAAGGGTATGAGCACACGGTAAATAGCCACATAAACCGATTGCGTGGTAAAATTGAAGAAGATGCTTCAAATCCAAAATATATTTTAACTACATGGGGCGTTGGTTATAGGTTTAATGAAGAATTATAAATATGTTACTATCTAAAATAAAGGGGAATTTATTATTCTGGAAAATTACAGCAGTATTTACTACATTACTTATAGTGCTTGGTATTGTCTTCCTAATGATTGCTTCTCAACTATCAAAATCATATTATACAACGGCACATCAAAAGTTATATGGTGATCTTGCAGGCCATTTGGCCTCTTTTACCCAGCCTTTTAAAAACGGAAAACCAGATATTGCAGTTACACATGATATCATACACTCTACAATGGTTGCAAATCCAAGTGTTGAAATCTATTTGTTAGATACTATTGGAACTATTGTAGATTATGTTGTGCCAGACACTACCGTGCAAATGCACAAGGTAAATATGGAAAAGGTTAAACAATGGTTGAAAAGTGATGACATGAATCGACCAATGGGTGATAATCCTAAGCAACCAAATGAATCCAGTATATTTTCTGTTGCACCAGTTTATGAAACCGGACGATTAAGCGGCTATGTATATGCTGTACTTGCCAGCGAAAAACAAAAAGAAATACTTGAGTCATTGAACAACCAATTCTATGTAAGATTAGGTAGTTACATTTTTTTTAGTGCCTTGCTGATAGCATTTCTGATAGGAGTTGTCATTTTCTTTATAATGACCAATAGTATATCAAGAATAACCACTACCGTCAAACGATTTAAGGAAGGTGATTATTCAGCAAGGATCAATGAGCAGGATAAAGGAGATTTGGGAACGCTTAGTTCTACTTTTAATGATATGGCTGATGTAATAGTCGACAATTTTGATAAAATTACAGCAACCGACAAATATAGACAAGAACTAATAGCGAACATTTCACATGATTTGAGAACGCCACTTTCAATAATACAAGGATATTTGGAAACCTTAATGATAAAAAGGGATGATCTCTCTGAAGAAGACAAGAATAAATATCTCTCGATTATGCATGATAAAACCAAAAAACTTTCAGTTTTGGTTGATCAGCTATTTCAATATGCAAAATTAGAGGCTAATCTTGTTAAACCTGAAAAAGAACCTTTTCTTATCAATGAATTGGCCTCTGATATTTTAATGGCTTACAGATTTAAAGCCGATGAGAAGTCCATTGAATTAAACTTAGATTCACCTAGAAAATTACCAGCAGTATTTGCTGATATTGCTCTTACGGAAAGAGTTTTTCAAAATCTATTGGACAATGCTTTTAAATTTACACCTAATGGAGGTAGCATAACTATTAAATTGATGGAAACCAAAACCCATATTAAAATTCAGGTATCTGATACCGGTATAGGAATAGCTCCAGAAGAGATTACTCATATTTTTGAGAGACATAAACAGCTTGGTACGGAAAGTATTGCCAAAAAAGGAATGGGAATTGGCTTGGCCATTGTAAAAAAGATTTTAGAGTTACACCAAACACAAATTGATGTGTCAAGTAAACTTGGTGAAGGTACTATTTTTTGGTTTGACTTGCCCATTAGAGCCAGTATTGAAGCATAGGGTGTAATCAAAATAAAAAAAGCGCCTATGGCGCTTTTTATGTATAATTAATTCTTTTTTTTAGAACTGATAACGAATACCTAAGGCAATATCAAAGTCTAAATCATCATTATTTAAATTATCATTTCCAAAACCAAGTTCAGGTCTAAAATCTAAAGATAACATTAATGGAATATCAAAGTTGTATTCTATACCGATATCACCAGCTGCAAAGAAAAAGGTATCATTAATACCATCTAATGCTTTTTTCCCATCAAAAGAACCTAGTCCACCACCAGCACCAACATACCAATTGAAGTTGCCATCTAATGGAAACATCCATTGATATAAACCAGTAAGTTTAAATCCGTCATAGTCATTTCCATTTCTCCAACCTAAGTCTATTTCTAATCTGTTGACACTTCCCAAAGCGTGTTGGTATGATATTTCAGCACCATAACCATTACTGTCTCCAAGGCGTAAACCAATAGCGTTGTTAGAAATTTCTTGTGCATTTGATACTGTAGTAAAGCCAATAAAACCAATGGCTATTAAAAATAATTTTCTCATAAATTAAAATTTTTGTTTCTTGTTTATATACGAGATATTTTAAATAAAAGATTATTTTAAAAAAATATCTTAATCTCGTTAAACAAAAATAACACCAAAAATTAATTTTTATTTAAGTTTCAAACATATTTATAAACATTCTTTTTTCCTTATTTTGTTAATTGCTCATTTACAGTAATTAATAAGCTTTCTTAATCAAAAATAATCACAATTTTTAAGTATTTAGTAAATAACAATTTTTGTTTCTCTAATAATAGATTTACATTAGCAAAAAAATGTAATTTATGGCTGGAAATTCTTTTGGCAAACTATTTACTCTAACAACATACGGAGAATCTCACGGTCCTGCTTTAGGAGGCGTTATTGATGGTTGTCCTTCAGGAATTGAGTTAGATATTGAAGCTATCCAACATGATTTAGATAGAAGAAAACCAGGGCAATCTTCTATTGTAACACAACGTAAAGAACCAGATACTGTAAAATTTCACTCAGGTATTTTTGAAGGAAAAACAACAGGAATGTCCATCGGCTTTGTAATTGAAAACACCAACCAGAAGTCTCACGATTATTCACATATAAAAGATAGTTATAGACCAAGTCATGCAGATTATACCTATGATAAAAAATATGGTATTAGAGATTATCGAGGTGGTGGTAGAAGTTCTGCCAGAGAAACTGCCTGTAGAGTAGTTGCTGGAGCTATAGCAAAACAAATGCTGAAAGGAATTGAAATCAATGCATACGTTTCTGCAGTTGGTAACATGAAGCTTAATAAACCTTATACAGAACTTGATTTAACTCAAACAGAATCTAATATTGTAAGATGTCCTGATGCAAAAATGGCTTCAAAAATGGAAGCTTATATAAAAGAAGTTAGAAGCAAAGGAGATACAGTTGGTGGAATTGTTAGCTGTGTTATCAAAAATGTGCCGGTAGGTTTAGGGGAGCCGGTGTTTGATAAATTACATGCCGAATTAGGCAAAGCAATGCTATCAATCAATGCTGTAAAGGGCTTTGAGTATGGTAGCGGTTTTGAAGGAAGTACCATGTTTGGTAGCCAGCACAATGATGCCTTCAATTCAGATGGCACAACAAAAACAAACTATTCTGGTGGTATTCAAGGTGGTATAAGTAATGGTATGGATATTTATTTTAATGTAGCTTTTAAACCAGTGGCAACGCTAATCCAAAAATATGAAACCATCGATAAAGCTGGAAATATAGTAGAAATGCAAGGTAAAGGACGTCATGATCCGTGTGTGGTTCCTAGAGCGGTACCAATAGTTGAAGCCATGGCAGCATTGGTTATTGCAGATTTTTGGTTGCAAAATAAAGTAGCTCATTTGTAGCTATTTCCTGCTTTTCGCTATATCTTTTGCATAAATGCAAAAGGATGCCGCTGCAATCAGGGCTATAATAAAATTCAAAATAAAGTATATGAAGAAGCTTGCACTACATTGGAAAATATTATTAGGTATGGTTTTAGGGGTCATTCTAGGTTTTGTAATGACTTATTTTGATGGAGGTAAAGACATCATTCAAGATTGGATAAAACCTTTTGGGAATATTTTCATCAACTCACTTAAACTTATAGCAGTACCATTAATATTAGCATCACTGATAAAAGGTGTTTCAGATTTAAAGGATATATCTAAGCTCTCAAAAATGGGAGGAAGAACCATTGGAATTTATATTTTAACAACCGTGATAGCTGTTTCTATTGGACTAGTAATTGTAAATTTAGTTCAACCAGGCAAATCTATTTCAGAAGAAACCAGAATACAGTTGGTTTCAAGTTATGAAAGTGAAGCAGGCTCGAAAATTGCTGCTGCCGAAAAACAAAAAGAAGCAGGGCCATTACAAGCCTTGGAAGATTTAGTTCCAAGCAACATATTTAATGCTGCAAGTGATAATGGTAATATGTTACAAGTTATTTTCTTTGCCATATTTTTTGGTATTGGACTGATTTTAATCCCTGAAGAAAAATCTAAACCGGTAAAAGATTTTTTTGATGGCTTTAATGAAGTTATTTTAAAACTTATAGATATTATTATGTTGGCTGCTCCCTATGGAGTTTTTGCATTATTAGCAGCTTTGGTAGTAGAATCTCCGAGTACAGATTTGTTCAAAGCGCTAGGCTGGTATGCCTTTTGTGTTATTTTAGGTTTATTACTTATGATGGCAATTTATGGAGCTCTTGTTTATGTTTTTACAAAAAAAACTCCAAAATTTTTCTTTAATGGTATTGCACCAGCTCAATTATTAGCATTTTCTACCAGCAGTAGTGCAGCAACATTACCTGTTACAATGGAACGAGTTGAAGAACATTTAGGAGTAGATGAAGAAGTAACTAGTTTTGTATTGCCAATAGGTGCCACTATAAACATGGATGGTACAAGCTTATATCAAGCTGTAGCCGCGGTATTTATTGCTCAAGCATTTGGGTTGGATTTAAGTTTTAGTGTGCAATTAGGTATTATTGTTACAGCAACCTTGGCATCAATTGGAAGTGCTGCTGTACCTGGAGCGGGTATGGTAATGCTTGTAATTGTGTTGGCACAGGCCGGAATTCCTGAAGCTGGATTAGCTCTTATTTTTGCTATTGATAGACCTTTAGATATGTGCCGAACTACTGTAAATGTTACTGGAGATGCTGCAGTTTCAATGATTGTTGCTAAATCTGTTGGTAAGCTTGGAGAACCCAAAGTTAAAAACTGGGACGATAATCTTTAATTGAATATATTTTTATGGCACATTTGTCTATAAACGTACCTTTAGTTTCTGTAGAATGGCTTCATTCAAATTTAAACTCAGATAACCTTATTATCTTAGATGCTACTATAAAAAAAGTTGTAGGTGGAGATGATTCAAAATCAGAAGTTCAGATTCCTAATATACGTTTTTTTGATTTAAAGGAAGCTTTTAGTGATGCTTCTGCACCATTTCCAACTACGTTTCCATCTGAACAACAATTTACAAATTCAGCTCGAATACTTGGAATTAATAAAGACAGTGCTATTGTGGTTTATGATGATCAAGGTATTTATTCAAGTGCGAGAGTTTGGTGGTTATTTAAAGCGATGGGGCATGAGAATGTTGCGGTTTTAAATGGGGGTTTGCCAGATTGGATTAATTCAGGATTTGAAACAGAATCTAAAAATGAAAAGAAACTAAGTTCAGGAAATTTTGAAGCACATTACAAGCCAGAACTGATGAAATATTTTGATGATGTAAAAAAGGCATCTTCAGAAAAATCGCATATCATCATTGATGCACGTTCTGAAGCTAGATTTAAAAGTTTAGAAGCTGAACCTAGAAAAGGATTACGAAGTGGCACAATTCCAAATTCTGTGAACTTGCCTTTTGAAGATTTGTTGGATGGAAACCAATTACTGTCAAAAGAATCTATTGAAGCTAAATTTATAAAGCTGGCTAAAAAAGAAGATACTATTATTTTCTCTTGCGGTTCTGGAATTACCGCTTGTGTTTTGGCTTTAGGAGCAGACATTTCAGGATATAAAAATATTTCTGTTTATGATGGTTCCTGGACAGAATGGGGTAGTTTGGTTCCAGAATAATCTAATCTAAAAACTTACTTTTTAATTCAGGAGTTGGAATCATACATGATTCTTTTTTACCAAACCATATATATCTGTTTTTAGCAATATAGCCGTAAACCCAGTTACGAATAAAAGAAGGAACAATTAAAAACACACTTATTAAATTATTAGGAAAACCTAAATAATACGCAATTTTTAAGGCAGCCGTAGATTTATAATCAATACCATTTTCTTCAGTATAAAGCAATATAGAATCTGTTTTTTCAGTATTAACACCATACTTTTCAATTAAATTCTGTCCAAATTCACTTTGAATTGGAGCAAACCTGAACTTATCTTTTTTATCATTTTTAATAACATATAGAACTGATGAATTACAGAGATTACAGATACCATCAAATAATATAAGCTTTTTATCTTTTTCTAAACTTATCATTTCTTAGCTTCAACCAATTCCAACTGTTCTATACTTACATTGGTTGTAAACATGCCATAATTTACAACAGCTTTGTTTTTTTCTATTTTATCAATACTTCCAATAGCACGTCCATCTTCCATTCGCACACGATCGCCAACCTTTAATACAGGTTTTTGTTTTGGTAATTCAATTTTTTTCTCTTTGGCTTCTTTTTTCTTTTGCCTAATAACGGTAACAACTTTTTCTGCTTCTTGTTTAACTTGTTCTTCTTTGGCTTTTACAACTTTTTTCTCTTTAGCAGATACTTTTTTACGTTTGGAGTTTTCAATTTGGACTATTTTAAATAACTCAGACATAAGTTCACGTTTTTGCTTGTTTTCAAAATATTTTTCAGCAATATCATTTACTTTTTGCCCTAAATAAATAAGACGTTGATTACTATCATACAATTCTTGATAGCTTTCCAGTTTTTTCTGAATTTTAGCATTAATTTCTTCTAGTTTATCGGCTTCTTGAATTTTCTTCTTTTCATTTAATTTTAAAGATTCACCTGTTTTTTCAAGTTTTGAGCGTTCTTTTTGAAGTTTTGCAATGGTTTCATCAAAACGTACTTTACTGCGTTCAATCTTCTTTTTAGCACGATTTATTAAGCTAAAAGGTATGCCGTTTTTTTGAGCAACTTCAAATGTAAAAGAACTACCAGCTTGACCGATAACCAACTTGTATAGCGGTTCTAATGTTTTTTCATCAAAAAGCATATTGGCATTTACCATGTATGGCAGCTCATTGGCCAAAATTTTTAAGTTGGAATAATGTGTGGTGATAATTCCGAAAGCTTCACGATGATAAAATTCCTCCAGAAAGGTTTCCGCTAAGGCACCACCAAGTTCAGGATCACTTCCGGTTCCAAATTCATCAATTAAAAACAAGGTGTTTTTATTGCATTTCTTCAGAAAGTAATTCATTTGTTTTAATCGGTAACTATAGGTACTTAAATGATTTTCAATTGACTGGTTATCGCCAATATCACTTAAAATCCTATCGAATATGCACACTTTACTACGCTCATGAACTGGAATTAACAAACCACTTTGCAGCATGACTTGTAATAAACCTATTGTTTTTAGTGTGATACTTTTTCCTCCTGCATTAGGACCAGAAATTACAATAACACGTTTATCCTGGTTAAAATCAATGGATTGTGGAAATGTTGTTTTTTTGTTTTTTAAATTATTTAAATAGAGCAAAGGATGGTAGGCATCCCGAAGGAACATGTTTTTATCGTCAGAAATTTCCGGAAGAATTGCATGCATTGATTTTGCATATTTTGCCTTAGCCGCAATGATATCAATATCAATTAAAAAAGATTGTGAATCTGTTAACAAAGGAGAGAAAGGACGAATAAAATTGGTCAGTTCTTTTAAAATTCGAATAACTTCTTCTTTTTCTTCATACTCCAAATTATTAAGTTCGCGAGTAAACTGTAAAGTAGTTTCTGGTTCAATATAAACAATGCTTCCAGTTTTGCTTCCACCCATAATGGCACCTTTTACTTTACGTCTGTACATGGCTTTTACAGCCAGAACACGCTTGTTATCTACCACGGATTCCCTTATATCATCTAAATATTCAAGTTGGTGATAAGCATTTAATGCAGTCGCAAAGCTCTGATTTATCTTACCTTTTATTTTATTAATGGATTGCCTTAATTCAAGCAAAAGATTAGAAGCATCATCTTTTATATCTCCAAATCTATCAACAATAGTATCTGTTTTTTCAATGATTGCTTTTGAAACTTCAATATGAGAAGCAAATTGATTTAGTACTGGATAATACTCTTTAAATTTCTCCAGAAAAATAACAATCTCATTAGTTGTTAGCGAAATAGATACAATTTTTTTTAAGCTATGGACTTCAAGATAGGTGTTTTCAATCCGTAAGAGTTGAAGCTCTTTGGTAATAGCATCAAAACCATGATTGGGAATTCTATTGTTATTGTGAAAAGATGATAAATATTCATTGGTTAACTGCAAAGCAATCAATAGCTCTTCTTTAGTTTTAAAAGGAATTATTTGAAGTGCTTTTTCATTTCCTAAAACCGTAATACAATGCTCACTAACCTGATGTAAAACGGTAGAAAATTCTAAGTCCTGTAATGTTTTTTCGTGAATGTTTATCATTCGTTTTTTACAATCTTAATTTTAAGAATGTAAAGTTACATATTAAGTTATAAAAGTTAATATTTAAGAAAGAAAGTCTTAATCTTTTAGTTCATCAAGCATTAAATTATAATCGTATTGCAAGTCTTCATGAAGTGTTGAAACAATTTTTTTAATGAGAAGTATTTGTCTTTCAAAAATATTGGTAAGCGTTATGTTATTTTTTATTGAAGGTTTGAAGGTTTTTAGTTTTAAACAGAAATAAAGCAATAATTCAACTTCTGTTTCCTTTTTAAGAGAATAACGAGCGTATTTTTTTATGTTTCTTAATATTTTTCGAACACTTTTTTTAATGTAGAAATAGCTATTAATATTAATTAGTTCAAATTGTTCGTCAATTTCTTGTTGAACAGATTCAATATAACCGGTTTCGTCATGAGATTCAAAAAGTAAATAGGTGAGAAGCTCTTTATTTTCTTTTTTAAATTTTGATAATCGTAAGCATAAATCGGTTAGTTCTTCAGGAGAAAGTTGTTGCAATTCTTTTTTTATGGCTGCTACTGAAACTGCTTTCATTTAGTGCTTTAAAGTTTTTAATGCTTCCTTAAAATTCCTCAAACAATTATATATTTTTGCAATGAGACGTTATTAGGTATTATTCTTGCCATCTACAGAATATTTACCTGGGCCAGCAAGCAAAATGGCAACAAAAACCAACAAGAATAATAAAGCATGCTCTTTAGTGCCCAAATCATCTTTTGCATGTATTACAAAAGCAGCAACAGCCATAGTGATTGCCGATGGAATTGCAGCCCATTTAGTTTTAAAACCAATGATGATGAATATGGGGGCAACTACTTCTCCTATAAGAGTTAAAATTAAGGTAGCTGTATCTCCAATACCAAAGGGATCGGTAAACTTTACTGGGGTTTCAAACAACGTTTCAATTTTAGGTATACCATGTGTGAGCATAAAACCTCCAAAACCTAGGCGTAGTATTAATAAGGCTAAATTGTTAAAGTTATTTTTCATGGCTAGATAGCTTTAATTAGCAATTATTTAGTGAAAATGTATTATCTCAATTTAGGAAAATCGTTAGGACTCAATTCGTGCATTACACTGTAAACAGCTTCAAAAACATCTTCAACAGAAGGTTTTGAAAAATAATCGCCATCTGTTCCATAAGCTGGTCTATGAGCTTTTGCAGTTAATGTTTTTGGTTGGCTATCTAAAAACTCATAAGCATTTTGAGTATTTAAAATTTCATTTAAAATATAGGCTGAAGCTCCACCAGGCACATCTTCATCAATAACCATTACTCGATTTGTTTTAGCAATACTTTTTGCAATGTCATGATTGATATCAAAAGGAAGCAAGGATTGAATATCTATAACTTCAGCATCAATATCTACCAATTGCAATTCTTTTGCAGCTTGTTCAACAATTCGTAATGTAGAACCATAAGAAACCAATGTTATATCAGTACCTTGTTTAACGGTTTCTACAACACCAATAGGGGTTTTAAACTCACCAATATTACTAGGCATTTTTTCTTTAAGCCTATAACCGTTTAAGCATTCAATAACTAAAGCTGGTTCATCACCTTTTAAAAGTGTATTGTAGAAACCTGCCGCTTTAGCCATGTTTCTAGGTACTAATACATGAATGCCACGAACTAAATTTAGAATACCGCCTAATTGTGAACCAGAATGCCAAATACCTTCTAGTCGATGACCACGAGTTCTTATAATAAGTGGCGCTTTTTGCCGACCTTTGGTTCTATAATGTAAAGTAGCCAAATCATCACTAATTATTTGAAGAGCATACATTAAATAATCTAAATATTGAATTTCGGCAATTGGTCTTAAACCTCTCATAGCCATTCCAATACCTTGACCTATAATAGTTGCTTCTCGAATCCCAGTGTCTGAAACTCTCAAATCACCATATTTTTCTTGTAAACCTTCCAATCCTTGGTTTACATCGCCTATATAACCAGTGTCTTCTCCAAATATTAAGGCTTCTGGATAGTTGTTAAAAATATAATCAAAGTTATCTCTAATAATAATTCTTCCATCAACTAAAGTAGCATCTACATCATAAATTGGTTTTACCTCATTGATTTTAACAGCAGATTTATCTGATTCAGAATATAAATGAGAACTAAATTTTTCTTGTACTTCTTTAGAATTTTTGTTTATCCAATTGATAAGATTTTGTTTTTCAATTGAATTGTCTGAAATGTTATGATGTAAAATTCTTCTAGCAGTTGACAAGACATCTTTTCTAGTTGGTTCTTCAAGAGCTAGTAAACTATTTTTTGCTTTTAGTATAGATTCAGAATTTGGACAGTTTGTTGCTAAGCGAGTTAAAATTGCTGCAAGTTCTATTCTGTCTTTAAGTATAGGAGCTAAAAAAGCGTCCCAAGCCCTTTTTTTACCATCTCTAACCTCTCTTTTAATAGTTCTTTCTATTTCAGATAAAGCTTCATTACTGGCAATACCAGTTTCTATCATCCATGAACGCATTTTAAGGTTGCAATCATGATCAAGCTCCCAATTTAAGCGATTCTTATTTTTATAACGTTCATGAGAACCAGAAGTTGAATGCCCTTGAGGTTGTGTTAATTCTGTAACATGAATTAAAACAGGCACATGCTCTTCGCGAGCTATTGAAGCAGCTTCTTGGTAGGTTTCGATTAAATTAGCATAATCCCATCCTTTTACTCGAAGTATTTCGTATCCATTACCATTGCTATCGCGTTGAAATCCTTTTAATATTTCAGAGATATTTTCTTTTGACGTTTGATGTCTCGCATGTACAGAAATTCCATATTCATCATCCCAAACACTTATAATCATAGGTACTTGCAATACACCAGCAGCGTTAATTGTTTCAAAAAATAAACCTTCACTAGTACTTGCATTTCCAATAGTTCCCCACGCAACTTCATTACCATTTATTGAAAAATTTGTAGTATCAATTCCTTGTACATTTCTGAAAATTTTTGAAGCCTGTGCCAAACCAAGTAACCTTGGCATTTGACCAGCAGTAGGAGAGATGTCAGAACTAGAATTATATTGTTTAGTTAAGTCTTTCCAATTCCCATTTTCATCTAAACTGTGTGTGGTGAAATGACCTCCCATTTGACGACCAGCCGACATAGGCTCTTTAGTTAAGTCTGTATCTGCATATAAACCTGCGAAAAATTGTTCAATGGTTAATTCACCCAAAGCCATCATGAAAGTTTGATCGCGATAATAACCAGAACGAAAATCACCTTTTAAAAAGGCTTTAGCCATAGCTAATTGAGGAACTTCTTTACCATCGCCAAAAATACCAAATTTTGCTTTTCCTGTTAAAACTTCACGTCTTCCTAATAAACTACATTCACGGCTTGTTACCGCAATTTTATAGTCGTTTAAAACTTCAGTTTTAAAATCCTCAAATGACATGTTATTTTTCAAATCTGGTAGTGGTTGCATGCAAATTAGCTTTCAGGTTCGACAAATTTAGTTAAAGTTTACGGTTCTCGCAATAATAATGAACCATTGGGTTTGAAGAATTCTTATTTCTTCAATTTTTTTATTAATTTTTATTGATAATTATCTAATAATATTTAAAATACTTAATAAAAACCTTAAAAAATTAACATAATTAATACCAACGTCTTCTAAACAATCCAAATAAAGATTTTGGGTCTACTGTAAATTTAAACCTTATTTTTTGGTCATAATTTGGTTGACCTATTTCCCATCCAAGATTTGAGTAAATTGGAAAATAAATTTCAAAATAATCTGTTACTAAGTTAATTCGAATACCAGAATCATACACAAATTTTGCGTTGCTATATTTGTTTTTTACTAAACCAATGTCTGTATAAGCTAAAACATACTTCCATAAAGTGGTGCTTGTGTTAATGCTAGATATCCATTGATTTGCAAAAGCTGGTTGCAATTTTGATTTAAATCCGCCTTCTGCATCAATATATTGTTGACTAAAAATACCAGTAGATTCTGAGCGTCCTAAATATGCGTAATCAAACAAATAATCGGTTGGTCTATCTAAAGCATAACTAAAATAATCTGAGTCGGCATTGTTTGTGTTGCTTAAAAAAGCTCCTGTAAAAAGTCTTAAATTTAATTGTCTGTTATTTTCGTATAAGCGTCTAAACTCATAATCAAAAGAGAGTTTTGTGAATGTTTTTCCAACTTGAAAATCGGCATACCAACTATTAAATTTTATTAAATTATCATTGGAATCTACATACCTTATATTAAAAACACTATAATTAGGTTCTGAAGTGTTTAAGACATTTAAATCTTTATCACGGTTTATATCCAAATATCTTAAAAATAAGGCTTCTTTTTTATTAGAACGAAAATCGTCATCTTGTCTAAAGAAAAAAGAAAGGTATGGGGTTATTTGTCTAACAAATAAGCCTGGAGCATATGATTCATAACTTGATCTCAATCCATAATCAATAGAATATAGATTGCTGTTTTCAATATCATGGATATTAAAAATGTTTACTCTACCTGTTATTGATTTAGATTTTAGAGAGTATTTAGGTTCAATTTTGTAATTAAAATGTTTCCTTAAAAGGGTTTTGTTATATGTTTTAATTCCTAAAGTTAAACCATCATAAATATTATTATACTCAATTATTGGCATAAAAAATACTTGGTTATAATTAGGGTCTTCAAAGTCCTTAAACAATCTAAATTGCAAAGGTTTGTTATTAAAAAAGAAGCCTTTTAAAGATTTCCAATTGTCTCTTAAATTAGTCTCAGGTATTATGTTTTCATAATTAAGAACTAATTTATTGGCATCATTTTTTGGGATTGTTATGGTTTTGCTTTTTGATACATTTTCAATCCATGTTTTTGATACAATTTCATCATTATTTAAAGCATATAATGATATTGGCATATTATTATTTACTTTATTTTTAATGGTAAGTGTAACAGAATCTTCGCTTTTTATAACATTCTTAATTTTAAAATCTATTTTTTTTCTTGTTGTTAAATAATCATCGAAAAACCAATCTAAATCTTTATTGGTTTTAGTTTTTAAAAAGGTTTCAAAGCTTTCTGCTTTGGTTATTTTAATTTTATTTTCAGATAAATAAGATTTTATGGTGTTTTCTAAAATATTTGAATTAATAAAATCATCAAGGTATTTTAAACCAATACCAGCTTTGTATTTATTGGCAATACTTTTATTGAATTTTAATAAAGAATCCTTGGCCATTGTAAGTGGTTGATCTCTATTTGTTCTTGCCATGAGCATATATGCAAGAATGTACTTGTCGTTAAAATCTAAATCGGCGGCATGAAAAGAACGAATTCCCCAAACATCAGCTATATTGCCCAAAAACTTCATGTTTGGATAATTTATTTCGACATACTTCATTAAAAAATAAATTTGTAAACCATCAAGAAGCCATTGTTCTTTTCTTGGGTTTACTAAAAGTGTATTTTCTAAATAATTATATAAAGCAATTTTTAAAAGTTTTAATTCATATTGAAAATTTTCAGGGTACGGATGAATAAATTTTGGTAAAAAATTTAATCCGTAAATAGGGTCTTTTAAATAATCAATGTTCGTTAGTAAAAGTTTTTCGTGAGGATAGTCTCCAAGGTTTTCAAAAATAAATTTTGTTATTTTTTCTGTTATTAGAACTTTGTCAATAACTGCTAAATTGGCATCATCAATATTAGAAATAAGAGAAAAATTATCAGCTTCAATGGTGTTGAAATCTGGAGCTTTACTTAAAAATAATTTATTATTAACTCTATTGTTTCCTGTTAATGTAATAGTTTGATTAATAGAATTTTGAACCACATTACTTGTATTTAATTCTGAAGTAACTGTATATTCTTTTGGGCACACTATTTCTAAAGATATATTGGCATTAGGTATGTATAAATCATCTAAATCTTTATTGCTGTAATATTGCCATTCTCCATCATAAACTGCTGGGGTAATGTACCAATATCTTAAATTAATATCGCCAGTTGGACTAATACCATAACTTGTAAATTTATCATTTGGGATTTGTACTATATATGAAAGATTAATCTTGTATGATTCATTAGGTTGCAAAGGAGTTTTTAACTCTACTTTAATAACATCTAATTGACCGGGAAGTGTTTCATAAAATAAATCTTCTTGATTTTGTTTTATTGATGTAACAACAGAATATCCTCTGTCTTCATTTTTTGCAAGATGAAATTCATTTTTGTATTCATCGGCCATTCTAGTAGCCAAAGGTGTTTTTTTTGTTGAATAGCTATTACTCCAATCATTTAAATAGATTGTCTTTAACACATCGTTAGAGGTGTTTTTATACTCAATACTTTGAGATATAGCAATTTGCTTTTTTTCAATATTAAATACAGCCCTTAGGTCAATTTTGTTTTGACCGAACATACTAAAGCATAAAAAGCTTAATAGCGAAAAGCTTAATAATTTGAATTTCAATTTATTTAATAAACATTAAGGTTAATAGCTTTGGTAGGTTGGTTCGTCAATATAGTAAATTTATAATTTGTTTATGTAACATTTAAAAAGGAATAAATACTAAAAATTTGGACTAAAATCTGATTCTTTATAAAATGCATCTAAAATCTCAATCACTTCATTTTCAGTGTCTACTATGTGGATTAAATCTAAATCTTTCTCACTTATATTACCAAATTCTTTTAAAAGTTTTTGTTTAACCCAATCAAAAAGACCTTCCCAAAATTCTTTACCGACCAAAATAATGGGAAATTTTTCAATTTTATGAGTTTGTATTAGTGTGATGGCTTCAAATAATTCATCAAGAGTTCCAAAACCTCCTGGCATTACAACAAAGCCTTGTGAATATTTAACAAACATAACTTTTCTAACGAAGAAATAATCAAAATCAAGACTTTTATCACTATCAATATAAGGATTGTCATGTTGTTCAAAAGGTAATTCAATATTTAAACCTACTGATGTTCCTCCACCCAAATGAGCTCCTTTATTACCAGCTTCCATGATACCTGGACCGCCACCGGTTATTACACCATAACCAGATTCTACAATTTTTTTAGCTATTTTTTCTGCTAATTGATAATACTTGTTATCAGGTTTGGTTCTTGCTGATCCAAAAATTGATACACAAGGACCAATTTTACTCATTTTTTCAAACCCACTTACAAACTCGCCCATGATTTTAAAAATAGCCCATGAGTCGTTTGTTTTTATTTCATTCCATCCTTTTGGATGTAGTTCTTGTCTCATATAAAAATTATTTAAAACTTGCTAATTTAATTCTTTTTTAAGGAACTGTGCTGTATAGCTTTTTTTGTGCTTAATTACTTCTTCTGGAGTGCCTTCTACAATAATTTGTCCGCCACCTTTTCCGCCTTCATATCCAATATCAATAATATGGTCAACGGTTTTTATAACATCTAAATTGTGTTCAATAATTAAAACGGTATTTCCTTTGTCAACCAATTTATTTAATACATGCATTAACACTCTAATATCTTCAAAATGTAAACCTGTAGTAGGTTCATCTAAAATATAAAAGGTATTTCCTGTGTCTCGTTTACTTAACTCTGTGGCTAACTTGATTCGTTGCGCTTCTCCACCAGAAAGGGTAGTACTTTGTTGACCTAATGTAATATACCCTAAACCAACATCTTCTATAGTTTTTAGTTTATTATGTATTTTAGGAATATGCTCGAAAAATTCAACGGCATCACTAATAGTCATGTCTAAAACGTCGCTGATAGATTTTCCTTTGTAGCGAATTTCAAGGGTTTCTCTATTAAATCTTTTGCCTTGGCATGTTTCACATTCCACATAAACATCCGGAAGGAAATTCATTTCTATCACTCGTAAACCTCCTCCTTGACATGTTTCACAACGTCCTCCAGCTACATTAAAACTAAATCTACCGGCTTTATAACCACGAATCATGGCCTCAGGTATTTTAGCAAACAGACTTCTTATTTCACTAAATGTTCCGGTGTAAGTTACAGGATTACTTCTTGGAGTTCTTCCAATTGGGGATTGGTTTACATCAATAACTTTATCGATATGTTTTAAACCGTCAATACTTTTATAAGGCATTGGTTTTTTTACACCATTAAAATAATGGGCATTTAAAATAGGATAAAGGGTTTCGTTTATTAAAGTGGATTTACCACTTCCAGACACGCCTGTTACTCCAATCATTTTTCCTAAAGGAAAAGATACGGATACATTTTTTAAATTATTCCCGGTGCAACCTTTTAGAGAGATGGCATTTCCATTTCCTTTTCTGCGTTTTTTTGGGATTTCTATTTTTTTAGTTCCGTTTAGGTAATCTGCTGTTAGTGTGTGATGTGTTTTTAACTCATCTGGTGTACCAATACTAATAATTTCACCTCCATGTTTTCCTGCTTTCGGGCCAATATCAATTACATAATCTGCACGCTCAATCATGTCTTTGTCGTGCTCTACAACGATGACAGAATTGCCAATATCCCTTAAAGAAATAAGTGAATCGATAAGTTTTTCATTATCGCGCTGATGCAATCCAATGCTTGGTTCATCTAAAATATAGAGTACACCAACCAGTTGAGAACCAATTTGAGTTGCCAAACGAATGCGTTGTGCTTCACCGCCAGACAATGATTTTGAACTTCTGTTTAAGGTTAAGTAGTTTAATCCAACATCTAATAAAAACTTCAATCTCGCATTAATCTCTTTAATGATTTCTTCTGAAATTTTGAACTGTTTTTCAGATAGATGGTTATGTAAATCATGAAACCATTTAGAGAGTTCAATAATATCTGTGTTAGCTAAATCAGCAATATTTTTATCATTAACTTTAAAATATAATGATTCTTTTTTAAGTCTTGAACCATTGCATTCTGGACAAATAATTTTATCCATATAATCTTTGGCCCATCTTTTTAAAGAAGTCGATTCGGCTGTTTTGTATTGGTTTTCAATAAAATTAGCAACGCCTTCAAAATCAATTTTATAATCTCTGGTTACACCTAAAATTTTACTTTCAACTGAAAATTTTTCGTTGCCACCATATAAAATCATATGTTTAGCTTCTTGTGGAATACTTTTATAAGAGTCGGTTAATTTAAAATTAAAGCGTTGTGCTATAATTTCAAGTTGTTTAAATATCCAGCTATTTTTTTCTGGTCCATGTGGTGCTAAAGCACCATTTTTTATAGATAACGAATCGTCTGGAACAATTTTTCTTTCATTCACTTGATGCAAGGAACCAATACCATTACAATTTGGGCAAGCACCTTTTGGGGAGTTAAACGAAAAATTATTTGGTTCGGGATTAGGGTAAGAAATACCAGAAGAAGGACACATTAAATTCCTGCTAAAATACCTTGTTTCCTTAGAGTCTTGATCTATAACCATTAAAACATCTTCACCATGATACATGGCCGTATTGATAGACTCATTTAAACGTTTGTCATTTTCATTCGAGTCATCAATAACTAATCTGTCAATTACAATTTCAATGTCATGTGTTTTGTACCTGTCTAGTTTCATGCCCTTGGTGAGATCATGAATTTCTCCATCGGTTCTAACTTTTACAAAACCTTGTTTTGCAATTTGCTCAAATAACTCTCTGTAATGTCCTTTTCGTGAACGAACTACTGGAGCCAATATGTTAATACGTTTGCCTTTAAAATTGCTTATAATAAGCTCTTTAATTTGAGCATCATTATAACTTACCATCTTTTCGCCCGTATTATAGCTATAAGCATCAGATGCACGAGCATATAATAAACGTAAAAAGTCGTATATTTCTGTAATGGTACCAACTGTAGAACGCGGTGATTTACTGGTTGTTTTTTGCTCAATAGCAATTACTGGCGAAAGGCCATCAATTTTATCGACATCTGGTCGCTCTAAACCCCCTAAAAATTGTCTGGCATACGCAGAAAAGGTTTCAATATAACGTCGCTGTCCTTCAGCATAAATGGTATCAAAAGCCAATGATGATTTGCCACTTCCAGATAAGCCAGTAATAACAACCAGCTTTTCTCTTGGAATTGTAACATCAATATTTTTAAGGTTGTGTACACGTGCACCTTGTACCTCAATACAATCATCAAATTGGCTCATAAATTCGCAAAAGTGCAAAGTTACAATTTTAGTGCTAATTTTTAATTGTCAATACTGTTAGATTTATTATAATTGTTATGTGAAATTAATTAAAGGTAAATATGAAACTACTAGGAATAGGTTCTCGAATTAATCATTCAGAATATGGAAAAGGAGTAATCACAAATGTATCTTCTAAGCATTATTGGGTGACTTTTATTGAAAACGGATTAGAAACCATTGATTTAGACAGTGAGTTTGAAATTATTGAATCTGCTGAAAATGAAGTTGATACCGTTAGTTTTTTTGATGTAGAAAGAAGTCTTACAGAAATATTGAAAAAATGGAGTGATGTGACTGAAATTGTTCCAATTGCTGATAAATGGAAAGGAGGGAAGTTAATTCTCGAACCTGGAGATACCAGCTTAAAGGCAAGTGAAATTCCAATTGACACTTTTTTTCATAAAATTACTATGGTGCGTGACCGTTTGAGAGTAATGGAACAAAAAATAAACTCGAGTAATTTAGATGAACAGGAAAAGATAGATTTGCAACAATACATTACTAGAAGTTATGGTAGTTTAACAACCTTTAATGTGTTGTTCAAATTAAAAACACAGCAATTTGTTGGGCAAAAATCAAGTTAAACTATCTATTGTTAGTCATGTCGAACATGATGGGACATCACATAGGTAGTTAACTTTTACTGTGTTTATGCATTAATGTTAATAAACTTATTTAGTAGCTTTAATATTAGTAATTTCAATTCCTAATGCTATATAATTATTTCGTTTATATTTTAACTAATGAATAACAAACTTAAGCTGTATATTGGCGTTACAAATAATATTCAAAAAAGATTATCACAACATTATTTTGACAGTCAAAATGAAAAAAATCTTTTGCAGGAAAATATAACTGCATTTTTTTAGTGTATTATGAAGGTTTTCAATATCCCAAAGAAGCTATAGAAAGAGAAAAGGGTCTCAAAAAGTGGAGAAGGGAAAAGAAAAACAAACTGATTTCAGAATTTAATCCTAAATGGGAAACATTAAAAAACCAAGTAGTTTAGCCTTAGTCATGTCGAATGAAATGAGACATCACACAGTGAACTCAAAAAAAACATGCATCCATTATAATGCGACCTCTCACATGCGTTCGAGGTGACTATAGAATAATATTTTGGCAAGGGATGACTTCAATTAGTTCCTTTAATATTAGTAATTTCAATTCCTAAGAATAATATTTTATGGAAAGTGGGTAGTTTTAATCCACTTTCTGTAGTAGTCCAATTTGACCATGAAGATTCTAGCCCTTGAATAGGAAGTACTGAAGTAAACATTTTAAAACTTACGGGAAAACCATTTTCATCAAGAATCCATAAATAGGAATCACCTGGAGTTGTACCATCTTTTGTAAATGTTACCAGTAATCCTTTACTGCCATCTTCAAGTGTAACTAAGCGCCTTTCAGTTCCATAATCAAATACTTTATATGGGGCAACCAGCCAAAAAGAGTCATTGTTAAAATAAGATATGGCTTTTTTTATGAGATTTTCACCTATGTCTCCTTCAACCTTAAACCCGTGTAAGTAAGCTTTATTTAATGAACTATTGTTTAGGTTTAAATCAACTTTATTGTCTTCCCAAAAAACAGAGCATGTATTACTGGATTTTTTCCATTTATAATGATGGAGTTTTTTAAAGGTCCATTCAATATAATTGGTGTTTTTATAAGCATCATAATCTAAAGCATCAAGCATTTTATGAGCTAAATTTTCGGCTTCTTGTCCTTGAACTCCAATTGGAAAATCTTCGTTGTATTTAAAAAATATGAAACCAAAAAATAATATGCTGGGTAATGTTAAAAATACAATAACACCAGTAATTATTTTGAAAATCTTTTTGGTTTTCATGAAATAGGTTAACAGAGAATTATGGGTAATAATCTAAAAATCAAGGCTAAATTATTAAATAGAATTGATTAGATAGAATAAAAACCTTAAAAACCGACAGCCGTATCATCACCTCGATGATCCGCACCACCTTCTAACGTTTTATCGGTTAAAACCATGATTCCGTCTACCTTACCAATTACTGGTGAATCTTTTTCATTGATGATATAACCTTTATTTTGAAGTTGGATAATTAGATTTTTGTCAAAGGAATTTGGCTCCATTTGAATAACATCTGGCAACCATTGATGATGAAATCTAGGAGCATCAACAGCTTCTTGCATAGACATGTTATACTCATGAACATTTAATATGGTTTGAAGCACCGATGTAATAATTGTTGAACCGCCAGGCGTTCCAACAGACATAAATAATTTTCCTTTTTTTTCAACAATGGTTGGTGTCATTGAACTTAACATACGTTTTTCTGGAGCAATGCTATTAGCTTCAGCACCAATCAGCCCAAACATATTAGGGACTCCTGGTTTGCTGCTAAAATCATCCATTTCATTGTTTAAGAAAAAGCCAAGTTCTGAGCAATATAATTTTGATCCATAAGCTCCATTTAATGTAGTTGTTACTGAAACAGCATTTCCAAATTGATCGACAATTGAATAATGAGTTGTTTCATTACTTTCAACAACTTCTATATTCCCATGAGAAACATCTGCTGATGATGTTGCTTTTTCAAAAGAGAAATCAGACATTCTTGATTTTAAATAAGTATTGCTTATAAGTTCATCGGTTGGAATTGAAACAAAATCAGGGTCACCTAAATAATAGCTTCTGTCGGCATAGGCTCTTCTTTCAGCTTCAGTGATTACCTGAATCGATTTTAATGAATTTGCGCCATATTTTGATAGATCATATGGTTCTATCATTTTCATAATTTGGGCTAAACAAATACCACCGCTTGAAGGAGGAGCCATGGAAATAATTTTTAAATTGTCGTAATTAAAAGCAATTGGTGTTCGCCATTTTGCTGTGTAGTTTGCTAAATCCTCTTCAGTTATAATACCTCCATTTTCTTGTAAAAATTTAACCAATATTTTAGCGGTTTTCCCTTTATAAAATTCATCCTTACCATTTTTTAAAATACGTTCTAAAGTTTTTGCTAAAGCGGGGTATTTAATGGTGTCATTTTCTTTCCAAACCTTGTAAAACAATAAAGAATCTTTATTCACTAAACGAAACTGATTTTGATAATTATTAAATCTATTTGCTTGATTTTTAGTAACAACTACACCTTTAGAAGCAAGTGCAATTACAGGTTCAAGAATATCTTTCATTGGTAAGTTTCCAAATCTTTCATGCACTTCAAAAATTCCTGCAATGCTCCCTGGAACTCCAACAGCTAAAGAACCTAATGTGCTTTTATTAGGGATAACTTCACCGTTTTCATCTAAATACATGTTTTTTGTTGCTGTTAAAGGGGCTTTTTCTCTATAATCAATACCACCAATATCACCATTAGCTTTTCTGTAAACCATAAACCCACCACCACCAAGATTTCCAGCAAACGGATATGCTACAGCTAAAGCTAATCCAGTTGCAGCCATAGCGTCGAAAGCATTGCCCCCTTTTTTTAAAATATCTACTCCAATTTGTGAAGCTTCAACCCGAGCAGAAACTACCATACCATGATTTGAAATTAAACCTCTTTTATTGATTTTTTTAACTTCAGTTTTGGTTGTGTTACAAGAAAGGCATAATAATATTAGTAATAATACATTAAAAGTGTTTTTCATTAGTGGTTGATTTTACATTCTATTTCTTTTAATTTATCTTTTGAAAATTCAATAAGTTCATCAAAAAAGTGAGTGAATTCATTTTCAAAATCATCATAAAATTCTTCAAGTTCGTTTACAGCTTCATTCATACTTGATTTGTTTTTTGTTCTCCTGTTCATGCCTTCTAATGCTCTAGTTATTCCATCAATTGACGCATAACTCACCAACCAGTTATCGGTTAACATATAAGGCATCATTTTTTGAATTCGCATTGGCAAAACTTCATAATGGGTTTCTAAGGAATAATAAAATGATTCAGCATATGCTTCTAAAGGGATATCACAGTATTTACTCCAGTTTTTGGCCAAAAAATGATCGTAAAGCATATCAACAATAATCCCTGAATAATGACTGTATTTTTCATGCAATCGTTTGGTACTTTTTCTAACAGTTTTATGTGCATCAGTAAACGTATCAATATTTCTGTGCAATAAAATACCTATTTGAATTTCTTTAGGATAATATTCATAATCTTTTCCTTTAATTCCATCTGCAATAAAATTGCCAATGGTAACAAGGTCATTATCTCCTGAAAGATATATGTGAGCTAAGTAATTCATTTGCGAAATTTACAAATTCAAATGGATGTTTTGTACTTTAACTTTAAATTATTCGTTTAAATATTTTTTATTAAATATTAAAATGTAAGCTAGAAAAAATATGTAGGTTTGTTAAAAATAACATTCAAATATGACACTAATAAAATCAATTTCAGGAATTAGAGGTACCATTGGAGGGCAAGTAGGTGATAATTTAACACCTATTGATGCAGTTAAATTTGCATCGGCTTATGGGGTTTGGATCAAGCAGCAACGCGACAAAGAAGACTATAAAGTCGTTGTGGGTAGAGATGCCAGAATTTCTGGAGAAATGATTCAGAATTTGGTTATGAATACCTTAGTTGGACTTGGAATTCACGTGGTTGATTTAGGGCTTTCCACTACGCCAACAGTTGAATTAGCGGTTCCAATGGAACATGCAGATGGAGGTATTATACTTACAGCAAGTCATAATCCAAAACAATGGAATGCTTTAAAGCTTTTAAATGCTAAGGGAGAGTTTTTAGACGATGTTGAAGGTGCAAAAATTTTAGAAATTGCAGAAAGTGATAACATGTTATTTGCAGATGTAGATAGTTTAGGAAAGATTACAAAAAACAAAGCCTATATAGATTTGCATATTATTGAAGTTTTGGATTTGCAACTTGTTAATGTTAAAGCTATTGAAGAGGCTAGATTTAAAGTGGTCGTAGATGGTGTGAATTCTACCGGAGGAATTGCTATTCCATTGCTTTTAGACCGTTTAGGAGTTCATGTTGTGAAATTATATTGTGAACCAAATGGTCAGTTTCCTCATAATCCAGAACCTTTAAAAGAGCATTTAACAGACTTATCGGAAAAAGTGGTAAAAGAACATGCTGATTTTGGAATTGTTGTAGATCCAGATGTAGATAGATTGGCTTTTATGGATGAAAATGGAGAAATGTTTGGAGAAGAATATACATTGGTTGCCTGTGCTGATTATGTTTTGAGTAGAACACCTGGAAATACAGTTAGCAATATGAGTTCAACAAGAGCTTTAAGAGATGTTACCGAAAAATACGGAGGAACTTATGAAGCAAGCGCTGTTGGTGAAGTGAATGTAGTTAAATTAATGAAGAAAAATAAAGTTGTGATTGGAGGAGAAGGAAATGGGGGAATTATATATCCAGAATCTCATTATGGTAGGGATGCTCTTGTTGGTGTAGCTTTGTTTTTAAGTTTGTTGGCTGATAAGCAAATGAAAGTGAGTGAACTTAGAAAAACCTATCCTAACTATTTTATGAGTAAAAAGAAAATAGAATTGACTCCTAATTTAGATGTTGATGCTATTTTAAAAGCAATGGAAAACCGTTATCAAAACGAACAATTAACAACCATTGATGGCGTTAAAATTGATTTTTATGAAAGTTGGGTTCACCTTCGTAAAAGCAATACAGAACCTATTATTAGAATTTATACCGAAGCAAAATCGCAACAAGAAGCGGATAGTTTAGCTGATAAGTTTATTTCGGAGATTGGTGTGATTGCTAATGAAAATTAAGATAAAATAACGTGAGTTCGATATAAATTCCAATAAAATATTTTCATGTAAAATTCTGATATTTAATTATTTGTCATGTCGACAGAGTGAAGCATGAGCGACGAGACATCTCAGTAGAATGAGATTTCTCCTCATTCTTCGTTCGAAATGACAAAATTCGCTAAAAAAAAAGATGTAATCATCTGATTTGCAACTTTCAATAAATCGAACTCACTTTAAAATAGCAAGACTATGAATAAAACAAAGGAATTGTCAACAGAACAAAAAACAAGACTATTAGAAGTATTAAAGTCTCGCTTTGAGAACAACATGAATAGGCATGAAGGTCTTAAATGGGCTGAAGTTAAAATGAAGATAGAAGGGGACACCGAAAAATTTTGGTCACTAAACGAAATGGAAAAAACGGGCGGTGAACCAGATGTTATTGGTTTTGATAAGAATACAAGCGAATATGTATTTTGTGATTGCTCCACGGAAAGCCCTAAAGAACGAAGAAGTGTTTGTTACGATCGTGAAGCATTAGAAGCAAGAAAACAATTTAAACCAAAAAATAATGCCATTGATATGGCTGCTGGTATGGGCATTGAAATTTTAAATGAAGAGCAATACAGGCAACTACAGACACTTGGTGATTTTGATACTAAAACATCCAGTTGGTTAAAAACGCCTTCGGATATAAGAAAACAAGGTGGTGCTGTTTTTGCAGATTTCCGTTATGGAAATGTTTTTATTTATCACAATGGCGCAGAATCTTATTATGCTGCTAGGGGGTTTCGAGGTTCTTTAAAGGTTTAATTTTTAATGGAATAAACAGAATGCTTGAGATTTTCATTGATAATCAGTTTATTGTTTAGCAAGTTTTTCACGATGTTTCCAACGTTTATGCGTCCAAAAATAATATTCAGGAGCTTCATAAATTTGTTTTTCAACTTCACGTAGAAATATATCTGTTAATTTGTAATCAGGATATTCTAAAGAGTTTTCTGCAAGTGTTATAACTTCTGCTTCATAGAATCCACGTTTTACTTTTGTTACTTTTAAATAAGCGGTAGTAAAATCTAATTTTTTTGCTAATCGTTCTGCTCCAGTAAAACACGGCACATGTATTCCCATAAAATCATTCCAATATACATCGGCTGAAACTTTTGGAGATTGGTCACTTATAAATCCCGTAATACTTTTTATACCATTGCTTTCTAGATTATTAATATAAGATATAGTTTCTTTGGTACTAATAAGTGAAGTGTTGAATTTCGACCTAATTGCTCGCACTAATTTATCAAAATACGGGTTTGCAAGCTTTTTGTATACTGCCAACCCTTTAAAATTAATATAGTTTTGAATAACAATAGACCATTCCCAACTCGCGTAATGCCCAAATATGAGAATGATGCTTTTATTTAATGATTCTAAACGTTTAAACTCTTCTGGATTAATAATTTTAAATCGTCTTTTTAATTCATTTTCAGAAATGCTCATAGTCTTAGCCATTTCTAAAAACATATCACATAAATGATGATAGAATTTTTTTCTAATTTGAACAATTTCAGTTTCTGTTTTATCAGGAAATACAAGTCTAAGATTATCATCAACTGTTTTTCTTCTATACCCAATAACATAATACATCAATACATATATGCAGTCTGAAAAAAGATACAATAATCTAAAAGAAAGAATTGAAATAATCCACAAAAAAGGATAAACTAGAATGTAAACAAGAAATTGCATTAATTAATTTTAAATTTGCAACAACAAATATATGTTATAAATTATTTAAACGTTTAAACCACATGAGCAAATTAGATTTAGTTACCATAATTATTATTGCTGCCAATGTTATAATATCTTATAAAGGATTTAGTGATTTTGGTTTTTTTGAAAAATATAAATTCAATGTTGGTGCTATTAGAAGAGGTGAACAGTTTAGAATATTTAGTTCGGGGTTTTTACATGCAGATAATGCCCACTTGTTTTTTAATATGTTTTCATTATACTTTTTTGCAAGTGTTGTTATTGGTGACTTAGGTGTTTTAAGTTTTGTAATTATTTATGTCGGTAGTTTAATATTAGGTAGTTTACTGTCATTATACTTTCATAAAGATGAATATCATTATAGTGCTGTTGGTGCCAGTGGTGCAGTAATGGGAATTATTTACTCAGCCATTTTATTGCAACCAGGAATGAGTTTGTACATCTTTTTTATACCAATTCCAATACCTGCTTATGTTTTTGGAATAGGATATTTATTATACTCGATTTACGGAATGAAAAATAGAATCGGCAATATTGGGCACGATGCTCATTTTGGTGGTGCCATTGGAGGTTATATTATAACTTTAATTTTAGCTTCTTGGTTATTTAAAGAAAATTTATTGATGATTATTTTATTGGCAATCCCAATTGTTCTGCTTTTTGTTTTGAAGAAAGTAGGGAAGATGTAAAATTAAAAAGGGCTAATTTATATTTTAAATCAGCCCTTTTTAATGGATTTGTTTCTGTAATTATTCGTAGAAAAATTCTATGGTTTCAATATCTTCATATCCATTACCATATTGAGATGTATATATACAAGTTTTTGGATAATTTTTTTCGTTATAAGTGTACTCATATTTATCATTATAGTTGCCACTAATACTAGTATCACTTTCTACATAACTAACAATATTATTGGTGTTTCCATAAATATAGGCCCCAAATTCATTTTCACTTAAGATATTAAGTACTTCAATGGCATGAATGTTTTTAAACATGCCATTTTTGTCATCATACCCATATGATATTTTATAACCTTCATCATCAGCTATTTCTGCAATATTTTTTCCGTTTAGAGTAATTGTTTCAGTCCAGCCTAATTCAAAATCAGAATTAGAATAACTCACATAAACTTTATTGGTTAAAGTACCGTCATTGTTATAAGTGAAAACGCTTTTATATTTACGATCACCTAATCCAGAAGACTCAAGAAAAGTTTCAGTATATGTAGCAATTTTATTTTCGGAATTATACTCTAATACGACAGAAGCTATATGTCCGTCTGCATCAAAATAATCGTCTTTAATTAAATTGTCATTATCGTCATAGGTATAAACATTTTTCCATTCTTCACTACCATCAGTTCCAACAACACTTATTAATTTGTTGCCATTATAGTTATAAGTCTCTGAATATTCGTCAACTGTTCCTTTGTTGTAAATTATTTTCTTCAATAAAGTATTATCAGCTGGGTTTTCTTCTTCTGGAGTATCTGTAGATTCAGTACTACAAGCAAAAAAGGTTAAACATAACGTAAAAAGTAGGAATTGATTTAATTTCATCATAGTGCTTTTAAGATTAATATTACAAATATAAAACTATATATTGTAAGATTTACCGTATAATCCAATTTTTTATTATTTCATATTTGAGTATGGCATAGCTATTGAAATTATTAGATGAAAGAATATCTAAAATACATATTAAATATTTGATATTCAATAATTTATTATTTTTAATAAAAAAAACAAAATAGTATCAATAGAGTTTTAATGACATATTGACCTGAAAACATATATGAAGAAATCTAATTTTATAAGTCTTGACAGTTTGTCATTCCAAGAGTTTGATGAGAATTCAGAATTAATTCCTTTGATGACACCCGAAGATGAAGAAGAAATAAATAAAGAAGTTTTGCCCGAGATTTTACCAATATTGCCTTTAAGAAATACGGTGCTTTTTCCTGGAGTAGTTATTCCAATTACAGCTGGAAGAGATAAGTCAATTAAACTGATAAACGATGCCAATAAAGGAAACAAGGTTATCGGTGTAGTGGCTCAAAAAGACGAATCTATTGAAGATCCAACTGCTAAAGATATTCATGAAACTGGTACAGTAGCAAGAATTTTACGTGTTTTAAAAATGCCCGATGGAAACGTAACAGTTATTATTCAAGGTAAAAAGCGCTTTAAAGTTGCTGAAGTTATTACTGAAGAGCCTTACATGAATGCTACAATCAGAGAAATTCCTGAGGCAAGACCTGCAATGAGCAATAAAGAGTTTGTTGCTATCATTGATTCTATAAAAGACTTGGCGCTTCAAATTATAAAAGACAGTCCAAATATTCCAAGTGAAGCTTCTTTTGCTATAAAAAACATAGAAAGCAATTCATTTTTGATAAATTTTGTTTCGTCAAACATGAATCTTTCAGTTGCAGAAAAACAAAGTCTTTTAGAAATAAACGACTTAAAAAAACGTGCTTTAGAAACTCTTAAATTTATGAATGTTGAGTTTCAGAAATTGGAACTTAAAAATGATATCCAGTCCAAAGTTCAAATGGATATGAGTCAACAACAGCGCGAATATTTTCTTCATCAACAAATGAAAACCATTCAAGAAGAACTTGGTGGTGTAAGTCATGACGAGGAAATTGAGGAAATGCGTATCCGTTCCAAAACTAAAAAATGGAATGAAAAAGTTGAATCTCATTTTGAAAAGGAGTTAGCTAAAATGCAGCGAATGAATCCTCAGGTTGCAGAATATTCCATTCAAAGAAATTATCTAGATCTGTTTTTAGATTTGCCTTGGGATGAGTTTAGCAAAGATAAATTTGATTTAAAACGAGCTAGAAGAATTCTGGATAGAGATCATTTTGGTTTGGAAGATGTTAAGAAAAGAATCATAGAACATCTGGCAGTTTTAAAATTGAGAAATGACATGAAATCTCCAATTCTGTGTTTATATGGCCCTCCGGGTGTTGGTAAAACATCTTTAGGAAAGTCTATTGCAGAAGCTTTAGGGAGAGAATATGTGCGAATGTCGTTAGGTGGTTTACGTGATGAAGCAGAGATAAGAGGTCATAGAAAAACCTATATTGGTGCTATGCCAGGTCGTATTGTACAGAGTATTAAAAAGGCTGGAAAATCCAATCCGGTTTTTGTTTTAGATGAAATTGATAAACTTTCAAATTCACATCAAGGCGATCCATCTTCTGCGATGTTAGAAGTGCTTGATCCAGAACAAAATAATGAGTTTTATGATAACTTTTTGGAAATGGGTTACGACCTATCTAAAGTTATGTTCATAGCAACATGTAATAGTTTGTCAACTATTCAGCCAGCATTGTTAGACAGAATGGAAATAATCAATGTTACAGGCTATACCATTGAAGAAAAGGTGGAAATTGCCAAACGTCATTTACTTCCAAAGCAATTAAAAGAGCATGGTTTAAGTGAAGATGATTTAAAAATAGCAAAGTCTCAATTAGAAAAAATTGTTGAAGGCTATACACGAGAATCTGGTGTTAGAAGCTTAGAAAAGCAAATAGCAAAAATGGTTAGATATGCTGCAAAAAATATAGCCATGGAAGAAACCTATAATGTCAAAATATCAAATGAAGACATTGTTGAGGTTTTAGGTGGACCAAAGTTAGAACGCGATAAATATGAAAATAATAACGTTGCCGGTGTGGTTACAGGTTTAGCTTGGACGCGTGTTGGTGGTGATATTTTATTCATTGAATCAATTTTGTCAAAAGGAAAAGGGACCATGACAATAACAGGAAACCTTGGAACTGTCATGAAAGAATCTGCCACCATAGCTATGGAATATATAAAATCAAATGCAGAAGATTTTGGAATTAATCCAACGGTATTTGATTCTTATAACGTGCATATTCACGTACCAGAAGGAGCTACACCAAAAGATGGACCAAGTGCAGGTGTAACCATGTTAACATCTTTAGTGTCTTTATTTACCCAAAGAAAAGTAAAGAAAAGCCTAGCTATGACTGGTGAGATTACTTTACGTGGAAAAGTGCTTCCTGTTGGAGGAATAAAAGAAAAGATTTTGGCAGCAAAACGTGCCAGAATTAAAGAGATTTTACTTTGTGAAGATAACCGAAGCGATATTGAAGAAATTAAGCCTGAGTATTTAAAAGGATTAACGTTTCATTATGTAACAGATATGAGTGATGTTATTAAAATAGCACTCACCAATCAAAAGGTTCAAAACGCTAAGACATTATAATTTTTAAACCTCGATTTACTTCGAGGTTTTTTATGATTTAAAATATTTACAAGCTGCTTTCGTTCTAAGATAGATTTAGTTACTTTGCGCTCTATATGTTGAAGAGAATTATCACTTTTTTTTGTTTGTTAATTAGTGTTGCAACCAATGCCCAAGTTGGAGGTGAATCTACCTATCAATTTTTAAATTTGGTTTCATCACCTCGTCAGGCAGCACTTGGTGGTAAAGTTCTCACTAATGTAGATTACGATGTTGCTCAAGGACTCTATAATCCAGCAACTATAAATCCTGATATGGATAATCAGTTGGCATTAAATTACACAAGTTATTTAGGTGGTATTAGTTATGGTACGGCTTCATACGCATATACTGTTGATAGAAGAACACAAACTTTTCATGCTGGAATAACTTATATAAATTATGGAACTTTTGATGGATATGATGAAAATGGAGTTTCTACAGGTACTTTTACAGGAAATGAAGCAGCATTGTCATTTGGTTATGCATTGCAAATAGGGCATAGTGATTTTTATTTTGGAGCTAATTTAAAATTTATTACTTCAAAATTAGAGCAATATAATTCATTAGGAGTTGCAACAGATTTAGGCTTGCTTTATATCAATGAAGATTTAGATTTTCGTGCAGCTTTGGTTTTGAGAAATCTTGGAACTCAAATAACGACCTATGCTGGATTAAATGAACCTTTACCATTTGAAATTGATTTTGGAATGTCTCAACGCTTAGAAAATGTACCAATTCGTTGGCATATTACTCTTGAGAATTTACAGGAATGGCCAATAGCAGTTTCAAATCCTGCACGTGTAACTTCAGATTTGTCAGGCAACCAAACACCAGAAAAAGTTGGTTTTTTAGGAAAAGTGATAAGACATGCCATTTTAGGAGCAGAATTGTTTCCTGAAGGAGGCTTTAATATTCGTTTAGGATATAATTTTAGAAGAGCAGAAGAATTGCGTATTGTGGATCAACGTAATTTTTCAGGGTTATCTGCAGGTTTTTCAATAAAACTTAATAAAATGCGATTTAGTTATACGCATGCTAAATATACAAGCGCAGCCAATTCAAACTTTTTTGGATTGCAAATAGATTTACAATAAATATGAGTCATAAAAAAATAACAATTGCCATAGATGGGTTTTCTTCAACAGGAAAAAGTACAGTAGCTAAACAACTTGCTAAACATTTAGGG
This sequence comes from Gaetbulibacter sp. M235, assembly GCF_043876835.1. Taxonomy (NCBI): domain Bacteria; kingdom Pseudomonadati; phylum Bacteroidota; class Flavobacteriia; order Flavobacteriales; family Flavobacteriaceae; genus Gaetbulibacter; species Gaetbulibacter sp. M235. The sequence goes on from NZ_JBAWJZ010000005.1 coordinate 109,996, forward strand.
TATGTTTATATTGATTCTGGAGCTATGTATAGAGCTGTTACTTATTTTGCAATGAGTAATGGGTTGATTGACGAAAACAATTTTAATGTAGAAGAACTTATATCAAAGCTAGATAATGTCTCTGTGAGTTTTAAATTCAATAAGGATTTAGGCTTTGCCGAAGTTTATTTAAATGGAATTAACGTTGAAAAAGAAATTAGAACTTTAGAAGTCTCAAATTATGTTAGTAAAGTTTCTGCCATTCCTCAAGTAAGACAACAATTAGTTAGGCAGCAACATAAAATGGGAGAAGAAAAAGGTATTGTAATGGATGGACGCGATATTGGTACTGTTGTTTTCCCGGATGCTGAATTAAAATTATTTATGACAGCTTCTGCTGAAACTAGAGCTTTAAGAAGATATAATGAGCTGAAAGCTAAAGGTGAGAATGTGACTTATCAAGACGTTCTTCAAAATGTTCAGGAACGCGATTATTTAGATTCTACAAGAGAAGATTCTCCATTATACAAAGCGAATGATGCCATTGAAATTGATAATTCTAATATGTCGTTAGATGAGCAATTCAAGACCATTCTCGATTTGGTTAATGCTGTGCTGAAAAGATAATAAACAAAAAAGGCAATCGTTTAGATTGCCTTTTTTGTTTGAATATAATGTGTAAATGTTTATTCTAAAACTATTTTAGAGTTATATTTTCTTCCATCTGCATCAATTTCTAAAATATATAATCCAGAAGCTACATTAGATCTGTCCCATGTTTCAATAAAACTACCAACAGATTTTTTTTCATTTAAAATTGTTTTTACAGCTTTACCATTAATGTTGTATATACTCATTTTAACTTTGGCAGCTTCTTTTAGGCTGTAACTTATGTTAATATATTTTGAAGATGGATTAGGATAAATGTTTACTAAACCGTTAAAGCTAAAACTATCTGCTGATAAAGCCATATCTGTTTTAGTCATCTCAATAGCACCTAAATAGTAAAAACCAGTTGCATTTACATTATTCAATCCTTTTCTCACATCAATAATGATTTCACCATTGATATCAGGTTGTACATTATATATGGCTGCCACATTTGAAGTATTTCCCGATGGGTTTAAAGTTGCTGTTTGGTCGCCAGAATTACCTGTAATAGTATATAATGTTTCTCTATTTTCACTAACTCCCGCTCTAGACGCAAAAATTTTAAAAGAATAATATTTCCCAGCTTCCAGACCAGACAAGGTAAATCCTCCTGTTGGTTCGGTACTTAGTGTTCCAGCATTAAAAGGTTGATCTTCTCCAAAGAAAAAATCTATTGTTGAAGAACTAGGAAAAGGTAAGCTTCCATCGGGAGATGTTGTGCCTAATTCACCCGGATCATCGTCAAATGCATCTGTAATTGTGAGTGTTTCACCGGTAAAGGTTCCTTGGTCATCAATTAAAACATTAGAACCAGTTAAAGTAGCATCGGTAATATTGTTCCAATTACCTGCTGTTAGGTAAGTATTAGAACCAAAATCAAAAAGTGTAACTTCTTGTGAATAAGTTAAAAAACTTAAAGTTGTAAATAAAAATAATAGTGTAGTTTTTTTCATGATAAAAAGGTTATTTAAATAAAATATTAATTCATTTATTATTAAGTAAATCTGGTCGGCTTATCAAATATATTTTATTTAAATTTAAATAACACCTTTTTGAATGATTTTTAGTTAAAAGCCATTAATTATCAGATTAACTTTACAATACCCGTTGTGCGTTTTGTTTTATTGAACACGATTGAATGTCATTTCTCATAAAACAAAACTAAGTATTCTTTAATTTTGTCCTCGAATTAGTTAACATTTACAGAGGTGACAAATTTTATTCAAAATGCACAATGGGTTAGTATCTTTAATTTTAAATTAAAATGAAACAAAAAAAGCAATCAAAATGATTGCCTTTTTAAGTTTAAAAATCTAATTATAATGTTATAGATTAGGAATAATTAATTCTTGACCCAGATGGATTAAATCAGGATTCTTTAAAATATTAGTATTAGCTTCAAATATTTCTTTGTATTTAGCAGCATTTTTGTAATAATGCTTAGCTATTTTACCTAAAGTTTCACCGCTTTTCACAGTATGCTTGTGGTATAAACTTGTATCTGCGACTGTAATGTTAGCCAAAATATCAGATGGTTTTTCACCACCAATTTCTTTTATTTTATCCCAAAGCAAATCTTTTTCATACTGTGTTTGAGTCATTCCTTTAACTTTTAACACACCGTTTTCTTCGGTAACATTACCATCTTTAATACTTAAGGTTTCACCTAAATCTAAAACTGCTTGGTACTTTGCTTTCATTGTCATAATTTTTACTTTTTTAAGTGTTAATTTAGTTATACTAAGTTAATAATTTTCTTAATTATAATTGTTAATCAATAGTTAAGTTTGATTTTTAAAAATTTTTGACACAAAAAGGTATTTAAAGTCACATTAATTTATTCATTCATTATTAGGTAATTAAGCTAAGAATATATATTTTTGCACTCCTTTTAGCGAATTGATGGAAAGAGAAAAGGAATGAAACTAAAAAATAACAACACTTCTGTGTGTTTATCGCTTAAATCTTCCGTAACATACAGAATACAAAAATTTAATCAGCACATGGCTGAAAAAGCAAAACAAGCTGAAGTTGAGGCTGTTGAAGCAGCAACTGTAGAAGTTCCAGTAGTATCTGAAGCTCAAGCAAATCCCGAAAAATTCTTAAAAGATTTTAACTGGCACAATTACCAAGAAGGTATTGATGAAGTTGATGACAAACAGCTTAAAGAATTTGAAAAATTAGTAGCAGAAAATTTCGTTGACACTCTTAATGATGAAGTTGTTATTGGAAAAGTAGTTCACATTACAGATCGTGATGCTATTATTGACATTAACGCAAAATCTGAAGGTGTAATCTCTTTAAACGAATTTCGTTACAATCCTAACTTAAAAGTTGGGGACAAAGTAGAAGTATTAATTGACGTACGTGAAGATGCAACTGGACAGTTAGTATTATCTCACAGAAAAGCTAGAGTAATTAAAGCATGGGATCGTGTTAATGCGGCTCATGAATCTGGTGAAATCGTTAATGGTTTTGTTAAATGTAGAACTAAAGGTGGTATGATTGTAGATGTATTCGGCATCGAAGCATTCTTACCAGGTTCTCAAATTGATGTGAAACCAATTAGAGATTACGATCAATTTGTAAATAAAACTATGGAGTTTAAAGTTGTGAAAATTAACCACGAATTCAAAAACGTAGTAGTTTCTCATAAAGCTTTAATTGAAGCTGATATTGAAGAACAAAAGAAAGAAATCATTGGTCAATTAGAAAAGGGTCAAGTACTAGAAGGAGTTGTTAAAAACGTAACTTCTTATGGTGTATTTATTGATCTTGGTGGTGTTGATGGTTTAATTCACATTACAGACTTATCTTGGTCTAGAATCAATCATCCAAATGAAATCGTTGAACTTGATCAAAAACTTAATGTTGTAATTCTTGATTTTGATGAAAACAAATCTAGAATCCAATTAGGATTAAAACAATTAAGCAAACATCCTTGGGAAGCTTTAGCCGATACTGTAAAAGTTGGAGATAAAGTAAAAGGAAAAGTGGTTGTTATCGCAGATTACGGTGCATTTATTGAAGTTGCTGATGGTGTTGAAGGTTTAATTCACGTATCAGAAATGTCATGGTCAACTCACTTACGTTCAGCACAAGATTTCGTTTCTGTTGGAGACGAAGTTGAAGCAATCATCTTAACTTTAGATAGAGAAGAGCGTAAAATGTCACTTGGTATCAAACAAATTACTCCAGATCCATGGACAGATATTACTGGTAAATATCCAGTAGGTTCTAAACATGTTGGTGTGGTTCGTAACTTTACAAACTTTGGTGTGTTTGTTGAATTAGAAGAAGGTATTGACGGATTAATTTATATTTCTGATTTATCTTGGACTAAGAAGATTAAGCATCCAAGTGAATTTTGTGCTGTTGGCGACAAATTAGATGTTGTTGTATTAGAATTAGATGTTGAAGGACGTAAATTAAGCTTAGGTCACAAACAAACCACTGAAAATCCTTGGGATGTTTATGAAACAGACTTCGCTTTGGATACAGTTCATACAGCTGAAATCACTGATATCGTTGATAAAGGTGCAACAGTTGAATTTAACGAAGATATTGTAGCATTTGTTCCTACTCGTCACCTTGAAAAAGAAGACGGTAAAAAACTTAAAAAAGGAGAATCTGCTGAATTTAAAATCATTGAATTCAATAAAGAGTTTAAACGTGTAGTAGCTTCTCATACAGCAATATTTAAAGCTGAAGAAATAGCTAATGTTAAAGCTGCTGCTAAAAAAGTAGCTGATCAAGCTGCTGAAGCTAAACCAACTATTGGTGATGCTAACGAAGCTTTACAAGCTCTTAAAGATAAAATGGATGGGAAAAAAACTAAAAAATAATTTGATTATTTTTTAATTCTCAATCTTTATAAATTAGAAGCCTTCAAGAAATTGAAGGCTTTTTTTATTTAACCAGTTTTTAAACTAATATTTAACCTAATATTTTTAAATTTTTACATTACATTTGTATTCCAGATACGTTTGGATAGTATATGAGTCAAAAAGTTTTACTTAACGAAAAAGAGGTAAACATCATTCTTCACCGATTGGCTTGTCAACTTATTGAAAAACATAACGACTTTTCAAATACCGTTTTAATCGGATTGCAGCCTCGTGGCGTTTTTTTAGCGAATAGAATTGCTAAAATTTTAAAAGACGATTATAAAGTTAAAGACATACAGTTAGGGTTTTTAGATATCACTTTCTTTAGAGATGATTTTAGAAGAGGAGATAAGCCTTTAGAAGCCAATTCAACCCTTATAAACTTCATTGTAGAAAATAAAACTGTTGTATTTATTGACGATGTACTTTATACAGGAAGAAGTATTAGAGCAGCATTAACTGCGATACAATCATTTGGAAGGCCAAATGAAATAGAGCTATTAACACTAATTGACAGACGTTTTAGCAGGCATTTACCTATTCAACCAGATTACAGAGGCAGGCAGGTAGATGTAATAAATGATGAAAAAGTAAAAGTAAATTGGGTTGAAAATGACGGAGAGGACTCGGTTTACTTAATAAATAAATAATGACCCATGAGCGAGTTAAGTGTGAATCACTTATTAGGAATCAAATATCTTAACAAACAAGATATTCAACTTATTTTTGAAACTGCCGACCACTTTAAAGAAGTGATCAATAGACCGATTAAAAAAGTTCCTTCACTCAGAGATATTACAATTGCCAATTTATTTTTTGAAAATTCTACCAGAACAAGGCTATCGTTTGAACTGGCAGAAAAAAGGTTGTCAGCAGATGTCATTAATTTTTCTTCTGCACAATCATCTGTAAAAAAAGGAGAAACACTTATTGATACGGTTAACAATATCTTATCAATGAAAGTTGACATGGTTGTTATGAGGCATCCAAATCCAGGAGCAGGTGTATTTTTATCAAAGCATGTAAAAGCAAGTATTGTAAATGCTGGAGACGGCGCACATGAACATCCAACGCAAGCTTTATTGGATTCTTATTCTATAAGAGAAAAATATGGAGAAGTTAAAGGTAGAAATATTGTAATTGTTGGAGATATTTTACATAGTCGCGTAGCTTTATCAAATATTTTTGCCTTACAACTTCAAGGTGCAAATGTAATGGTTTGCGGACCAAAAACTCTGATTCCTAAATATATAGATAAGTTAGGTGTTAAGGTTGAATTAGATTTAAGAAAAGCATTGAACTGGTGTGATGTGGCAAATATGTTGCGCGTTCAAAATGAAAGAATGGATATAAGCTATTTTCCAACAACCAGAGAATATACTCAGCAATATGGTGTTAATAAAGAGTTTTTAGATTCTTTAGATAAAGAAATTACCATTATGCATCCTGGGCCAATTAATAGAGGTGTTGAAATTACTAGTGATGTGGCTGATTCCAAACAATCAATCATTTTAGAACAGGTACAAAATGGTGTTGCAATACGAATGGCAGTTATCTACCTATTAGCATCAAAAATTAAGCATTAATATGATTTTAGATCAAAACGGAAATATTTCACTCATTACTCAAGAAAAAGCAACTCCTGTTGAGTTAGTTAAAAAAATAAATGACGTTTACTCAAAGCTTAAAAACGATAATATTATTCTGAACTTAACAAGTTTAAATAAGTTAAATTTAACCGATCTTTTAGAATTTTTAGAGCTTTCGGATGACCATAGAAAATCAAAACATTCTTTTGTTATTGTTTCAGATAAAATAGATTTAGATGAAACTCCAGATGAAATAGTTGTTGTGCCTACTTTACAAGAGGCATATGATATTATTGAAATGGAAGAGATGGAAAGGGATTTAGGTTTTTAGATGAAACTTACAATTTTAGGCTGTTACAGTGCGACTCCAAGAGAATTAACAAACCCAACTTCGCAAGTCATTGAAATTAAAAAACATATGTTTTTAATTGATTGTGGAGAAGGAACTCAAGTACAGTTAAGAAAGCATAAAATAAAATTCAATAGAATTAGGCATATTTTTATCTCTCATTTACATGGAGACCATTTTTTTGGCCTGGCTGGATTAATTTCAACTTTTAGATTGCTTACAAGAGAAGCAGATTTGCACATTTATGGTCCAAAAGGCATTAAAGAAATCATCACGCTTCAAATGAAGCTTGCCGATTCATGGACTAATTATCAACTTATTTTCCATGAGTTGGTTTCAACAGAATCTGAGTTGATTTTTGAGGATGATGAAGTTGAAGTCTATACGATTCCTTTAACTCATCGAGTTTATACTAATGGTTTTCTTTTTAAGGAAAAGGAAGGCGAGCGTAAATTAAAAATGGAAGCGGTATTAAAAAAAAATATAGATACTGCTTACTACAGAAAATTAAAGCAAGGTTTTGATGTAATAAATGAAGATGGTGAGCTTATCCCAAATAAGTTGGTGACAAAATCAGGAAAAAAACCTATGAGCTACGCTTTTTGTAGCGATACGGCTTATAAAGAAGATATTGTTCCTATTATAAAAGATGTTGATGTTTTGTATCATGAATCTACTTTTTTAGAACAACATGAAAGATTAGCTGATCCAACCAAACATAGTACTGCAAAACAAGCAGCTAGTATTGCAAAAAAGGCAAATGCAGGCACATTAATTTTAGGGCATTATTCAACAAGATACGGGAGTTTAAACGACTTTAAAACCGAGGCACAAACTATTTTCAATACTGTTGAATTAGCTGAAGATGGTAAAGTGTTTGAGTTTAATTAAATTCTTTTAGGTTTTTCATCCAATGGATGGCTTCATCTAAATTGATACATCTCTTTATGCTTTTGTTAGAAAATTGTTTTTCAAGAGTTGCGTTCTTATAACTAAAATCATTATAATAAATTATAGCACTGGCTAAAATAATTCCATATTTTTTATCAACTTTTTGCCAAGAATAAGGATCCACAGAATATGAATGTATTCTATTTGAAATATATCCCAATTGAATACCGTGTCCATAAAATTCAATAAGCTTGGACATTACCAGTTTTATTTTTTCCCAATCAAAATGTTCTCCTTCATTCAATTCTGCCACAAAAAAATATTTACACAAATAAAAATTCCCAAAAGAAAAGACTAGTTTTTTATATTCTAGTTCTTTACAATATTTACTGTCTTCGAAACGCATTGCTATTAATTATTGTTTAAATTTATATGATTTTTATTGAACCCTAAAGCAATTAGTTTATAATTATATTCAAAATTTCATAATGAATACAGACTTAAGTAATTACAGAAAATCGTATGAAAAGGAACAGCTGCTTGAAAGTAATATAAGCGATAATCCTATGGAATTATTTCAAAAATGGTTCTATGAAGTTGATACTAATTTTGAAGTTGAAGAAACAAATGCCATGACTATTTCCACTATAGGTTTAGATGGTTATCCAAAGAGTAGGGTAGTACTTCTTAAAAGATACACTTACGAAGGATTTATATTTTATACTAATTATAATAGTGAAAAAGGAAAGGCTATCGAGCAAAACCCAAATGTATGTTTATCTTTTTTTTGGAATAGTGCCGAACGACAAATAATTATAAAAGGAAAAGCCGAAAAAATCTCTGAAAACTTAAGTGATGGCTATTTTGAATCCCGCCCACGAGGCAGTCAGTTAGGGGCAATAGTATCCAATCAAAGTGAAGTTATTAAAAACAGAGATATTTTAGAAAACAAACTCGTTAAACTTGAAAAAGAATTTGAAGGCAAAGAAATACCAAGACCAAATTTTTGGGGAGGATATTTAGTAAGACCTGTAGAAATTGAGTTTTGGCAAGGGAGACCTAACAGATTGCATGATAGAATTAGATACCAACTACAAGACGATTATAATTGGAAAATTAATCGATTATCTCCATAAAAATCGGATGAAATACTGAAAAATATATTTTTGAAACGCATTTCATCGATTAAAAACATAAAAAATCGATTATCTGTTTGTTTTTTATCGATTTTAACATTTTTTTAACATTTGCTTCGGATTAAGTGATTTAAATTTATTGAACCAAATCTAAATTACTTAACCATGAAATCATTAACCCGACTACTTTTGCTAGTATTATTGACTAGTTTTAGTTTTTCTTGTTCTACTGATAGCTTAGATGATAATGCTAATGCTTTAAATGAAAATCTTGTTGTTCCTGAAGCAAAAACCATAGAAATTCAAATTTTAGAATTAATTAACAATCATAGATTAAGTCTAGGATTAAATCCTCTTGGTAAAATGGATATAATAAAAGGTCAGGCTTACACACATACAGAACATATGGTTATTGAAAATGAAGTGTCTCATGATAATTTTTACTCAAGAAGTAATTATTTAAAGGCAAATGCAGGTGCTAAAACAGTTTCAGAAAATGTGGCTTACGGATATACACAAGCATCATCAGTGGTTAATGCTTGGTTAAAAAGTGATTCCCACAGAGAAAATATAGAAGGAGATTATACAAATTTTGATGTATCAGCTGAACAAAATACAGAAGGAGATTGGTATTATACTAATATTTTTATTAAAAGATAAATTAAGGTATATTTTCTAATATAAATCCAATAAAAAACCTCTCAATTTAATTGAGAGGTTTTTTTATATAATAAGATAAGATGCTCTTGAACTTTTTATTTTAATCCACCAACCATCTCTTCAGGTTTAACCCAAGCATCATAATCTTCAGCAGTAACATATCCTAAATTTACTGCTTCTTCTTTTAATGTGGTACCATTTTTATGAGCTGTATTAGCGATTTCAGCAGCTTTATAATATCCAATTTTTGTATTAAGAGCAGTTACAAGCATTAATGAATTATTTAAAAGCTTGGTTATTACTTCACGATTTGGCTCAATACCTACAGCACAATGTTCATCAAAACTCATACACGCTTCACCAATTAATTGAGCAGATTGTAAAACATTTGCTGCCATAACAGGTTTAAATACATTTAATTCATAATGGCCTTGCATTCCGCCTACAGATACAGCTACATCATTACCAATTACTTGAGCACAAACCATAGTTAAGGCTTCACATTGTGTAGGATTTACTTTTCCAGGCATTATAGAACTTCCAGGTTCATTTGCAGGGATTGTGATTTCACCAATACCGCTTCTTGGACCAGAAGCCATCATTCGAATGTCATTAGCAATTTTATTTAAAGATACTGCTAATTGCTTTAAAGCACCAGAAGTTTCAACTAAAGCATCATGGGCTGCAAGTGCTTCAAATTTATTTGGCGCACTTGTAAAAGGAAGTTCAGTAAATTTTGCAATATATTCAGCTACACGTTTGCTATATCCTTTAGGGGTGTTTAAACCAGTTCCAACTGCAGTTCCTCCTAAAGCTAGTTCGCTTAAATGAGGCAATGTGTTTTCTAATGCTTTTAAACCATGATCTAATTGAGCTACATAACCAGAAAGTTCTTGTCCTAAAGTTAAAGGGGTAGCATCCATAAGATGGGTTCTACCAATTTTTACAACACTTTTAAATGCTTCAGATTTTTTCTTTAAGGTATCACGCAATTGTTTAACTCCAGGAATGGTAGTTTCAACCACTTTTTTATAAGCAGCAATATGCATCCCTGTTGGAAACGTATCATTAGACGATTGAGATTTATTTACATCATCATTAGGTTGAATTACTTTTTCTCCTTCACCAATAACTTTTCCTGCTAATTGTTGCGCTCTGTTTGCAATAACTTCATTTACATTCATATTGCTTTGTGTACCAGAACCAGTTTGCCAAATAACTAACGGAAATTGGTCGTCAAGCTCTCCTTTTAAAATCTCATCACAAACTTGCGCAATTAAATCGCGCTTTTCTATTGGTAAAACACCAAGTTCACAATTTGTAAAAGCAGCAGCTTTTTTTAGATATGCAAAGCCATAAATAATTTCTAAAGGCATTGATGCTGACGGACCAATTTTAAAATTATTTCTTGAACGTTCAGTTTGTGCTCCCCAAAGTTTATCGGCAGGTACTTTTACCTCACCCATAGTGTCTTTTTCTATTCTAAAATTCATTTTAAATATGATTTATATACATACAAATTTACGCTTTTTGAAATTCATTTTTTAAGGAATCATAGTTTATTTATTCTATTTTTTAACCATAAAATAATGTTAACACATCTAATTTATACCAAAAATTAGGTAATTTAGTATCACTCAAAAGCAGGCTTATTCAAAAGCAAGCATTTTTTAAAATTAATAATCAAAAAAATATATTAAAATGGCAACAATTAGATTAGGAGACGTAGCACCAAACTTTAATGCAAATTCAACAGAAGGAGAAATCAATTTTCACGAGTGGCTTGGTAATAGTTGGGGTATTTTATTTTCACATCCTGCCGATTACACACCAGTTTGCACAACAGAATTAGGAACTGTTGCTAAATACAAAGCTGAGTTTGACAAAAGAAATGTTAAAGTGGTTGCACTTAGTGTTGATGGTGTTGAATCACATAATGATTGGATCAAGGATATAAACGAAACACAACATACAACTGTGAATTTTCCAATTATTGCTGATGAAGACAGAAAAGTTTCAGAGCTTTATGATATGATTCATCCTAATGCGAATGATAAATTGACTGTGCGTTCTGTGTTTGTAATAGGCGATGACAAAAAAATAAAGTTGATAATAACATATCCAGCTTCAACAGGTAGAAATTTTGATGAATTACTCAGAGTTATAGACTCTTTGCAATTAACTGCTTATCATAAAGTAGCTACACCTGCAAATTGGAAAAATGGTGAAGACGTTGTTATTTCTCCATCTGTAACCAACGAGCAGATTCCAGAGTTTTTTCCAAAAGGGCATAAAGAGATAAAACCATATTTAAGAATCACTCCGCAACCAAATTTGAATTAATAACTGTGTTAATAAATCTTAAATTAAGTTTTGTATAAATACATCGTTTACCTTATATTTGCTTCAAATTTTTAAAAAAGCATTTGCAATTATGTTCACGTTTGACCAATATTTAGGATTTTTAGCATTTTTAACTATATTAACTATAGGTTTTTGGTTAATGATATTTTTAATAACTTTTGTAATTCCTTATTGGATCTTTGGCGCATCTATTGAACGCTTAAAAGAAATAAGAGCTGAAAAGAAAGCAAAAAGAGAAACTGTAATTCATTAATTGAATATATAAAATAAAAAAGGAAGCTAATTTAGCTTCCTTTTTTATTTTATATATAATTTTTTTATCCTTCCATATCAAAATCTTCTCCACCATTTCCACGTCCGCCATTTTCACGGTTTCTCTTTTTCTGTTGGTTAAATCTATACGTAAAGGAAACATTATAGGTTTGTCCTCCTCTAAACTGCATGTCTCTTGTGCTAAAAAAGGTATCGGTATTTGTTTCTCCTTTAAATCGTCTACTATTAAATAAATCACTAATGTTGAAAGCTATTGAAGCTTTCTCTTTAAATAAATCTTTACTAAAAGCTAAATCTGTAGAAAAAATTCCATTTCTAGTGTTTTGTGCATCTTCACTAGGGCCTCTATAATTTAGGTTTGTTTGCCAATCTATATTACCAGGAAGTGTGTATTTATTATTTAAGCGTATATTCCAACTAATATTATCTGCGTCATAATTAACGCCTTGATAATCACCTTTTGTAACAGATTTGAAGAAATTGAAATCTGTATTCATGCGCCATTTTTTAGTTGGGTTATAATTTAAATTAAACTCAAAACCATAGCGGTCATTCGTTGCCAAATTAATTGGTGTTCTTTGTACTACAGGTATTTCTTGATTGTTTATTAAAACGGTTTCCCCAGTTTCAAAACTTACCCAATTACTGTCATTTTTTTCATGCTGATAATAAATGGATGTACTTAATGTAAATTTATTAAATTGATTTAAATACCCTAAATCAAATAAACCAGAATAACTTGGGTCTAAATCTGGATTTCCTTGAAATATATTAGTAAGACTGGTTCTAGAAGGAAATGGATTTAAATGATGTCCTCTTGGTCGTTGTAATCTTCTACTGTATCCTAATGTAAAACTTTCTTTTTCACTCAGTTCATAGCTAAAATTAATTGTTGGAAATAAGCCTGTAATGTTTTTCTTTTTAAAATCACCACTTGTGGGTTGATCAATAGTGGTTTGGGTATTCTCCATACGTAAACCTAATAGATAGGAAAACTTATTTATTTTACTTCCAAACTGAGTGTATAAGGCATTTATATATACTTTGAAATTGAAAATATTAGAAAGATTAGTATCAATTTCAAAAGCATTTGTATTTGTATTTAAAAGTTCAACGGTATAGTCAGTTGTTTTTGTGTTAAAATTACCTCTATAACCAATTTCAAATTGACTATTTTCTCCAATTGGTAATACATAATCTGATTGTAATAAAATGTCTTGTTGGTCATCTAAGGTTTTAACATTTTCACTTTCAATATTTTCACTTATTATCAATGATTGTTTATCTTCATTACTGTCTTCGTATTGAAAATCAAAAGTAAGTTTATGGCCACTTGTTTTAAAATTCTTGGTGAAATTAGTTGAATATTGAATGGTTTTACTACTACCGTTTTCTGGATCTAAACGATTACTTTCTCCAGTAAAATTAAGATTTTCATCAAATTGCAATATTTTGTTTTTAGAATCTTGAGAATTGTCAGAATCTCTGTAGACCAATGAGGTTGTTAACGATGCAGAATCATTAATATACCACTCAAGCCCTGTATTAGTAGTTATTCCCTTTCTTGCATTGTTCCAATCTCTTTTTTCATCTACATAATTTCCTATATTTTTGTATTGAGTATTGGTATATGAGTGACCTATGGATTCTCTATAATTGTAACTTGAAGTATTAAAAAAGTTAACATTACCAGTTCTATAATTTACATTTCCAGAAATTCCAGCAGAATTTGGGTGACCAACATTTGCCGTGATAGCACCATTAAAACCTTGTAGTTTGCTTCTGCGTAAAATAATGTTTAAAATTCCTGCAGTCCCTTCAGATTCATAACGAGCCGAAGGTGATGTTATAACTTCTACACGTTCAATGGATTCGGCTGGAAGTTGACGTAAAGCATCGGTAGAATTTAAACCTACTAATCCAGATGGTTTACCGTTAATTAAAATTCTTACATTATCATTTCCTCGTAAAGCGACGTTACCTTCAACATCAACAGATACTGATGGTATATTGTCTAAAACATCACTTACAGTTCCTCCTCGAACAGTTAAATCTTTTCCTACGTTGTATATTTTTTTATCTAATTTAAGCTCAACAGTAGTTCTCTCTGCTATTACTTCAACGGCCTGAAGCGCTTCTAAGTTAATTTCTAAATAAAAATTACCAATATTTTCATCCTTATTTATTACTCTGTTTTGAATAGTTTGTTTTTTATAAGAAATATATTCTATTAAAATATCATAAACACCAACTTTTACTGGTATGCTGAAATGACCTTTAGAATCTGTAATGCCTCCAGTTTCTATTTTATTTTCTTTCTTATTAAAAAAACTTACAGTAGCATATTCTAAAGGATCATTGGTTTCACTATCAAACACTGTTCCTGTAATGGTTACATCACTAAGTATTGTTGTGGTATAATTTGTTGATTTTATATCATTCTGTTGTGAAAGACCAGTGTTAATTAAAGGTGAATATTTAAGATTGCCTGATTTTTCAGATAATGATTGAGAATTCACCAAAGTAGAAAACGATAGGGTAATAATTGTGGTTAGGAGTATTTTATACATTTATAATTTTTAATATAAGACTGTAAAAATATTCTAAAGTTTAAGCTGTATTGGTTAATGTTTTGTTAAAAGAAAATGTTTAAAAATATACCAATTATAATATGTCGATTATTTTTTCAGATGGTCTTCCAATGACTGCTTTATCACCATTTATTACAATTGGTCTTTCAATTAATTTAGGGTTTTGTACCATTAAACTAATAATATCAGAATCGGTTAATGTTTTGTCTTTAAAGTTTTCTTTCCAGACAGATTCATTTTTTCTGATCAATTCGATAGGTTTAATACCTAGCTTTGATATAATTTCTTTTAACTCTTTTTCATCAGGAGTATTTTCTAAATAATTAACTACTTCAAATTCTTTACCGAAATCTTCTAAGAGTTTTAATCCAATTCTAGATTTACTGCATCTATTGTTATGATAAATTTTGATCATGAGTATTTAATATTAAAATGATTTATCTTCTTCTTTTTGCCCCATCATCATTAAATAAGCTTTTAAAAATGGGCTAATATCTCCATTCATAACAGCATCAACATTGCTGGTTTCATGTCCCGTTCTCACATCTTTAACCAATTTGTAGGGTTGCATAACATAATTACGTATTTGACTTCCCCATTCAATTTTCATTTTGCCTGCTTCAATATCTTCTCTTTGAGCTAATTGTTTTTGCAATTCAATTTCATAAAGTTGAGATTTAAGCATTTGTAGAGCCCTAGCTCTATTATCATGTTGAGAACGTGTTTCTGAACATGAAATTTGAATTCCAGTAGGTTTATGTGTTAATTGGACCTTGGTTTCAACTTTATTTACATTTTGTCCACCAGCGCCACTCGAACGAGCAGTTGTTATTTCAATATCTGCTGGATTAATCTCAATTTCTATGGTGTCATCAACTAAAGGATATACGTAAACTGAGGCAAAACTTGTATGTCGTTTTGCATTACTGTCAAATGGAGAAATTCGCACTAATCGATGAACTCCATTTTCACCTTTAAGCCATCCAAAAGCAAAATCACCTTCAATTTCTATCGTTACAGTTTTTATACCTGCAACATCGCCTTCTTGGAAGTTTAATTCTTTAACCTTAAAGCCATTTTTTTCAGCATACATTAAATACATACGCATGAGCATGCTTGCCCAATCACAGCTTTCAGTTCCACCAGCACCTGCTGTAATTTGTAAAACTGCACTTAAGCTGTCTCCTTCATCAGAAAGCATATTTTTGAACTCAATATTTTCAAGAAGAGAATAAACTTTTTCGTAGTGTTCTTCAACTTCTAACATTGAAGATTCGCCTTCTTTGTAGAACTCGTAAAGAACTTCTATGTCTTCTAAAAGTGATACGGAATTATTATAGTCTTCAACCCATTTTTTCTTTACACGAAGCGATTTCATTACTAATTCGGCTGATTTTGAATCATCCCAAAAATTAGGTGCAAAAGTTTGTTCTTCCTCGTTTTGTATTTCTATAAGTTTGGCATCAACGTCAAAGATAGTGCCTAAGTTTGTCTAGGCGGTTTTTTAGAGCTTTGATTTGGTCTTGAGTAATCATTAACAGAATTTTTACAAAAATAACACTTAAATAGTAATTACAATATTAAAATCGTTTATGTAGGTAAATTATGCATTTGAAAGAATTTATTTGTTTAGCAAAGCTTATTTGATAATTTTATTTTTTAAATTTTGAAATTGTTTAATCATTAACATTAATGAAAAACCATATTACACCATTTTCAGTTTTAGTTTTAGAAGATAACATTAACCTTTTTGTTTTTGTTGTGCATTGTTTGAGCCAAATTAAAGGCATAAACATTTACGTATTATCTAATAAAAAAGATGCTGAAACAAGGTATTCCAGAAAAATCAAAAAGTATATTTTTTATAATAAACCGCCTAGTGAATTAGAATGGATATCAAACATAGATTTTGAAGTTGATAAACATCATATAGATCTTGTCATGCCAGTCAATGAATATGAGATTGAAACTTTGTTAAAGTATCAAGACCAATTTAAAAACAGGGACAAGTTAGTAATTTTGCCGACTTTGGATGATTTTTATAAAGCAAACGATAAAGGTCTTTTAGCAGAGCATTTAAAAAAGAACCAAATTTCAACACCAAAGAGTTTTCTAATAAAAGCTGGTGAAAAAAACATTAATGATGAAAATTTAAGATTTCCAATTTTAGTAAAACCCACAACTGGATTTTATGGTGGAGATGGCATTATAAAATTTAATGATGTTAATGGGGTTAAATTATATTTAAATAATAACAATTTATCTTACGATATCTTGCTTGAGGAATATGTCGAAGGTTACGATTTATGCTGTAATATATTGTGCAAAAAAGGGGAAATCTTAGCATTTACTATTCAAAAGGGTTTATTATGGACAGAAAAGCCTTTCTCCCCACAAATAGCACTTGAATTTATTTATGATGAAAAGTTATATGATACAGTAAAAAAACTAATGAAATCCCTTAATTGGTCGGGTGTTGCTAATATTGATATTAGATTTGATTATAAAACAAAACAATTCATGATTTTAGAGATTAACCCTAGATTTTGGTTGTCAACAGAAGCTTCAGAAATGGCAGGTGTTAATTTTCCTTACTTACTTTGCCTATCAAGTTTGAATGCTGATTTTGAACTGCCAAATTATAAACATAAAAAAATCTTAAATCTAAAGGGGTTAAGCTATAAGACCAAAATGAATAAGTTTTTTGTTTTTAAGTTTAAATTTATCTGTAACAATACTCCAATTAAATATTATTTAAAAGATCCTTTTCCTTTAATTTATATAATGTCCAATAAGATTAAAAGTATGATGAAAAATTAGTTTAAGAATTATACTATTAATAATTAAGATTTCAGATAATCGTTTTTTTATGAGATATAACTAATTTTTAAATGTTTAACATTGAATTTTTATAAATTCGAGTCATCTAAGGATGTGATTAATAGCAAAAAACAAATATTAATTAAAAATCACATTATGAAAATTAAACTTGCCAAAATTTACACTTATTTATTTAGTGTATGTATTCTTTTTGGAGCTGTAAGCTGTCAAACAGAACCTCTAAATACAAATGAAAATTTAACTACTGCTAAATCTTCAAACAGCAAAAGTGCTGCTATCGCAGAATTACAATGGGATGATTGTTCAACCAAAGCAACTCAAGTCGACCTTTTAGCAGGTCAAAACATGTTGGTTGGAAATGTTACAATTGAAAGTGATGGAATAAATTACACAATCACTTACAATATTACAGACGGTGGTTGGTGTTTAACTCAAACACATTTATCTGTTGGAGTTAGTCCATCAGACTTTCCTCATACAAAATCAGGAAACCCTAAAGTGGGTAATTTTGAATATGGGGAATCTCTAGAGTGTGCTTCTTCGGCCTCTTATGTAGTACCTGTTGAAGAAGGCACTTATATTGCAGCTCATGCGGTTGTAAATTGCAAATCAGTTGGGGATGAATTTACTGCAAACATAGAATCTTTGCCAATTACTATTCCAGTTTGTGTTACAGCAAAAGGTGATGGTGATAGTTATTTTGATGTTTCTTTAGGAGGCGAAAGCTTTTTAGCAGGCAACTATAACGCTTGGTGTATAGACCTGCACAAATCTCTAATTGACGGTTTTTGTTTTGAGGCCAATGCATTTTCTATGTATGGTGAAAACTTGCCAAATGTATTTGGAAAACCTGAAAATCTTGGAGCTGTAAACTGGATTGTAAACCAAGATTTTATAGTACAGGGTTACACTTTTGGAGAAATCCAATGGGCTATTTGGGAGTTGTTGGAACTTGATAATAATACAACCTATTGTTGTTTAGGAACTTGGGATAAGACTAAAGGACAAGAAATTGTAGCAATGGCATTGCAACACATGGATTTTATGCCAGCTTGTGGTGACTCAATAGGTATTGCTATTTTACCAACAGATGAATTCCCAGATACACAGCCAGTAATGATAACGATACCTGTTCCATGTGGAGGTGATTGCGAAGAGACTGCTTGGGGTGATGGTTGTAGCTTCCCTGGAAATAATTGGGCTACATATTTCCAATATGGAGAGCAATAACAATTAAATTTAATCATAAAATTAAATATAAAGCCTGATTCATGTGAATCAGGCTTTTCATTATTATAAAACTTTTTTACTTCAAATCTATATTCAAATTTCTTTCTTAATTTCTTCTTAACATTAAATAGGAGTAATGTGTTAAAATCATTAAACAATTAAAAAAGTTAGTTGATTGATTAAAGTGTTCATCTGTTGAAGTTATAGAAATATCTTTTGTTTATTATTAAAAAAAATAAAAACAATGATGTCTTTTTAAAGTTATTGATAGATAATAAGTACATTTAATTGTGTTTTTTCCATGGATATTATTAAAAAAAATAGGAAATATAGAAATCAATAACTAGAAGATTATATAATTTGAAATATAAAATAAATAAAAATCAAATTTCTGTTCTATTACCAGAAACAAGCATATTAAATTTCACAACTGTAGTAGTAAATTGTTTATCTGAACAGAAAAACATAAACATATATGTAATATCTAATTTTGAATTTCCAGAATTGAGACATTCAAATAAAATCTCAAATTTTAGTTACTATCCAAAAACAAAGAGCGAAAGTGAGTGGTTAACTAATATTGAAAAAGAATTAAAAAAATTCTCAATTGATTTTATTATTCCAATAGATGTATATAGCATTAAAACCCTTATTAAAAACAGGAATAATGTTTCATTTTCTAATAAAATAGGTCTTTTGCCAGATTTTAACAGCTTTAATATTGCAAATGATAAATCTTCTTTGGCAAAGCATATGTTAAAAAATAATATTCCATTTCCTAAAACATTTCATTATTCTAAGGAAGAATTATTAGAAAATATTGTTGATCGATATCCAATATTAATCAAACCAATTACAGAATCTGAAGCGGGAGAAGGAATTGTTAAGTTCAATGACTTTAATCAGTTAAAATCGTTTTTATTAAACAATGAATTGAGTTTTAGTTATATTATTCAAAAGTATATTGTAGGATACGATATAGACTGTAGTGTTTTGTGTGAAAAAGGAAAAATAGTAGTATTTACTATCCAAAAAGGAATTTTATCTGGAAAAACAGAATTTGGACCTAATAATGGAGTAGAGTTTTTATATGCTGAAAAATTGTATAGAGTTGTAGAGAAATTAATGAAAACGCTTAATTGGTCTGGCGTTGCTCATGTAGATTTGAGATATGATATGGATGAAGACTCATATAAAGTTATAGAAATTAATCCTAGATTTTGGTCGTCTTTGGATGCTTCATTGGCAGCAGGAATAAATTTTCCTTACATATATCTTTTAAAGAGCCTTAATATAGATTTTGTTAAGCCCATGTATAATCATATAAAATTTTTGAATTTACTTGGTTTAATGAAGACTATAAGAAACAATAAATTATTTATTTTTAATTTAAGGTTTATAATGAAATATACTACTATGAGGTTTTATTTAAAAGATGCTTTGCCATTTGTTTACTTAATTTATAACAAGTTTAGAAATAGTTAATTAAGTGATTTCTTCAAGTATTTATATGAGGTTGTATTAAAAAACAACATCCAACTAACAATTCCTAAAAACTTAAGGCCATCTTCAATAAAATATTCTAAACCACCACTTTCGAATAACATATCTATAAAGATTGATAAGCCTAAAAAGAAAAATGCCGTCCCTAAAATAAAATAATTTTCCAGTAATATTGTTTTGTAAAACCTTATTATGTAGAACAATGAAAAAATCATGTATGAGATTAAAACAATATTTTGAGCAAAATCAAAAGGAATGATCAAGTAAATACCATAATCATGAAACATAAACAAATCATCGAACATTAAAATAGCAGTAAAAATCCCTGAAAAGATTAAAAAAGCAGCATGCTTTTTATAAATATTCAATATAAAAACCCCAGAAAAAATGCATATACTTGCTGTACAGCACCACAATAAAACACCTAAATTTGATATTACCCCAACAAAAGGATTAGAATTAGAATTTAAAGCTGGGTCTCCAGTAAATTTTTCGAATGGGATGCTTAATTTGGTGCCTATTATTAGAACACTAATTAACAGTAATGAGGCTAAAGAATATGTAATTAAAATGGCTGTTTTAAATTTATTTTTCTTCAGCATAGAATTAAATTTTGTATCTATTGTATTCATGTTTATCAAACAATTTAATAATTGTAAGTAATATTAACACAAATCGATATTCAAATTATATTTATTAGTTAATAAGTAAGTATTAACGTTAATTTAAAAAAGAAAATTATAAATGAATAATTTAATTATAGACCTAAGAAGCGACACCGTTACAAAACCAACAAAACACATGTTGGAAGCTATGATGCAAGCCAAAGTAGGAGATGATGTATTTAGTGAAGACCCAACTGTTAACGCTTTAGAATCAAGATTGGCAACTATGTTTGGTAAATCAAAAGCTGTGTTTTTCCCTTCTGGAACCATGGCAAACCAAACGGCTATTAAGTTGCATACCAATCCTGGTGAGCAGGTTATTTGTGATAAATATGCCCATATTTATAATTATGAATCTGGCGGAGCTTCCTTTAATAGTGGTGTGTCTTGCAGACTTTTAGATGGAAACAGAGGCATGTTTACCTCAAATCAAGTGGTTGAAGTTATCAACCCGGATGCCTTTTATTATAGCCAGACAAGTTTAGTAGAAATAGAAAACACCACCAATAAAGGGGGTGGAGCTTGTTGGGATTTTAACGAAATTTTAAAGATAAAATCTGTTTGTGATGAGCATGAATTAGGTTTTCATTTAGATGGTGCCAGAATTTGGAATGCTTTAGTTGCTAAAAATGAAACAACTCAACAATATGGAAAGGTTTTCGATACAATTTCGGTTTGTTTAAGCAAAGGTTTAGGTTGCCCAATAGGTTCTGTGTTAATAGGTAGTGAGGATATCATGAAAAACGCCATTAGGGTTAGAAAAATATTTGGAGGTAATATGCGTCAGGTAGGATATTTAGCAGCCGCAGGACTTTATGCGTTAGATAATCATATTGAAAGATTAGAAGAAGACCATATGAAAGCAAAAGAATTAGGAAGCCTGTTATCGAAACAATCATATATTAAAACTGTTGAACCAGTTGAAACCAATATTGTTATTTTTGAATTAAATAATGATATTAATGAGACAGATTTTGTTCAAAAATTAAAAGACAATAACATTTTAATTATTGGCATGGGAAGTAATAAACTGCGTATAGTTACACATTTAGATTATACAGATACCATGCATGAAATAGTATTAAAAACCTTAGAAAACCTTATTTAAACATATCTAGTCCAGGATATTTGGTAATCCTTCTTTGGCAACAGCTGCAAGTTCAGTTTCATTAACTTTTGTTGCTTTTTCAATGGCTTTATTTAAAGTAAGTATTAAATAATCTTCAAGTTCATCTTTGTTAGTTAATAAATCGTCCGAAATAACAATCTCCTTAATTGTTCTGTTCGCTGTTAAGGTGATTTTTATTTTGTTATCATTACTTTTTTCGTCAATTAAAACGGTATCAAGACGTTTTTTAGTCTCTTCAACTTTCTTTTGGGTTTCTTTTAATTTGCCCATCATATTCATCATATCTCCAAACATAATTTTTAATTTTTTTATTCATTACAAAACTATATAAATTTTATATTTTTGACGCTTTATATTTAAACACAAAATCTTCCTTTTGAAAAAAGCAATAGAGCAACCAATAGCAAAGAAAATTCCAAAAGAACTTAAAATTCATGACGATGTAAGAATTGATAATTATTATTGGTTAAACGATAAAGAAAACCCTGATGTTATTGATTATTTGAATGCCGAAAATGCTTATACTAAGCAAATGATGGCTCATACTGAAGATTTTCAAAAATCTCTTTTTGAGGAAATGAAAGGTAGAATCAAGGAAGATGACACCACGGTTCCTTATAAATTAAATGGTTATTGGTATATCACACGTTATGAAAAAGGCAAAGATTATCCTATTTATATCCGTAAAAAAGAGTCGTTAGAAGCTGATGAGGAAATTTTATTTGATTGCAATGAAATGGCTAAAGACTTTGCTTATTTTAATTTAGGAAGTATTTCGATAAGTCCGGATAATAAATTAGCATGTTTTTCAACAGATACAGTAAGCAGAAGACAATATACTATTCAAGTTAAAAATTTAGTAACAGGTGAAATTTATCCTGACAAGATTTTAAACACTACAGGAAGTGCAACATGGGCAAACGATAATGAGACATTGTTTTATACCATGAAGGATGAAGTTACCTTGCGTTCACATAAAATCTTCAAGCATAAATTGCATTCAAATTCTGATGAAGACTCTCTTGTTTTTCATGAGAAAGATGAAACTTTTAACACGTTTGTTTATAAATCAAAGTCAAAAAAATATATCATTATTGGGTCTTCAAGCACTTTAACTTCAGAATACAGAATTTTAAATGCAGATACACCAGATGGAAAATTTAAGATATTTCAAAAACGAGTTAGAGAGTTAGATTATAGTATTGCTCATTATAACGATCATTTTTATATTATAGCTAATAATGATGGAGCAACAAACTTTAAGTTATTGAAAGTAAATGAGAAAAAGACCCAAAAAGAGTTTTGGGAAGAAGTAATTCCTCATAGAGAGCATGTTTTAATTGAAGATATTGAAATTTTTAAGGATTATTTGGTTGTTAATGAGCGTGAAAATGGATTGAATAACTTAAGAATTATTAGCTGGAATGGTAATGAAGATTATTACTTGCCTTTTGAAAGCGAAACATATACAGCATTTATTAGCAATAATCCAGATTTTGATAGTGAGGCTTTAAGATATGGTTTCAATTCTTTAACATCACCAAGTGCGATAATTGATTATAATTTTTATACAAAACAAAGCGAGGTAAAAAAAGAACAAGAAGTTTTAGGAGGTGATTTTATAAAAGAAGATTATGAATCTAAACGTATTTGGGCAACAGCTAAAGATGGCGTAAAAGTTCCAATATCATTAGTTTACAAAAAAGGTGTTAAGCTAAATGGAGAAAATCCTTTACTTCTTTATGCTTACGGTTCTTATGGTTCTACAATTGATCCATCGTTTTCTACCATAAGATTGAGTTTGCTTAATAGAGGCTTTATATATGCAATTGCACATGTTAGAGGTGGCGAATATCTTGGAAGACAATGGTATGAAAACGGGAAGCTTTTATCAAAACTAAACACATTTCATGATTTTATTGATTGTTCAAAACATTTGATAAGCCAGAATTACACATCAAACAAACATTTGTATGCATATGGTGGTTCGGCAGGTGGGTTGCTTGTAGGAGCTGTAATTAATATGAATCCAGAATTGTACAACGGTGTTTTGGCAGCAGTTCCATTTGTAGATGTAGTTACTACTATGCTTGATGATACCATACCGTTAACAACAGGAGAGTATGATGAGTGGGGTAATCCTAACGAATTTAAATTTTATAACTACATGAAATCATATTCCCCATATGATAATGTTGAAACAAAAAAATACCCCAATATATTAATAACCACAGGTTTATATGATTCTCAAGTACAATACTGGGAACCGGCTAAATGGGTCGCTAAATTGAGAGAATTAAAAACAGATTCTAATAAATTACTTTTTCATATTGATATGGATTCGGGTCATGGTGGTGCTTCTGGTCGATTTGAAAGCTTAAAAGAAGTAGCATTAGAATATGCCTTTTTATTAGATTTAGAAGGAATTCATTGCTAATAAATAAAAAATGTTTTATTTTTGCTCGATTTTAGGTTGCAATAATTTTTAGCTAAATTAGCGTGGCTTTTAAAAAGCATTTATGAAACATAAAAATCAAGTTTTTGACAATGTATTAGATTTAATAGGTAATACTCCACTTGTTAAACTTAATAAGGTAGCTTCAAAATTTAAAGGTGATTTCTACGCAAAAGTAGAATACTTTAATCCAGGTCAATCTACAAAAGACAGAATAGCAACATACATAATAGAAGAGGCAGAAAGGCAAGGTATTTTAACTCCTGGCTCAACTATTATTGAAACAACCTCTGGTAATACAGGGTTTAGCCTTGCTATGGTAGGTATAATTAAGGGATATGATTGTGTTTTGGCAGTTAGTTCTAAATCATCAGCAGATAAGATAGACATGCTAAAAACTATGGGAGCAAAGGTTTATGTTTGCCCTGCTCACGTTAGTGCTGATGATCCTAGATCTTATTATGAAGTTGCAAAACGATTACACGAAGAAATTAAAGGTTCTGTATATATCAATCAATATTTTAATCAGTTAAATATTGATGCACATTATAAATCTACTGGCCCGGAAATTTGGGAACAAACAGAAGGTGAAATTACACATTTAGTTGCATGTAGTGGTACAGGTGGTACAATTTCTGGAACTGCAAAATATTTAAAAGAACAAAACCCAAATATAAAAGTAATTGGTGTTGACGCTTTTGGTTCCGTGATTAAAAAATATCATGAAACAAGAGAGTTTGATGAAGAAGAAATTTATCCTTACAGAATTGAAGGATTAGGAAAAAATTTAATTCCAACAGCTACTGATTTTGATGTTATCGATGAATTTATTAAAGTGACTGATGAAGAAAGTGCTCATATGGCTAGATTAATTGCCAAAACTGAAGGATTGTTTGTCGGTTATACATCAGGCGCTGCTATTCAAGCTATTAAACAGCTAGGAGAAAGAGGGGAGTTTAAAAAAGATGATAAAGTTGTTGTTATTTTTCCAGATCATGGTTCACGTTATATGAGTAAAATATACAGTGATAAATGGATGAATGATCAGGGCTTTTTTGACAGTATTAATGCCGAAGCTTTGCAAACAGTTGAGTATATAAAATAAACTTAGACACTATAAATTAAAGAGATAGTATTGTTAATAAACAAAATACTATCTCTTTTTTTATTTTATTAATAATTCAATACTAAAAATTATGCACAAACCATATAAATATTTAATTTTGCGTCAACTAACTAACAGCTAAAAACATTAGATACTACGTTGGATTTTTTAATAGCATTAACATATACATTTGATGAAAGATTTATTTGAAAAAATTTATAAAGATAAAGGACCACTAGGAAAGTGGGCTTCACAAGCTGAAGGATATTTTGTGTTTCCTAAATTAGAAGGACAAATATCTAATCGTATGAAGTTTCAAGGAAAAGATGTTATTACTTGGAGCATCAATGATTATTTAGGATTAGCAAATCATCCAGAAGTTCGAAAAGTTGATGCAGAAGCTGGAGCAGCATATGGTTCAGCATATCCAATGGGAGCAAGAATGATGTCTGGTCATACAGATCTTCATGAAACTTTACAAAAAGAATTAGCCGAATTTGTAAATAAAGAAGCAGCTTATCTTTTAAATTTTGGTTATCAAGGAATGGTTTCTACTATTGATGCCTTGGTTAATAAAAATGATATTATTGTTTATGATGTTGATGCACATGCGTGTATTATTGATGGTGTGCGTTTGCATATGGGAAAACGTTTCACCTATAGACATAACGATGTTGAAAGTTTAGAAAAAAACCTTAATAGAGCTACAAAAATGGCTGAACAAACAGGTGGAGGAATTTTGGTGATTTCTGAAGGTGTTTTTGGAATGCGTGGTGAACAAGGAAAGCTAAAAGAAATTGCGGCTTTAAAGAAAAAATATAATTTTAGATTTTTAGTTGATGATGCTCATGGTTTTGGAACTCAAGGTAAAACTGGTGCTGGAACAGGTGAGGAGCAAGGTGTGCAAGATGATATAGATGTATATTTTGCAACGTTTGCAAAATCAATGGCTGGTACAGGGGCTTTTATAGCTGCCGATCAAGAAATCATAGATTATTTAAAATATAATTTACGATCTCAAATGTTTGCAAAATCTTTGCAAATGCAATTGGTTGTTGGTGCTAGAAAGCGTTTAGAAATGCTTAAAACTATGCCAGAATTAAAAAACAAACTTTGGGAGAATGTAAATGCTTTGCAATCGGGTCTTAAAGAAAGAGGTTTTGATATAGGGACAACACAAAGCTGTGTAACACCAGTATATTTAAAAGGAAGTATTCCAGAAGCTATGGCTTTAGTGAAAGATTTAAGAGAAAATTTCGGAATCTTCTGTTCTATAGTAGTTTATCCGGTAATACCTAAAGGATTAATTCTATTAAGATTAATACCAACTGCTACTCATACATTGGAAGATGTGAAAGTTACATTAGATGCTTTTGATGCTATTAGAGCAAGGCTTGAAAACGGAACCTACCAGCGTCTTTCAGCTGCAGTAATGGCTGCCATGGGTGAATAAAAGTATTATATTAAATATAAAAAAGTCCGACAAAAAATGTCGGACTTTTTTATGCTATGTTTTTTCTAAAAGTACATCGCCTTTTGTGAGTCACTGGATTAAAATTTTTCCAAATTTGATGTATCGCTATATTATCATCAAGTTCAGGTCCTCTGATACAAGTTTCAATACCTTTTTCGGTAAAAGTCTTATGAAACTCATTAAAAATAATAGCCGTTATTCCTTTGTTTTGATATTCTGGTAAAACTCCTATTAAGTAAAATGTTACCGTTTTGGCATGTTTTTTAGCATGAAATAAATGTCTTATTCCAAAAGGAAATAATTTACCATTCATTTTTTGTAAAGCAGTAGCATAAGAAGGCGTAACTATTCCAAAACCTATTAGTTTATCATCTTTGTCTAATACAAACTTAACATATTCAGGGTTTAAAAATCCAATAAATTTCTTTTTAAAATATTCTCTCTGTTCTTTATTTATTTCTACAAAAGAAGAAAGTACTTCATGAGATTTTGAAAATACTTCAAACATCTCATCAGTGTAAGGCATGATGTCTTTATTTTTTGTGAAATTCAATGCTCTAAGTTGATACCTTTTTTTTATGAGTTCTTGAATTTTAGCAAATGATTCTGGATGAATATTTTTAAAATCCATCTTATTTTCAGAATACTTTTTTGCAACTTCATATCCTAATTTTTCAAAATGTTCAGCATAATATGGATGATTATGCCAAGTTATCATATTTCCAATTTGGTCGAACCCTTCTGTTAAAACCCCAACCTTATCTAAATTTGAAAAGCCAACAGGACCTTCAACATATTCCAGTCCATTTAAACTTCCTATTTCATGAACTTTATTTAAAAGGACTTTGGTGACTTCTATATCATCAATCACATCAAACCAGCCAAAACGCATTTTCTTTTGGTTTTGTTTGTTAACTTCAATCCAATTTACAACAGCAGCTATTCTTCCAACTATTTCATTTTCTTTATATGCCAAAAATAAAGTTGCTTCAGCATCATTAAAAACAGGATTTATTTTTTTATCGAAAGTTCTCATTTCTTCTGAAATTATTGGTGGAACCCAATATTTTGAACCTTTATATAGTTTGAAAGGAAATTTTACGAATTCCTTTAAATCCTTTTTACTTGTTACTTCTTTGATTTTAATCATATTGAAATGAGAGGTCTATGATTTTTAATTGAAATCTTGAGATTTTCGTTTATGTTTTTTATTGTAATCTTCAATAACATCTGTTGTTTTTTTCTTGTTTCTGGATCTTCTTTCTCCTTCTTCTTTTGCAGATGTTCCATTATCTATTTCTTTGTCTTTATGAAAATCCAATCGGTAAGAAGCCCCAAAATTAACACTGAAAACTGAAGGTGTGTCTTTGGTGTTAAATGTTAATGCAGTGTCTAACTGAAAATCTTTTCCCCATAAATAGGCGCCTCCAAATCTAAAAAGATTGTCAGCATAAAAATCACTTTTAATTCCTTGGGTTTCACCAAAAATTACCCATTTAGGGTTAAATGAATGTGTTAGAGTTAAAATATACTGAAAATCGGATTGGTCTGTTCCTATTCTGTCTTTTATTAAATTGATGACAAAAACCCAACCACCATTCCAATTATTTTGTGTTGCTATCATAACTTTTGGGCTAAATCCTTCTATTCCGGGTGCTGTATAAGGATTGTTTTTGGTGTCATAATTAGCACCGGCATAAACTGAAACGGCAGGTATTAAAGAACTCCACTTAAATCTATGGTTAGCTTTCCAGCTATAAAGGTTTGGTTTTTCATTTTCAGAATTCTTATATGGGTCATAAACCAAATATTTAGCGCCTAGAGTAACATATTTAAAGTTAGAACGTGGTTCGTCAAAAGGAATACCGGAAAAATATGTTTTGGTGTCATTTTGGTAGGTTCCTTCAATATTCAGTTCTAATTCTTCAAGCAAAAAACCATATCTGGCTGCAAAATCAATTCCAAACCCAGAAACTTCTGTTCTTAAGGCAGGAGATCTTTCTTCATTTATAATATAAGGGCCAACTTCAAATTGAGCAACATTGGTACCAACAGAAAATGCGCTTCTTGAAACACCAGGTCTATTTGAATTTATGACATCTGTGTATTGGCTAAAGCTATTAAATGTTGTTAAACAAATAATGAAAATTAGGGTAGATTTGATACGCTTCATAATTAAGGTTTTGATTTTGTTATAATTAAAAAATCATAATACTATTTATTATTTACACAATTAAGGCTTTCCAAATATAGAGATTTTATAGTTTTTTTATCATTTTTGAGTCTTTTTTAAAAGTATAGAATTGTATTTTTGTTGAAAATTATTATTATGTTACAATTTGCATCTGCAACTGGGTTAATTAGAACCATCCTAATCATTTTGCTGATTTACTATAGTTTTAAAGTAGTGTCGAGATTGTTTGCTCCATTATTGATGAAATATGTTGCTAAAAAAGCTGATCAACATTTTGGTGGACAGTTTCAAAAACAAAATGAACCACAACAAAAAGAAGGAGAAGTAACTATTGATAAAGTACCTAACACTAAATCTTCAAATAAAAACGTTGGAGATTATATTGATTACGAAGAAATTGATTAATTTTCGCAATCATTGATCTAACATAAATTCATGCAATTTTCAATCAAACGAATTCTACCGCACCTATTAATTCTTATAGGTTTTGTAATTATTTCTTTATTATATTTTAGTCCGGTTATTCAAGGCAAACAAATATTCCAAAGTGATATCATGCAATATATCGGCATGTCTAAACAACTAACCGATTTTAGAGCTGAAACTGGAGAGGAAACTTATTGGACAAATAGTGCATTTGGTGGTATGCCTACGTATCAATTAGGTGCTAATTATCCGAATAATTATATTAAAAAGCTAGATCTCACATTGCGATTTTTACCAAGACCAGCAGATTATTTGTTTTTATATTTAATTGGATTTTATATTCTTTTATTGGTTTTAAAAGTAGATTATAAACTTGCTACTATTGGTGCCTTAGCATTTGGATTTTCAACGTATTTAATAATCATTCTTGGTGTTGGCCATAACAGTAAGGCACATGCTATAGCTTATATGCCATTGGTTTTAAGTGGTATTCTGTTAACTTTTCAAAGAAAATATATCTACGGATTTTTGCTTAGTACAATTGCTTTAGGATTGGAAATTGTAGCAAACCATTTTCAAATGACCTATTATTTGATGTTTTTGGTTATTATTCTGGGAATTGTTTTTCTGATTGATGCTTTTAAAAAGAAAGAACTTGCCCATTATTTTAAATCGGTTGGAATATTGGTGGTTGCTGCTATTCTTGCTGTTTGTTTAAATGCAACCAATATTTTGGCTACGCAAGAGTATGTTAAAGAAAGTACGCGTGGTAAAAGCGAATTAACCATAAATCCAGATGGTTCTCCGAAAGAGATTACTTCAGGATTAGATAGAGATTATATTACTCAATTTAGTTATGGGTTTTTAGAAACTTTTAATTTGTACATCCCAAGATTTATGGGTGGAGGTAATGGAGAAGATGTAGGTAAAGACTCTGCAACCTATGAAGCTTTTAAAAAATTGGGAGCAACTCCAGCACAAGCTTTAGAGGAATCTAAACATGCACCCATGTATTGGGGAGAGCAGCCTATTGTAGAAGCACCTGCTTATGTAGGAGCAGTTATATTGTTTTTATTTGTGCTTGCTCTATTTTTATTGAAAGGCAAAACAAAATGGTGGTTGGTTGCAGGAATTCTATTTTCTTTATTGTTGTCTTATGGTAAGAATTTTAGTTTACTAACGGATTTCTTTATTGACTATGTGCCTTTATATAATAAGTTTAGAGCTGTAACGTCTATTCAGGTTATTTTAGAATTATGTATTCCTATTTTAGCAATTCTTGGGCTTTCTAAAGTTTTTGAAAGTTCAGTTAAAAATGAAGAAAAATTAAAAGCCTTAAAAAATTCTGTTTATATAGCTGGGGGAATTGCACTTGTATTCTTAATTTTTAAATCTTCGTTATTTGATTTTGTAGGTATTAATGATGGTTATTATAGTCAAAACTATGGTCCCGATTTTGTTGATGCCATTAAAGAAGATCGTAAAAGCATATTTGTTGAAGATACTATCCGAACATTGATTTTGGTTTTGTTATCTGCAAGTGTCATTTTTTTATATCTAAAAGAAAAGTTAAAGAAATCTTATGCGTTAGTGATTTTCAGCGCCCTTATTTTGTTTGATTTAGTTGTGGTTGATAAGAGATATGTGAACAATGATGACTTTGTATCTGCTATTCAAGTAAATAAACCTTTTCAAGCAAATGAATTAGATACTGAAATTTTAAAAGATACAACCTTCTTTAGGGTTTATGATATGATATCTGGTCCATCAAAGCCATCTTATTTTCATAATTCATTAAATGGTTATAACGCTGCGGAATTAAAGAGATATAGCGAGTTGTTTGATTTTTATATTGGTACAGAAAAAATGAACTTCAATGTTATTGATATGCTTAACACGAAGTATATTATTGCCCAAAATAAAGAAGGTGCTTTTATATATCCAAATAAGGACGCTAACGGTAATGCTTGGTTTGTGTCAGGATTAAAGACAGTAAATTCAGCTAATGAAGAAATATTGGCTTTAGATAGTTTAAACACTAAAAAACAAGCCGTTATTAACAGTAAATGGATTGATAAAGAGAATTTACCAACAACATTTACGGTTGATTCTACTTCAACTATTTCGTTAATAAAGCATCAGCCAAATTATTTAAAGTACAGATCTAATAATGTAAACAAAGGGTTTGTGGTTTTTTCAGAAATTTATTACCCTCATGGATGGCAAGCCTTTATAGATGGTCAAACTGTCAATCACGTTAATGTTGATTATGTATTGCGAGGCATGGAAGTTCCTGCCGGAGAGCATACAATTGAATTTAAATTTGAACCTCAAGTTATCAAAACAGGTAGTTCTATTGCATTAGGAAGTTCGGTATTGGTTGCTATTTTAGTTATCTTAGGACTGTTGTATCAGTTTAAGCAAAAAAAGCATGACAGTGCGTAAAAAAGCACTTATTATAACATATTATTGGCCTCCTGCTGGTGGACCAGGAGTACAACGTTGGTTAAAATTTGTTAAATATCTTCCTGAGTTTGATATTGATCCCATTGTTTATATCCCTGAGAATCCTAATTACCCAATTCTTGATGGTAGCTTATTAAATGAAGTTTCTGTTGATTTGAAAATTTTAAAACAGCCTATTTCTGAACCTTATAAATTAGCTGGATTGTTTTCAAAGCAAAAATCAAAAACAATTAGCAAAGGCATTATTTCAGAAAAGACAAATCAGAGTTTCCTTGAAAAGTTAATGCTTTACATAAGGGGTAATTTTTTTATTCCGGACGCACGTATAGGTTGGGTAAAGCCATCTGTTAAGTTTCTTTCTGAATACATTAAAAATGAAAAGATTGAAACCATTATTACTACGGGTCCACCGCACAGTTTACATCTTATCGGTTTAGCTCTTAAAAAGCAACTAGGAGTGAAGTGGATTGCAGATTTTAGAGATCCATGGACTAGTATTGGATATCATAGGCATTTGAAATTAACAAAGAATTCGGAGATAAAACATAAAACTTTAGAAAAACAGGTTTTAAATAATGCTGATCAATTAATAGTTACCAGTTTTATTACTAAACAAGAATTTCAAAATATTACAGATAAACCAATTGAAGTTATTACGAATGGGTATGATGTTGGGTTTTCAGAAAAAATTGAGATAGATAATAAGTTTTCTTTATCACATATTGGATCTTTGCTTTCAAAAAGAAATCCAAAAGTTTTATGGAAAGTTTTGTCTGATCTGGTTAATGAGCATAAAGATTTTGCTACAGATTTTCAGCTTAACTTAATAGGACTGGTAAGTGATGATGTGATTGATTCAATAAACAAATATACTTTAAGTAAATATGTTAATAATGTAGGCTATGTTTCACACAAAGAAGCAATTAAATATCAAAAAAAATCTCAAATTTTATTGTTGATTGAAATAGATTCTGAAGATACAAGATGCATTATTCCGGGTAAATTATTTGAATACATGGTTTCTAATAGACCAATAATTGCTTTAGGCCCAAAAGCTTCAGACGTCGAAAAAATTATAAAGGAAACCAATACTGGACATTATTTTAATTATGATGATTATAACTCATTAAAAACACATATATTGAATTATTATAATGCATTTAAAAATGGAACATTACGTTCAAGTCCAATTGGTTTGCAAAAATATAGCCGTAAGGCACTTACAGAATCTTTATCTAAATTAATATAATGGGTGTAGTTGTTTCACAATCAATAAAAAATACAGTTACAACTTATTTAGGTTTTGGTATTGGAGCCATTAATGTATTGTTTCTTTTTACAAACTTTATTAGTGATACTTATTTTGGATTGATCACTTTTATGCTTTCCACCGCTAATATTATGATGCCGTTAATGGCTTTTGGTACTAACAATACTCTAATTAAATTTTATTCTATTTTTAAAACCAGACAATCACAAAACAGCTTTTTAACCTTAATGTTGTTTTTGCCTTTAGTTATTATCATTCCTTTAGGTCTTATAGGCCATTTGTCGTTTGAAGTTATTAGCAATTGGATATCTCAAACCAATCCCATCATTAAAGATTATTATTGGTTAATTTATGTCTCAGCAATTTCGTTTGCATATTTTGAAGTATTTTATGCATGGAGTAGAGTACAAATGCAAAGTGTTTTTGGCAATTTCATGAAAGAAGTGTTTCATAGACTTGCTACCACTGTTTTATTATTTTGCTTGTACTTTAATTTATTAAATGTAGAACAATTAATTTATAGTATTGTAGGCGTATACTTGTTGCGAATGGTGCTAATGGCTGTTTATGCTTTTAGCTTAAGGCACCCTGTTTTTAAGTTTCACAAATTTAAAAGTTTATCAAAAGTTTTAAAATATACTGCCTTAATTATTGTAGCTGGTTCTGTTGCGAATCTTATTTTAGAAATTGATAAGTTTATGTTGGGATATTATGTGGATATAGAAAAGGTGGCCTATTATGGTGTAGCTATTTATATTGCTAGTGTTATTGGTGTTCCATTAAGATCTTTGCATCAAATAATTAGTCCGGTTACAGCTAAACTTCTAAATGAAAAAGACCATATTGAATTAAAGAAGCTTTATCACAAAAGTTCATTAAACTTATTTATAATTAGCGGATTTATTTTTCTTTTGATAATACTGAATATCAATGAATTGTATTTGCTTATTCCAGAAAAATTTAGTGGTGGTTTAGTTATAGTCATACTAATTGGCGTTGCAAAACTTATGGATAGTATTCTAGGTAATAATAACGCTATTTTGTTTAATAGTGATTACTACAAGATGGTATTGTTATTAGGTGTTTTTTTGGTGATTACTACTATTGTATTTAATATGATTTTTATTCCTTTATTTGGAATTAACGGAGCTGCTTTTGCAACATTTATCGCAGTATTATTATACAATCTGTCTAAAATTCTTTTTGTTCAATATGCATTTAAAATGACTCCATTTACATTAGATACATTAAAAGCTACAGGTCTTATTGTTGTAAGTGTTTTGGTGTTTTATTTTT
Organism: Gaetbulibacter sp. M235; assembly: GCF_043876835.1. Classification (NCBI taxonomy): domain Bacteria; kingdom Pseudomonadati; phylum Bacteroidota; class Flavobacteriia; order Flavobacteriales; family Flavobacteriaceae; genus Gaetbulibacter; species Gaetbulibacter sp. M235. Next base: position 144,420 of record NZ_JBAWJZ010000005.1, read on the forward strand.
GGGAGTTTCCGTTCCATTCAATTATAAATATTGGGCTAAAAACATTATTGTTTTCTTCTTTTTATGGATTTGTTGTTTATAAATTTAGTTTTTCAGAAGACATCACTACAATTTTGAATAGATTTCTAAAGCCATTAAAATAAAAAACAGAAAACCCTGCGAAGTTGCTTTGAGGCAAACATATCGCAGGGCTTTCCAACTAACCAACCAAAATTTTTATAGTCTTCTTCTAGAATTAGACTTTGTATTATTACTTCTAGAATTATTTTTATTTTGTGAAACTACAGATCTACTTTGAGTAGTACGTTGTGTCACTTGTGGTTTACTTCTAGTTGTTTCACTTTTATTATATGTACGTGAAGTTGAAGTGTTTGGTTTTTGATTAACCGAATTATTTCTTTCTCTTACAACATTATTTGTTCTAGTTGTAGCTTTATTAGTGTTATTGTTTCTAATAACGTTTTCTCTAGTATTTGTATTGCTATTTACTTTAGAATTATTTCTGTTTGTATTTGAATTATTACGTCTTATAACTTCATTATTTGCTCTGTTATTATCACGTGTGGTACGTTGATTACTTTCAACTTTAGCGTAATCTCTTCTGTTATCAGTTGTATATGATCTTGCTTGAGTGTTTTCTCTATGTTCTACATTATTACTTCTGTATGCTGTAGCATAGCTTCTGTTTCTTTCTATAGTAGAGCCACGTCTTGATGCAACAGATGTTGTAGGTCTGTAATTATTATAATATGGTCTGCTGTAAGTATATCTAACAGGTCTATAATATTGTCTGTAAGGTCTGTTATAAACAACACAATGATTGTAAGATGGAACACTGTAATATCTATGCCAAGGTCTGTAAACATAATTTCTATTGTAAATGTTTATATAACCTGTAAAATAAGAGTATTCGTTGTATCTGTTATAATGTACGTATAAACCGCCAACTCTTGATACATAACCATAGTTGTTATAATAAATGTTTACGTTTCCAGCTTGAATTATTCTTCCAAAATTATCATAATAAATAGGCACATTTTCTATTTGAATTACGGCACCATATTCATCATATTGAACATAAGAATTATAGTCATATCCAGAATTAAAACTGATACTTGCATTTGGAGAACCAATAGATACACTTAAGTTTGAACGATTTCCCAAGATATTAAAATCAAATTGGCCATCGCGGAATACTGAAAACTCAATACCACCTTCTACAAATATGAAAGAATTTCCATAACCATTAATATAAGTGGAAGTGGTTTCACTATTTGCTGTAGTGTTGGTTGTGGTTGCTGTAGCTGTTAATCCTGTGAAGATTATCCCTGCTATTAAAAATATATACTTTTTCATAATTGTAAGTTTTAATTGTAATACATGATGATATTTACAAACAGCGTGCCAAAAAAAATAATTAATATGTAAGTTGTTGAAAATCAGATTAAAATAATTTTTAGCTTTATTTTATGTGAATTTAAGTTTAATTATTTTCGAAAGGGAAACAATTAACTTCTTCAGCTTTTCAAATAAAAAATCCCAAAAACTAATTAAAGCTTTTGGGATTTTTAATAACTAATTAAAAATATACTAATGTTTATTTTTTTTAAGTTTTTTTACTTCACCATATTTTTTATAGTAAAAATAATCATCATTGTAGTGGCTGTCATAAAAAGTGTCATCCACCATTGCTATTTGATAATTTAAGTTTCTGTTCAAACGGTTAACGTATCCAGAAGTGTTAACAATTTGACCCCAATGGTTATAGTTTACTCTTAAACCACCAACTTTATAAAGCAATTTATTACCTCTTTTATAGTTAATATCAACAGAACCAATTTGAGTTACATCACCCATTCGATCGTAATAAATTGGAGTATTTCCTATTCGAATAATTTTTCCAAATCTATCTTTTATAATCATGGGTTTATTATAGTAGTCCGAAGTGTATTGTACATTTAAACCTCTAGTTTTAAAACTTGCATTAACTGAGGTTCTTCTTGAGTTTGAGCTGTTGTAATAGCTTTCATGTCTTGTGTCAAAGTCAAAACTTCCATCAGGAAAAATCATAAACTCTATACCGCTTTCAAAAAACACAACAGGTTGTGCATAACGATAACGTTTGGTAATATCTAAATTATTTCCTTTTGGTTCAGGTTTTATGTCTGAAGCTGATACAGTTGTTAAGCTTAATAACAATCCTGTAATAAAAAGTACTAGTGTTTTCATAGTCATAGAATTTTATGTGATGCCTACTCTTTAGCTTTTCGGCTTTCGCTATTTGCTATAAAGATTTCAATTTGCGTGCCAAAATTTTAAATATCTAAATATCAGTATTTTAACAATAAATGATTTATGATTTCTTTTTTATATTTTTATATAAACCAAATGCTTTAATGGAGAAAGAGGTAATTATTTGCAAAAATTGTGAGAAATCATATGAGAAAGGATTTCAATTTTGCCCTCATTGTGGACAAAAAACAGATGATGAACTAACTTTAGGTGTATTGTTTTATAATACCATAAGTAATTATTTTTCTTTTGATGCCCGCTTTTTTAAAAGCTATATTCCTTTAATGTTTAAGCCGGGTTATTTGGCCAAAAAATTTATAGAAGGGAAAAGGTTATTGTATTTGCATCCAGCTCAAATGTATTTGTTTATATCTGTTGTGTTCTTTTTTTTATTTTCCTTCATTACAAGAGAAACTACAGAACAGTTTGATAAAGCACTTAAAAAAGATTTTGATAAAACAGAAACAGTAATAGATTCATTAAAGAACGGTAAATTATTGGATTCTCTAAAAACAGAACAATTTTTAAAACCTATATCAGAAAATAAAATTCCTATAGAAATAGTAAAAAACAACAAAGATTTAGACTCTATTTTAAATAATAAAGACAAAAAAGAGGTAGTGAATACGAGTTTTGGTTTTGATACTAAAAAGATTGATTCTTTAATTGAAATAAATGCAACAGATAGTGAAATTCATAAAGTAATGGGACTTGATGATAATGCCGGAACTTTTAAAAAGAAATTTTATTCGCAAATGCTGAAATTTTATAAGCAACGAAATGGCGGCTCAATATTACAGGCATTTTATGATACCATCCCTATAGCAATGTTTATTTTGCTGCCTATTTTTGCTTTATTATTAAAGCTGTTTTATTACCGAAAAGGTTCTTTTTCATATCATTTAGTATTTACCTTTTACTTCTTTTCTTTCTTGTTTATGGTGTTTAGTATTTTAATCTTGGCTGATTTAGTCACTACTTTGCCTGGATACTTAATAAGTTTGGTCATGTTCTCAACATATTTCTACTTATTGCTGGCAGTTAAGAATTTCTATAAACAAGGGTATTTTTTAAGTTTGATAAAAAGTGGAGTTATTTCCTTTTTATTTTTAATTTTTGTAATCCCGTTAGCTGTTATTATTATGGGAATTTCAGCATTTCTGTTTTATTAACTAAAGCTTGTCTTTTAAATACAAACCTGTTACAGAAGACTCGGTATTTACTATGTTTTCAGGTGTTCCTATAGCAACTATGTTTCCACCATTTTCCCCACCTTCAGGACCTAAATCAATAATATAATCGGCACATTTAATGAATTCTAAGTTGTGTTCAACTACAATAATAGAATGTCCGTTTTCAATAAGGGCATTAAACGATTTTAGAAGTTTCAATATATCATGAAAATGAAGACCGGTTGTAGGTTCATCAAATATAAAGAGTGCTTTTTCTTTGTTGTTGCCTTTCCCTAAAAATGATGCTAGTTTTATGCGTTGCGCTTCGCCACCAGAAAGGGTAGAAGAGCTTTGCCCTAAAGTAACATAACCTAATCCTACATCTTGTAGTGGTTGCAATTTAGTTTTTATTTTAATCTGTTTATTTTCTTCAAAAAAAGTGATGGCATCATCAATGGTCATATTTAAAATGTCATCGATGTTTTTATCGGCAAATGTAACTTCAAGCACTTCCTTTTTAAAGCGTTTTCCTTTACAAGTTTCGCATTCTAAATGCACATCTGCCATAAATTGCATTTCAATGGTTACTTCACCTTCGCCTTTGCAAGTTTCACAACGTCCGCCATCTACGTTAAAAGAAAAGTGTTTTGCTTGATAACCTCTAATGGCACTTAATTTTTGATTTGAAAATAAAGCTCTAATGTCATCATAAGCTTTAATGTAGGTTACAGGATTTGACCGAGAAGATCTTCCAATCGGGTTTTGGTCAACAAATTCAATGTGATTTACATTGCTGAAATTACCTTCTAACGCTGTAAACTGCCCAGGCTTGTCGCCAAAATCAGTTAGTTTTTTTTGTAAAGATGGATACAGTATTTTTTTAACAAGCGTACTTTTTCCACTACCAGAAACACCAGTAATAACAGTTAACATTCCAAGAGGAAACCTAACATCAACATTTTTTAAATTATTTTCTCGGGCTCCTAAAATATCTATATAATATTTTGATGTTCTTCTGGTTTTCGGAACTTCAATTTTTAAACTTCCGTTAAGGTATTTAGCTGTTAAAGAATCAGATGATAAAATATCTGTATAAGTGCCATGAGCAACAACATGGCCACCAAAAGTTCCAGCTTCGGGACCAATATCTATAATGGCATCAGCAGCTTTCATAATATCTTCATCATGTTCAACTACAATTACTGTATTTCCTAAATCGCGTAATGATTTTAAAACAGAAATTAATCGCTCGGTATCTTTTGGATGTAAACCAATGCTTGGTTCATCTAGAATGTACATAGAACCAACTAAACTGCTGCCTAACGATGTTGCCAAATTAATCCGTTGACTTTCTCCTCCAGATAAGGTGTTTGATTTTCTGTTTAAGGTTAAATAATCTAGTCCTACATTTGAAAGGAATGATAATCTGTTATTAATTTCTTTTAGTAGTCTTTCTGAAACTTTGGTGTCGTAATCATTTAATTCTAAACTTTTAAAAAAAACAGCAAGCTTATTTAAGGGCATTTCTACTAAATCGGTAATAGTTACTCCATTAATTTTTATATAATTTGCTTCGATTCGTAACCTTTTACCATTACAGGTTTTGCATTTAGTTTTTCCACGATAACGTGATAACATCACACGATTTTGAATTTTATAAGCTTTAGATTCAAGTTCAGCAAAAAATGAATTTAAGCCTTCAAAATATTTATTACCGTCCCAAATAAGTTGTTTTTGTTCATCACTTAACTCAAAGTAAGGTTTATGTATTGGAAAATTAAATTTATGCGAATTGTTTACTAGTTGGTCTCTATACCAGCTCATGCTTTCACCACGCCAAGGAAAAATGACATTTTCATAAATAGATAATCCAGTATTTGGGATTACCAAATCATCATCAATACCAATAATATCTCCATATCCTTCGCATTTTGGGCAAGCTCCATATGGGTTGTTGAAACTAAATAAATGCACATTTGGCTCTAAAAAGGAGATATTGTCAAGCTCAAACTTGTTACTAAAGTGTTTTAGTGAATTATCGCTTAAAATTTCTATGAAACATTCGCCTTTCCCTTCAAAAAATGCTGTTTGAACAGAATCGGCTAATCGGTTTTCAAAATCTTCATCATTTTTAATGATAATTCTGTCAACAACCAAAAAAACATCTTTAACGTTAAGCTCATTTGCTTCATCAATTCTTAAAACCTCATCCTTAACCTTAATTCTTGCATAACCTTGTTGCTGAAGTACTTTTAGCTTATCATTCATGTCTCTGCCACTTTCTAAATGGATTGGAGAAAGAAGCAACAATTTTTCGCCTTCAGGGAATTTTTTTAGATAGTTTAAAACATCTGAAACCGTATCCTTTTTAACTTCATCACCAGAAATAGGAGAGTAGGTCTTGCCAATTCGGGCAAATAATAATTTTAAATAATCATAAATTTCTGTTGTAGTGCCAACTGTTGAGCGAGGATTGGTAGAATTTACTTTTTGTTCAATAGCGATAGCAGGCGCAATTCCTTTTATATAATCTACTTTAGGCTTATTTAATCTTCCTAAAAATTGCCTCGCATAACTAGATAGGCTTTCTACATAACGTCTTTGTCCTTCAGCATATAAAGTATCAAAAGCTAAACTTGATTTCCCAGAACCTGATAAACCTGTAATGACAACCATTTTGTTTCTTGGTATCACTACATCAATATTTTTTAAATTGTGCAATTTGGCACCTTTAATAATGATGTTTTGTTTCGGATTTACTTCTGAAAGATTAGTAATCATAGCTTTTAAGGAATAATCTTGCAAAGATACTATAAGTATTTTATCCAACTAAATTTATTGCAATTCAAAGTCGTTTAAAAGAACAACCTAAATTAGCCATTCATCCTGATTTTTTTTTAGCATTTAATCATAAAAATTACATTTTTAAGTGTTTATAAGTTGAAAAAAGTATTTTTTTTTGTTTTTTAAGGATGTTTGTTGTTATATTTGAATAGTTATTAATCAAACACACACATCTAGCCTATAGCAGAACATTACTTTTAAACATTTAACCCCAAGCAATGAAGTGCTCTTCAATGCATTAAAAGTAATTATTATGCAATACGAACTAATTCCGGACTCTACCTTAGTCACAAATTATATTCAAGGTGAAGAGTATGCTTTAGAAATACTTATAACTAGACACAAACAGAAAATTTATAGTTTTATTTATTCAAAAGTGTATGATAGAGATATTACCGAAGATATATTTCAGGACACCTTTATTAAAGTAATTCGTACTTTAAAAAGAGGTGCTTATAACGAAGAGGGTAAATTTTTACCATGGGTAATGCGTATATCTCATAATTTAGTAATTGATCACTTTAGAAAAAGCAGTAGAATGCCAAAATTTGATAATAGTGGTGAATTTAGTATTTTTTCTGTTTTGAGTGATAACACTTTAAATGCAGAGAAAAGAATTATTAAAGATCAGGTTGAAAATGATGTAAGACGATTAGTTGAAGAATTACCTGAAGACCAAAAAGAAGTTCTGTTAATGCGTATTTACGAAGATTTAAGTTTTAAAGAAATTTCTGATAAAACAGGTGTTAGTATCAATACCGCTTTAGGTAGAATGCGTTATGCACTTATTAATTTGAGGAAAATTATTGAAAAACATAATATAGTTTTAACTAATTAAACAATAAAACAAGTTTTGCTCCGTTAATCTATTGATTAATAGAAATTTTAAATAATGGCAAAACTTTACACTAACAAATCTATTGAAAATTTTAACGACTTATTACCGAAAGAAGAAACGGTTAATTTTCTTCTAAATTATTCTAAGGCTTTAAGTGTTATTAATTGTAATGAGATGAAGTTTGAAGCACTTCTCAACTAAACTTTGAAAAAGTCCTGAAAGTTAGTCATCAGGACTTTTTTAATTTATAATAGTCTTCAATTACCGATTTTCTTCCAATTTTTTTGGTAATTATATCTTTTTCTAAATCCCAACCTCTTGCTGGCGAATATTGTCTGCCATACCAAATAATTTGAAGATGTAAATCGTTCCAAAGCTCTCTAGGGAACAATCTTTTAGCGTCTTTTTCAGTTTGAACAACATTTTTTCCGTTGCTCAAATTCCATCTATACATCAATCTGTGAATATGTGTATCAACAGGAAAAGCGGGTACTCCAAAAGCCTGAGACATGACGACACTGGCTGTTTTATGTCCAACAGCAGGTAAGGATTCTAATGCTTCAAAATTTTGAGGAACTTTACCATCATATTTTTCAATGAGAATTTTCGATAATCCATAAATGCCCTTACTCTTCATTGGAGATAGCCCAACGGGCTTTATGATTTCTCTTATTTCTTCTTCAGAGAGCTTAACCATTTCATATGGATTATCGGCTTTTTCAAATAACAAAGGAGTGATTTGGTTTACTCTAACATCGGTGCTTTGGGCCGACATTAAAACTGCTATTAAAAGCGTATATGGATCTTTATGTTCTAGTGGAATTGAAATTTCAGGGTATAAATCATTTAAAGTAGAAATAACAAACTCAACATTTTCTTGTTTAGACATTTATTGTATTTTAGCTATTACAAAGTTAAAAAATATGACCACATTAAAAGTAGGAGATAAGGCACCAAATTTTACAGCATTAAATGAAAAAGGAGATACGGTTTCATTATCTGATTATGCAGGCAAAAAACTTATTGTTTTCTTTTATCCAAAAGCTGATACACCAACGTGTACTGTTGAAGCTTGTAATTTAAGTGACAATTATAAAAAACTTCATGATCTTGGTTATGAGATTTTAGGAGTAAGTGCCGATAACCAAAAAGCACAAACTAAATTTAAAAATAAATTTAGTTTTCCATATCCTTTAATTGCTGATGTTGACAAAGAAATGATTCAAGCTTTTCAGGTTTGGGGTCCAAAAAAATTTATGGGACGCACTTTTGACGGTATTCACAGAACCACTTTTGTAATTAATGAGCAAGGTATTATAACCAAAGTTATTGGTGATGTAAAAGCTAAAACTCACACAAGTCAAATACTTGAATCGTAAATTATTTTAACTTACGTCTTCTATTAACATAACCAAATAGGCGTTGGTCTTTAATTATATCAGCGATACCATCAGGAAGCATTTCTTCCCAGCCTTCTTCATGATTTTGAATCATTTTAAGTACTTCTCTTGAAAGAATATCTAATATTTCTGGATTGAAATCTTTAATATCAAGCATTTTACCATTGTATTTAAAGAATTTGTACAATTCTTTCATACGAGGATGAACTTTTAAGTTTTCACTGGTATAAAACTCTCCAGTTTCATGGTTTTTAAGAGGATATAAGTACACTTTAAGATCTTTAAAGAAAAGCTTTCCAAAAGCTTCTAAAATACCACCACTTAAATGACGGTAATATTTCTCATCAAATATTTGAATTAAGTTGTAAACTCCCATAGCCAAAGCCATTCTTGCTTTAGTGAATTGAGCAAAATATTCAACCAATCTGTAATACTCTTGGAAATTGGTAATCATTACATTTTGTCCTAAGGAACACAGTAATTCGGCTCTATCCAAAAAGTCACGCTCATTTATTTTTCCTTCAGCTCTAAGATTAGTGAGTGTAATTTCAAAAATAACTTTAACATTATCTTTATTTACGGTCTTTTCATTAAGGAATAATTCTACCGACTTTTCAAAAATATCCATATTAACCTTTGTTACCGGCCTAAAACTACCACGAAGTGCTAATATGTTTTTTTTGTAAAGTTCTTGCGAAGGCAGAAGATTCATTCCATCGGGACCAAACATAACAGCTTCGGTCATGTCATTTTTAACGAGTTGTAAACTCATTAATCTATTATCAACATAAGTAAATCTACAACCAGAGAAGTTAATCATATCTATTTCAATCTGATCTTTCTCTATATTGTCATATAATGATTTTACAATTTCTTTTGGATCATCGTGCATGTAAAACCCACCAAAAATAAGGTTTACTCCAAGCATACCAAGGGTTTCTTGTTGCAATTGGGCATTGGTTTGTTTAAACCTTACATGTATTATGATTTCATTATAATCTTCTAAAGGATCTAGTTGAAATTTAACGCCAACCCAACCATGTCCTTTAAATTTCTTTGAAAAGTCAATAGTAGCAACAGTATTAGCAAATGCAAAAAATAGTTTGTCAGGATGCTTATCTCTTGTAATTCTATCTTCAATTAAATTTACTTCATGATTTAGCATCTTACGCAAACGAGATTCACTTACATAACGATTATCACTTTCAACACCATAAATTGCGTCACTAAAATCTTTATCATAAGCAGACATTGCTTTAGCTATCGTTCCAGAACTTCCTCCTGCACGAAAAAAATTACGAACAGTCTCTTGTCCTGCACCAATTTCTGCAAAAGTGCCGTAAATGTTTTCATTGAGGTTTATTTGCAAAGATTTCTGTTTGATAGTCAGAATCTTACTAATTTCTTTATCTCCTTTTAATTTTAAAGTCATAATTTTTGTGTTAGGACAAAAATAGAAAAAAAAACAAAGAATGTGTAAATAAGAAAGCCATTTCACAATAATGAAATGGCTTTAAAATAAATTATGATTTTCTTTCTTTACATACCCTTTAATTCAGAAATCAATGACTGAATGACTGCTTTTGCATCTCCAAATAGCATGGATGTTTTTTGATTGTAAAATAATTCATTTTCAATTCCAGCATAACCCGGATTCATACTTCGTTTGTTGATAATGATATTTTTAGCATTTTCAACTTCTAAAATAGGCATACCATAAATTGGACTTGATGGATTCGTGTGAGCTGCCGGATTAACAACATCATTGGCGCCAACAACAAACACAACATCTGTATTTTTAAATTCTGGATTTACATCTTCCATTTCAACTAATTTGTCATAGTCTACATTGGTTTCTGCTAATAAAACATTCATGTGCCCAGGCATTCTACCAGCAACAGGGTGAATGGCATATTTAACTTCAATGCCTTTGCTAGCTAATAATTGCTCTAATTCATGAATTGCGTGTTGCGCCTGTGCGACAGCCAAACCATAGCCAGGAACAATGATAATGCGTTGAGAATAGTTCATTAATATTGCGACATCACTAACTGTTGTCTTTTTGATAGATCCTGTGATAGTTTGAGAATCCATATCACCGACTTGCTCATCTGAGCTTCCGAAACTTCCAAAAATAACATTTACTAAAGACCTATTCATTGCATCGCACATAGCAAAGGTTAAAATTGTTCCTGCCGATCCCACTAAAATTCCGCCCGTTAGCATAACCATGTTGCCATATAAAAATCCTCCTAAAGCAGCAGCTAACCCTGTGAAAGAGTTTAATAGCGAAATAACTACCGGCATATCTGCTCCACCAATTGGCAGTACAAATAAAATACCGTATGCTAAAGCCACAAAGAATAATACATACAATAAAAGTTGGCTATCTGATCCAGACCAAGCAATATAAGCAGCAAAAATAATTAAGCAAATAATAACAAGGTTGTTCAGTAAGTTGTATTTAGGTAAGCGCAAAGGCTTTTTTAATGTACCATTTAGTTTTGCCCAAGCAATCATACTACCAGAAAATGAGATACTTCCAATAATGATTCCAGCTACAATAGTTGCAATTGATAATGTTTTTCCAGTATAGTGTTCAAATTCGATCAAACCTATTAATGCAGCACTTGCTCCACCCATTCCATTAAAAAGTGACACCAATTCAGGCATTTTAGTCATAGCTACTTTTTTAGCTATCATCCAACCTAAAATGGTTCCGATTACGATAGCTACAGCAATAAGAACATAAATAAATGTAGGAACTTCGCCTTGATACAAGAAGATCGTTCCCAAAATGGCAATACTCATACCTGCTGCAGCTATTAAATTTCCTCTTCTTGCAGATTCTGGTTTACCTAGCATTTTTAAACCAAGAATGTAGGTCATTGATGCTATTAAATAGATAAATTGTAGGCTAAATATATATTCCATTACTTTTTCTTTTTAAACATTTCTAACATACGGTCAGTCACCACAAATCCTCCTACTACGTTAAGTGTACCTAGTAAAACTGCCACAAAACCTAAAGCTTGTCCTAAATAATTTTCAGGATTCACACCAAGTAAAACTAAAATGGCTCCTATGATTACTACACCATGAATAGCGTTTGCACCAGACATTAAAGGCGTGTGTAATACAGCTGGTACATGACCAATAACTTCAACTCCAACAAATATCATCAGTATGACGATATAAATCATTTGGATATTATTACTTATAAATTCTATTAATTCTGTCATACTTTATGGTTTTTTTCCGTTTTGTCTAATTTTTCCATTTAATACTATCAAGGTTTCATCGGTGATTTGATCTTCTAAATCCCATTTAAATTTATTGCCATCTGTTAAATGAACTAAATAATTAAAGGTGTTTTTTGCATACAAATCACTTGCATTTGTAGAGACACTTTGTGGTGCAATGGTAGTACCTATGATTTTAACACCATATTTAATAATTGTTTTATTCATAACGCTAATCTCACAATTACCGCCTTGGGCAGCTGCTAAATCAATTATTACGGCCCCATTTTGCATTTGAGAGACTTGCTCTTCAGTAATTAATATTGGAGAAGTTCTACCTGGAACCATGGCTGTAGTAATTACTAAATCTGCTTTAAACAGAGATTTATTCACGGCTTCTTTTTGTCTTCTTGCATAATCTTCAGAAGCAACTTTGGCATATCCGTTTTCAGATTCTTCACCATTATTATCAACCATAATAAATTTAGCTCCTAAAGATTCGGCTTGCTCTTTAGTTTCAGTTCTAATGTCTGTAGCTTCTACAATTGCTCCCAATCGTTTTGCAGTTGCTATAGCCTGTAAACCAGCAACACCAACTCCATAAACTAAAACTCTTGCAGGTGAGATTGTACCAGCGGCTGTCATCATTAAAGGAAAAATTTTGGTCATCTCGTAAGCGCCTTTAATTACCGCTTTATAACCAGCTAAATTATTTTGTGAACTCAAAACATCCATGTCTTGGGCTCTTGAAATACGTGGCATAGCATCCATTGAGAAAGCAGTTGCTTCTTGTCCTGCTATAATTTCCATGTCATGTGGATGCGATTTATGGAAAAGTTGCGCAATAATGATTTGACCTTTTTTTAATTTTTCTAACTCCTTGTTGTCAAAAGGATTTATCTTAATTAAAATATCGGTATTATTAAAGAGATCTTCCTTAGATCTAATGTGCGCACCAGCTTTACTATAATCAGAATTCTTGTATGATGAATTTGCTCCTGCATCTTCTTCTACTTTAATTTCAAATCCTTTTTCTATAAGTTGTTGGGCTATTTTAGGTGTAATAGCTACTCTATTATCACCTTCTTGGGTTTCTTTTAAAACTCCTATTATCATTTGATAAAAATTTTTGATTTTTAATACCCTAAAAATAATTCTTTACAAGCGTTTTATATCTGATAATTATCATGTTTTTATTTAAATAAAATAATACATTTTTAATTAAAACACGCTCTGTTTTAAAAAAATGCAAGCTTAATAAAGGGTTTGGATAATAAGTATTAAATTTAAACTCAAATTTTATCACTTTTAATGAGAATTACTTTTTTAGGCACAGGAACTTCACAAGGTATTCCAGTTATTGGAAGTAAACACCCAGTTTGTTTAAGTAATGATTCTAAAGATAAAAGACTTCGGGTTTCTGTACTTATTGAATGGGACAATTATGCTTATGTAATAGATTGTGGCCCAGATTTTAGATATCAAATGTTACGCACAAATTGTTCAAAAATTGATGGAATTTTGTTTACCCATGAACATTCCGATCATACAGCTGGTTTAGATGACATAAGACCTTTTTATTTTCGTCAAGGAAATATTCAAATTTATGCACACGAACGTGTTATAGAATCGCTTTCGAAACGATTTGATTACATTTTTGAAAGCGAAAACAAATATCCAGGAGCACCAACACTAGATGTAAATATCATTAAAAACAAACCATTTTTTTTAAATGATTTACTTGTTATTCCGATTAATGCTATGCATCACCAAGTGCAAGTTTTTGGTTTTAGATTAAATAATTTTGCCTATTTAACAGATATTAAAACAGTTGCAGAACCCGAAATCGAAAAAATAAAAAACATTAAAGTATTAGTCATAAATGCTTTAAGAATTGAACCACATATTTCGCATTTTAATTTAGAAGAAGCCTTGAATTTTATTGAACAAGTAAAACCAGAATTAGCTTATATAACACACATAAGTCATTTATTAGGATTTCATGAAGAAGTTGAAAAAAGTCTTCCTGAAGGTGTGTTTTTAGCTTACGATAATTTACAAATCACCATATAAATTTTGCCATGAAACAACGAATTTTTATTTACCTTTTTATCTTTTCTGTTCTTATTATTTTATTTCAGTATGTAAATTCAAAACGATTGCTTGAATTTCAAAATAAAAAAATTGACGCTTATGAAGTTCATATTCAAACTTACAAAGATTCAATAGCAACAATGCAAAATGAGATTTTAAACTTATCGCATTTTAATTTGGAACGAAATGAAGATGCTTTAAGTTATTTTGAAAATAAAGGATATAAAGTTGATGAACTGATTCCTTTTATAAAAGATGAGCTTTACAAGTTAAATGAAGTATCTGGCGAACATCCTTTAGTGCCTTATGCAGCGAGTGAAGGAAGGAAAATGATGATAAATACAGTTAAGTTATTAAATCACAAATGGATTATTGCCGATTTTTCTGATGGAGTTTTTTGGGGAGAAATGTTCTTAATCTATGAAATAACAGATACCCAAGAATTAAAATTTAATGTGGTTGAATCCTTTTTGTATCCTTTTAATTAGTCTTTTTTAAAGGCAATTCCTTTTTGTTTTTTTGTTTCGCCAACATAAGAGTATTCGTAAGTATATGAAGAATCTGTGGTTGATAGAATTTTCAAATGAATATCTTTATGTTCAGCCATATTTTTTGGATTGATTGTTTTAAAAACAACTTCACAATCATTGATCCACCTTACTGTAGCTGAATCCGATTTCCCGTTATAAGTTTCTATTTGTTTGTTGTCAGTTCGTTTAAAGGTAGATTTGTACAATACACCATCAATAGTCACTTCACTATAAAATTCACCTGTTTTAAAGTTTGTGCAATTACGTTCAGATTGGTAACAACTTAAAAGAGTAAATATAATAAGGGAAACAGATATTTTTTTCATAAACTTAATTTGTTGCAAAGCTAATGAAGATGTTTTTAATTCTTAAAGTTTTTGAAGCTTCCGTCAGAATAAAAAATAACGATACGTTCTATTTCTTTATTATTTTGAGTGGAACCTTCCTTGACGACTTTTTTTACTTCAGGCTCAAATTCAATTTCTTTTTGTAAAGCTGTTTTAGGTTCTGATTTATTTTCACTTGAAGGAAATGTTCCTTTGCCATTTAGCAACCAGTATAATTCTACTTCAGGAAAGGAGGAAAGGATTTTTAAAATAAACTCCAAACTGGGCTTGTTTCTACCAGATAAAATATGTGAAATGCTTGATCGCTGAACACCAATTTTTTCAGCGAATGAAGAAGCTGTTTCACCGTAATAATCTATTACAATTTGAAGCCTTTTAGAAAAATCTTCATTGTTTACCATTGTAAACTATAATTTATTTAAATATTATTTACAAATGTAACAATTATATTTGAATATCAGGGGTTATCAATCTTTTATTATCAAAAAATACAAAGTATTACTTTACTGAATGGATGATATATATATGATAATCAAATAAATACAACACAAAAAATACAAATCAAAAAAATTATTAATATTTCACCAGCCGATGCTATCAAAAACCATATAAATTGTTTAATGATGTAAACAATAAATCATTTTATTAGTGTTTACAATTGTAAATAAGTAATTGTTTACATTTGTATTCTAATAAGTTTAGATGGAAGTTGAAGTATTAAAAACCCTTTTTGAAACGTATAACGAAAAGCGTCTTTTTCATCGTTATATAACCAATAATCATATAGAGCCTATGTTGAAAAAACTGGGTGATTATATTGATATTGAAAAAATAGGAGAATCTGTTTTAAAGAAACCTATTCATGGAATTAAAATTGGTCATGGAGTTAAAAAAATACTCATGTGGTCTCAAATGCATGGTAATGAATCTACAACCACAAAGGCAATTTTTGATTTGTTAAATACGCTCTTAAATGAAAATAAAGAGACCAGTCATATATTAAGTACTTGTACTATATATATTATTCCTATTTTAAATCCAGACGGAGCTGAAGCATATACAAGGGTAAATGCTAATTCAGTTGATTTAAATAGAGATGCACAATTATTATCTCAACCTGAAAGTAAGTTGTTAAGACAAGTTTTTAATGAGTTTCAGCCCCATTTTTGTTATAATTTACATGGTCAGCGTACCATATTTAGTGCTGGAAATTCAAATTATCCAGCAACCGTATCTTTTTTGTCACCCGCCCAAGATGAAAAATGCACAATAACATCTAATAGAAAGGTTGCCATGGAAATTATTAGCGTTATGAATGATACTCTGCAAGAATTAATACCTAATCAAGTAGGTGTTTATGACGATGCTTTTAATATTAATTGTGTTGGAGATACATTTCAAAATTTTAATGTTCCCACTATTTTATTTGAAGCAGGTCATTATTCTAATGATTACGAAAGGGAACAGACCAGAAAATATATTTATATATCATTGTTAAAATCCATTGATTATATTTCGAAAAATGAAATCGATGGAAGTAATTATTTGCCATATTTAAATATTCCTGAAAATGAGAAGCTTTTTTTCGATATCATAATAAGAAATGCAAAGTTAGATTCAAAAGAAGATCTAACAGATATTGGTATATTGTATCAAGAAATACTTAAAGATGATAAGGTAGAATTTATCCCTAAAATTGAAAATATTGAAAATTTGAAAGGTTTTTTTGGTCATAAGGAAATTGATGCAAAAGGGTATAAAGTTGTAAATGAACAAAATCAAATGTTGAAAGTAGCCAGCGAAAACGTTTTCGTAACAATAAATAATGAGATTTTCTCATTATTATTGAAATAAAGTGTGAAAAATGTGTGTATTTATCAGTGAAAATGTGTTAATTTTGTTTTTTATTTAAAAATAATCAGCCATGGGGAAAATTAAATTAGACGAAATAGACCATCAAATTCTTGATATGTTAATCGATAACACAAGAATTCCTTTTACCGATATAGCCAAAAAATTATTAATCTCGGCAGGAACAGTTCATGTACGTGTTAAAAAAATGGAAGAAGCTGGTATTATAAAAGGTTCTTCACTAACATTAGATTACAAGAAATTAGGGTATTCATTTATAGCTTATGTTGGCGTATTTTTAAATAATACCTCTCAAACAAAATTTGTTTTAGAACGTATTAATGATATTGCTTTTGTTACAGTTGCTCATATTACCACTGGAAAGTTTAATATTTTCTGTAAAATAAGGGCTAGAAGTACAGAACACGCAAAAGAAATTATTTTTATGCTAGATGATATCGAAGGTGTTTATAGAACAGAAACTATGATTTCTCTTGAAGAAAGTATCAATGACAAAAAGCGTTTGATGCATTCTATCTTCAATGAAATGTAATAATTTAGATATATTATAAAAAAAGCTCTTTATTAAGGGCTTTTTTTATATAATTTATTTTGCATCTTACGCTGATTATTTGGTTATTTAAAGAATAATTTTGAAATGTAATGTTAAAAGTAAGATGTTTGTTTTCAATTAAAAAATCAGCAATTAATCAAGTTTTATATATTTAAATATAAATGGTATTTAATTCTTTAGAGTTTTTCATATTCCTTCCGGTTGTATTTATTTTATATTGGTTTGTTTTTAACAAGCATTTAAAAGCACAGAATGTACTCGTTTTAATTGCTAGTTATGTGTTTTATGGATTATGGGACTGGAGGTTTCTTTCTTTGATTTTATTAAGTACTGTAGTTGATTATTTTGTTGCCATTAAAATTAATTCCTCTGAGAAACATAATACAAGAAAATATTGGTTATGGGTTAGTGTTTTTTTTAATGTTGGTCTTTTAGGGTTTTTTAAGTACTATAATTTTTTTGTTGACTCCTGGGTAGATTTAGTTTCTGTATTTGGTTATCAAATGAAAAGTACCTGGACGTTGCGTGTCATTTTGCCTGTAGGAATATCGTTTTACACCTTTCAAACCATGTCATATTCCTTTGATGTGTATTATAAAAAGCTAAAGCCAACTAATGATTTCTTATCTTTTGCTGCGTTTGTAAGTTTCTTTCCTCAATTGGTTGCAGGGCCCATTGAGAGGGCGTCCAATTTATTATCTCAAGTATTAAACAGGCGTACTTTTAATTATGACCAAGCTGTCAGTGGCATAAAATTGATTTTATGGGGTTTGTTTAAGAAAATTGTAATTGCAGATTCCGTTGGGCCAATAGTTGATGATATTTTCTCTAATTATGCCTCATATCCAGCATCGACCTTAATTTTAGGAGTCACTTTATTTAGCTTTCAAGTGTATGGTGATTTTAGTGGATACTCTGATATAGCTATTGGTACTTCAAAACTTTTTGGAATTGAACTGATGTCAAATTTCAAGTTTCCTAATTTTTCACGAAATGTTGCTGAATATTGGCAAAGGTGGCATGTGTCTTTATCAACTTGGTTTAGACATTATGTATATATTCCATTGGGTGGCTCAAGGGAAAGTAAACTAAAATCTATCAGAAATATTTGTATTGTTTTTTTAATTAGTGGGTTTTGGCACGGCGCAAATTGGACTTTTATATTTTGGGGAGGTTTTCATGCTTTGGCTTTTATTCCGGTATTTTTAATGGGTAGAAATGCTATTTATAAGGATTCAGTAGTTGGACAGAACACTATTTTTCCAAGTTTAACAGAAATAGGGCAAGTATTGCTAACTTTTTCAATAGTAACCTTTTCAAGAATCTTTTTTAGATCAGAATCTATCACAGATGCATTTGGGTTTATTAAGCAGATTTGCAATCATTTTTCGTATGAAACGTATCATCATCCAATGGGATATAGAATGATAGATTATTATATTTTATTGGGTTTATTTGTGTTTTACGAATATCTTATTAGAAAAGATGAGCGTTCACCATTTAAATTTAAATCGAAAATTGTAAGGTTTATGATTTATACAATAATTATCTTATCAATGTTATTATTTTATGATGATGGTGTAGATAGATCGTTTATTTATTTCCAATTTTAACTAATTAAACCTTCTTTTTTTCTTTTATATAATTGGCTATAACCGATGCTATAATTTCTCTTCCATGATTATTCCAATGATTATCATAAATTAATGTTGTTGGTGTTTTAGAATTTTCAAGGATTTTCCCAAAATCTAAATATTTATAGGCCATAGAATCACAATAATCTAAAAATGATTTGCTTGTTTTTCTTGAATCAAGAAGAAAAACTGTTTTATTTTTATCAAAGCCATAGGTGTTAATTAATTTTTTGAAATTATTTAAATATTGCAGGTTTCTATTATCAACAACGTCTTGGTTTTCTACTTTTTCAGTGTGTTTTTCGGGATTATTTCCAAAGGAAACGATTTTGGATTTTAAATTTCTTAAAGGTTGTAAAGCTCCAATGCCATCCATATAAGAAAGCAATTTTACATTTTTTTTGATTTTTGAAAAAGTGAAATATTGTGAATCTATCCAATATTGGTCTGGCTTATAAAAGTCGCGTTTTAAGTCGTTTTCAAATTTTAAATAGATTATAATTTGATCTATTAATTTAAATTTTTCACTGTAAGCAGAGATTAAATGTAATTCGTCAGCAAAATCATATCCCGAATGGCCATATTCAAACACATCTACACTATCATTTAGTTTTTTCTCAATTTTTTCACCAATTGAATTATAGTAATTTTGATGGAGTCCTTCTATATATGAGTCCCCAATAAGTGCAACGTCTATTTTATCTTTTGTTGGTGTAAATTCACTGTAAGAATTGAATCCAGTTTTATTTATGTGGTATTCTGCAAAATTCATTCTTCTATTACCAACAGCATAATATCCTTCTTGATTTGGTAGATAGGTTTTTACATTTTTATCATTAATTATGAATGTGGGCGATTCTTGATATAAATGAAATACCCTTGTAATTATTTCTAAACAAATAAAAACCAATAAAGTATATAATAGTATTTTACCAAATAGTAATTTCATAACGAAACTTAATTGTTTTTTAATTATAAATATAACGACTTAGAATATAAAAAATATTTAAAATTTTGGATTTTAAAATAAATTTAGACTACAATTTATCTAAAAAATTATTTTTTCTGTTACGTTTTTACCACAAATCAAATATGATTTTGAGGTTTCTATTTCAAATACCTTTATTTGGTCAATGTGTTCTTTATGTTTGAATAAGAAATCACAAATCATTTTTTGAAGATGATCATTGTTAATATTGAAATGGTCTATTTCTGTAAGATACTTTAAATCAACTTCAGGACTAGTTTCAATGGTATATTCAATATGGTTTGTGTAATTGTTTTTTTTCAGTTTTAAGTTTTTTAACTTTTTAACCAAAGCATCTATATGGTATTTTTTTAAAATATTTTTTGCTTTAATTATTAAAACTTCTAAATCTCCTATTAAATTAAATATAGGTTTGCCTTTTGGTGCTATTATATGGTGCTGAAATGAATACATGTAATTGCTCCAACGCTTTTTATATTCTAAATTGCCGTAAGCCATATCTAACATATAATACTCGTTTTCTAAACACCATTCTAACAATTTATGAATAGAAATGTTGCCTAATGAAAATTTTGAATAATTGATATCGTACGACGGAATTGAAACAAAAAGAATATTTTTAAAATGATGGTTAACACAAACATGAATCAATTTTTCATTTGCATAGATTGCCAATATTGATGCTTTTTTTTCTAAAATAAAAGCATAAATACTTTCAAAGTAATAATTCCAGTTTTTAAGTGCATGTGTTGAATCTCCACGCTGATCAAAACGTTTAATAAGCATGTTTTTTAATGAGGCCATTAAAGTATTATATACCTCTTTTTCAATAGAACCATAATGAATCTCGTACTTTACATTAAAACAGGCTTCAAAACGATTAACAAATCTTTTTATATTATCCTTAAAACTCTTTTTATACTCTTGCTTAAAAAATGTCTCTAAATTTTTATGCTCTTTTATCAAAATGGCATAACCAATAATGTTTTTTTGATCTACTTTTTTAAGTATTAATTCATCCTTTTTAAAAAAAGAGTATTCTAAAAATGAAGGACATAATGATATTGAAATTGTTCTTTTTATTAGAGAACCCTTTTCTGTTCTTTCAAACAAGCAATTATTATTTAAAGCATTAGTTAATCTATCATAATAGGGGAGTATTATGAGTTTTTGTGACAAAGAGTCGTAAAAATATTCCTTTTGTATAAATTTCACTTTATTGTCTAGTTTTTATTATTATGATTTTACAATCCATTGAATTGTTATCTTATTTTGAAATAAACTTCGATGGTTTTTTCCCCATTATGATGAATGAATTGTAGCTGTCATTTAATTTATACACTTTTACTTTGTTTTTTTGTTCAAAGTTTAAATATAAATAATCATATATTATATTTCTTAAATTCATAAACTCTTCATGTTCAAAATTAATTTCAGTATAATTGTTTTCTAATTCTGAATTTTTAGGAATTTCATCAGTTTTTAATTGAAAAACTTCTATGGTATTGTCTTTTGCGTAATTATTTGAGGTGTCTAAAATTTTATTTCCTTTATCCTGTACAATGTTATTTCTGTCTAAAAAGATTTTTAATTTATAGAATAAAAACAAAGAAGAAGCAAATAACGCTTTTGTAAGTGAAGTTTTTTTAAAAATAATATAATTCCTAAAATCATAAACAACGTTGCACCATTGCTTTTTATAGGTTAAAATACCTGGGCCTAAATCAAAAAGCTTTATTTTGTTTTCAAAGCTCCATTCAAGTTGCTTAAAAATATCTACATAGCCTAATTTAAATTTTGAGTAATCTATATCATAAGCCCTAATAGAATTTATTATAATATTTTCATAATGATAGTTTATACAAATGTCAATAGGTTTGTTGTTGTCATAGATAACAAAAAGTGATGTGTTTTTATTTAGAATCTCTTGATAGATGCTTTTTTTATAATAATCCCAATCTTGCAGCGCCTGGTGTTTGTCACCTCTTTGATCAAACCTTCTTTTTATCATAAGTTCCAATTGATCAAAAAGTAACTCATATGCAGGTTTTTCTATAGAACCATAATAAAATTTGTAGTCAATATTAAAACAGGTTTCTAGACGTTTAACATACGACCTAATTTTAGATCTGCTTTTTGATCCAAATTGGGCCATCATATAATCTTCAATTGAATTAAAATTTTCAAGGTTTATTAAAAAACCTTGAAATCTGTTAAACGAAAACTTTTTAAATTTTTTATTTAAAGTTATTTCAACAAAAGTGGGGATATAAGTAGATATATATATATTATCAATTACGTTAAGAATGTTTTTATTGTCATTTAACGTTTTCATTGATTTATTTGATACTGTATTTATTATGTTATCAAAAAGGGGAGACCCCAACCTTTTTATAATATTAAGATTATAAAAATCAAGAATTTTTATTTTAGAAAAAATGAATTTTTTATTCATATTATTTTATGACTATTTTTTGAAAAGAATTAGCCCCTTTTAAATAAAACTCTTTATTATTAATATCCATATAAACCATTATTTCATCTATAAATTCAACATTTAAAAAAGCAAAATCTATAATTGGTTTTTTTAAGCATGTATAATCATCATTGTTTGGATTAATCAATTTTAAATTGTTAAAATTGTCAATTGCCAATAACTTTTCCGTTTCAATAATTATTTCGGGCTGTGAACTAAACTCTTTAAATACATGTCTGTTTTTTATTCTTTTATATAATGTATTTAATTTATTTAGTTTTAATTTTTTTAACCACGGCAATACGATGTAAATAATATTTAGCTTGAGTATTAGTGCTTTTGCTTTTATTGATGCATTAATGTTATTTGTATCATAAATTATATGATTTTGAAAAGTATACGTTCCGTTTCTGAAACGTTCTTTATATGAAAAGTCACCTTTAGACATATCTATTAAATCAAAATCATTATTAATAGCCCATTCAACAATTTTTATAAATATGAGGATACCTATATTAAATCTTGAGTAGTCAATATCATAGGCTACTACTTCATTGAAAATAATTTTATCATAAACTGAATTTATATAAATTGATATAGGAGTATCGTTATGGTAAATAACATAAATACAAGCTTTTTTTTCATTGATAAGATTAAATGTAGTTGCATAACGGTCTTTCCAATAATCTAATTCTTCCCAATAAGACTGTTTTTGTTCTAAACGTCTAAGAAGCATTTGCCTATAATCATTGAATATTATATCATACTCTTTTTTTGAGATGCTTCCATAATACATTTTGTAAACCGGCTTGATGCAGTTATCAAGACGTTTTTGTCGTCGACGTATTTCTGATCGTTCTTTTGTGCTTATTTCATTTATTAGATAATCTTCAATGGTATTGTACTTACTTAAATTTATAAAAGAGCCTTGATATGTGTTTATTTTTTTAAGTTTAATTTCTTTAGAATCGTTGCTTTTAATAGTATCCAAATAGTTAGGAATATCACTAATAAAAACTAATTTGTTTTTAAATGAAATTGTGTTGGTTACTGGTGAAGAGTAAAGCAGCTTGTTTGTTTCATTATTGAACAATTCAGAATAATAAGTCCCGATTTGACCATTCTCAAGAATGTCTAAACCAAAATTTAGTTTTTGCAATTTATCTTTATTGTTATCTGAATTAATATTACTCATGTTCTTTACCTTTTTAAAATCTAAATCATAAATCCAGAAAGGGAATTACAGGTTGTGGTTTAATGTAAAATAATAAAATAGCTACTTAATCATTCAAAATTCAAGTTCTAAAATAGAATTTTTTCCATGAATAATATATGAATTTGGTTTTTCCGGCATTTTATAAATACTAATATCGTTTAGGTGCTCTTGATATTTATATAAATAGTCATAAACAGGTTTTTTCAAAAACTTATTTTCATTAGTTTTCAAATCTAGATTTTCCATTTTGAGAATGTCGCTCGGTAATGATGTTACTGGTATAAAGTTATATTCTAAAATTGGTATAGAATTGTTTTTCTTTTTTATTGCATCAAACACGCCATAAATCTTGTCGTTTATTTTTTTGGAAATCAAATAGTTTATGATTCTGTATTTGCAATTTTTAATTAGCGAATAACAAGATCCTATAATATTAAACTTATTGTAAAAAATATGGTCTTCAAATTCATAAATCTCGTTTGCCCATCTTCTTTTATAATCAAAATCGCCGTATCCCATATCAAAAAAATCGATACCATTTAAAAGGCACCATTCCAGTTGCTTATATATTTCGATGTTTCCTAAACTAAATTTTCCATAATCTAAGTCATAAGAAGAAATTGAGCTATACATTATCGAACCTACGTGGTAATTTACTGAAATCTCGATGGGTTCATCATTTTGATAAATAACAAATATAGAGGCTCTTTTTAGTTTGATTAAATCTAGGGTTTGATCAACATGGTGTTTCCAGTTATTCAAGGTTTTGTTTCTGCCTTCACGGTGTTGAAATCTGTTTGCTATCATGTCTTTCAAAGTGCTCATTATAAATACATAATGGTCAACAGGCATATCTCCAAAGTAGGTTTTGTAGCTTATATTGAAGCTTGATTCCAACCTATTTGTTGTTCTTGTTATATTTTTTCTGTGTTGCGGAGAACATGTTTCTTTAAGGTAATCGCTAATTGTTTTATAGTCTTTAAGATAAATTGCAAAACCTAATTTCTGCTTTATTTTTTTTAACCTAAAATGTTTTGATAATAATAAATTATAATTCAAATAGGCAGGAAATAGTTGATAGGAATAAACTTGTGCGGACTTAAGGGCAATATGATTAACAATTAATTTCTTTTCTATTTTTTTGTCCATATACCCTAGAACATCATAGGTGTTTGATACCGAATGATTTTCAAATAATAATTGATAGAAATTGTTGTTTTTAAACATGTAAAAAAACTAATTTGTGATATTTATTGAAGTGCTTTTTTTAAATTTAAAAAGATATGTTACTTTATGAAGTAACACATTTAATTTTAAACCTCTTAAAAATTGCTTTAACTTGAAAAACAATTTCAGGAAATGGGCAATAGAAATAGCACTAATTGAGTACGAATCATAATATATATGATGCTCAAAATTATAGTTTACATTGGCCCATCTTTCTTTATAATCATAATATCCTTTTGATAAATCAAAGATTTTTATATTATTTTCAAAACTCCATTTATAAAGTTCCATTAAATGTACTTTACCTATATTGTATTTAAAGTAATCCATATCGAAAACAGTAATGGCAAAAAATAAAATATTGTCAGAAAAATAGTTGAGCGATATGGCAATTGGTTTTTTATCATCATAAATCACAAATAATGACGCTTTTTTTTCAAGTATCAATTCAAAGGATGAATCATAATAAAAATCCCATTCTTTAGGATTTAGATTATTATTGGTTTCAAGTTTGTCATCAAATCGTTTTTTTAACAGAGCATTAAAATATTCGAAAATATCATCATAAGATTCTTTAGATATGTTTCCATAAAAATGTTTATAGTTTATATCAAATGAACTTTCAAGAACTCTTTGATAGCTTTTAAATTTATAACGACTTTTTTTACTAAAAGTGGAGGAGAAGTAGTTATTAAAATCTATATATGTTTCAAGATTTGTTAAAAAACCAGGGTATTGCTTTATTTTAATTGCCTTTATTTTTTTTGGAAGCGTTTCCGTTTTAATATTAAAATATTCAGGTACATCATAAATCAACAATACTTTATTTTTAAAATCATGTGATATAATAGACGAATTCAAAACATACGACATGCCTTTTGTAAGGTTCTTTCCGACGTTGATGAATAAGGGCATAAATGTTGGCTTATAAAAGCCAACTTCCTTTATGAAATTAAATGAATAAGATGCTTGATCCTTAATGAAATGTAAGCACCATTTTTTAACAAATGTATTAGATGTAAATGGATTATGCTTTATCACAACGTTACATTTATATCGTCTAAAGATCTATATAAAGGAAAAAAATTGGAATCTGTATCGACACCTTTTTTTAAAACAAGCTCATCATAAACTTTTTGATTACAAATAAATTTCCACAAGAAAAAATCTTTAAAATCCTTTGAAAAAGAAGCTTTAAAATTAAATAATGAATCATCATCTTTACCTCCTAAACCTCCACCTAAATTAAAATAGGTATAACCTTTTTCTGATGCAATTAGTCGCATTTCATCAATGAGTAATTTTGTTGGAGTTAAGTGTAAGAAATCATTTTTGGTTCCAGATAGATGATACTGTACAATATTGTTAGTCATCACAAATTGAGAAGCTGCTATTGTTTCTCCAGATTCATTGTCGATAGCCAATAAGACTTCAGATTTAAAATCTTGGCTTGACACCATTTTTTGAAAATAATCCTTTTTAAAATAGTAAGAATTTTTAGCATGAACCCTATCCATGTTCTCATAATAAATATCCATAAATTTTTGAAGACCTTCTTCTGATGCAGCTCTTTTAATAGTACAATTTCGTCTTGCTTTATTGATATGTGTTTTTAATCTATTTTGAAAATTCTGTCTCTGAATGTCTATATCAAGTTTCAAATTAATGTTTACAACCTTACCCTGTCTGGTTATGGTCCCAAGATTTATTAAAGCCCTACATTGTCCTGATATAAAAGGATTTAACCTAGAAAAAACAGAAACAAAATTATTTACTTCGAAGTATTCCTTTATTTTTTCTTGAAACTGGGTATTATCAAAACTGAATGATAGGTTTTTGCTAATAGGTCCGGCATAGCCATATACAGATGTTGCATCTTTGTAATTTGTGTTTTCTATTTTTCTAATTAACAATGGGATGGCTATAATAATGTCGTTTTCAACATATTTAAGTAATAAGGGTGTTTCATTATCATTTTTTGATAAATCATGGTAATCATAGGTGTGATAAAAATCATAGTACCCTATTTCTTTTAATACATCATCCCAATCCTTTTTATTGTAAATTTCTTCTAATGTGGAATTAATTTCAAAAACCTCCTTTGGTTTGACAAAATCTTCAGCATGATATAAATATTTTTCACCTTCATTGATAGTTCTAATAACTTTAGCAGGAATACCATATACCATTTTATAATCTTCAACATCCCTGTTTACTAAAGCACCTGCACCTATTATTGAATGTTTACCAATGGTTATATCTTGAATGATGTTGGCACCCAAACAAATTGCACTAAATGATCCAATTGTAACGTTTCCTCCAACAGTGGCATTAGGAGCTAAACTAGAGAATTTTTTAATGTCACCATCATGATCTAAAGACGCTTTAGTGTTTAAAATACAAAAGTTACCTATTTTGGAATCAATATTTACAATAACCCCCGGCATAATAACAGTTCCTTGCCCTATTGTAACATTTTTTCCAATTATTGCACTAGGATGTATCGCAGAAATATATTTAAAGTCAGGAACTAATTGGGTTATTTTATCATGAACTAACTTCCTTATCCAATTATCTCCAATTGCAATAATTCCAGCATTAAAATTGAAATTTTTAATTAAATCTGGTAAATCATTTTCAGTTCCTAATATTTTATATTGAAATATTGACATTCCTTTTGGTTTATATGAATCTATTAAACCAATAATGTTGTACTTATTTTCTCTTTCAAGAATATCAATAACAACTTTAGCATGTCCCGATGCTCCAATAACTACAATATTTTGTTTTTCAATGACTGACATGATTATTCAATTAATTACCTTTAAATAATGGCATATTTAAGTTATCTGAACTATTGACTCCTTCCTTTTTTAAAACTCTTTTTATAGTTAATAATAATATTTTTACATCTAGTGAAAATGATAAATTATTAACATACCATGTATCTAATGAAAATTTTTCTTTCCATGATATGGCGTTTCTACCATTTACTTGAGCCCAGCCAGTAATGCCAGGTTTGACGTTATGGCGCTTTTTTTGATCTTCATTATATAATGGAAGATATTCTGTTAATAAGGGTCTGGGACCTACTAAACTCATGTCTCCTTTAATAACATTGATGAGTTGAGGGATTTCATCTAATGAATATTTTCTAATAAAAGCACCTGTTTTGGTAATTCGTTTTTCAAAAGGTAATAAATTTCCTTCTGTATCCTTTTTGTCATTCATGGATTTGAATTTGATTATAGAAAAGATACGTTCTTTTTTACCCGGACGCTTTTGAAAAAAGAACGGTTTTCCTTTATTGCTAAATAATAGGCAAATGGTAATTACAATGAAAATAGGAGATAGTATAATAAAGCCTATAACCGCTGAACAAAAATCGAAAAGAGGTTTTATTAATTTTTTATACATAGTAGGTTGGTTAATTTGAGTAAAATTAGTTTAAATATTGATTTCTAATACTTTTAATTGTTGAAAAGCTATTATTTTTGATAAAATGAATTTGTAGGCAATATATTACTTAAATTTAATTTTTGTGCAAAGATGATTTGGTTTTATTGCTGTATTAGGAATTATATCTAATATTTTTATAACAGATTGAATTTCAGCAACTTAGTGATATATGAGAATTTTAAATGTATCCCACTAAAACAAAAGAAATGTCTGATTTGGTTTTTTTGTTAAATGAAAGTGGGAGGTGGATGGATTCTAAGTACTAAAACAAGTTCAGTACAGGCAAGTTTGTTGTAATAGGTATAAAGGACCTTTTGATGGGCTTGGGTTGACAGGCTATTTTTGAAGTTTTTTTTAATGTTTTTAAAAAAAGATTTTTGTTTTACCTGATTTTAAAGCAATAAATTTAACTTATATACACTATCCGTACACTATCCGTACACTATCCATACACCATCTATACACTTGCCCCATCTTATTAAATAAATCCTGATATAATTTTACAACTCTTTTTCTTAATCCTAAAATGATGGTATGACAAAACGCTGTTTAAATTTTTCCACTTATTCCTCTTGTAAGTCCTTATATACAATCTTTTTAAGTTATTAATAGTTATTAACAAATTGTTACACAATCGATTATACTTTTTATTTTTGTATTTCTAAATTTTAAACATCCAAGTTATATTATTTAGCGTATATAGAAACAATATTAATACTCTCAAATTACTATTTATCGAAATAAAATTACTTTTTGTCGATTTTTATGATCATTGAAGCGTTTTTCATCGAAAAAAACAATCATTTAGGCGATAAATTTAAATTAATTATTAATATTGTAAATGTAAATTCCCTCCCCGAATTAAGAATTTTATGAAGACTTTTTTTAGCCCCATGTTAATAGCATTATTTTTTGTTTTAACAACCTTATCATGTAATAATGAAGAAATTTTTAGTGAAGAACCAGTTAATGGTGTTGTTGATCCCGATACTACGGTAGATACCAATGCTCCTTCTGAAGACACGAATGATTCTACGGTTGATACCACTTTACCTTGTTCGTTTGGTTTGGATAGTGTACAATCTGGTGATACCATAGTTATTAATTGTATGTTGGATTTAGGCGGACAAACTGTTAATTTACCTTCAAATGTAACTATTGTATATGAAGGAGGAGATATTATTAATGGTACTCTCCATTTTTCTGATAATACCATAATTTCAGGAGAGTTGTTAAATTCTAGTGTAACTCTAATGGGCTCAACACCTCAATTGAAAGACACGACCTTTCAATTTGATCCACAACGTTGGGGGATTGTAGAAGGGGTTGTTTCTGATGAAGTGGCTTTAAAGAATAAGGAGATTTTAAATAACATTATTCAGAATACAAAAAAATTAGGAATATCTGTTTTTGTAATCGATAAAATGGACGCCTATTTTAAAGTGGATTTGAATAACAACAGTAGAGAGAAAAATGCAGCTAATGCCATTCAAATACCAAGTGATTTTGAATTAAAAATGAATGATGACACCTTTTTAAGAGTACAACCTAATGGGTCAGCGTTCTACACTTTAATGAGTATTTTTTTAACAGATAATTCTATTGTTTCTGGAGGACATTTAGTTGGCGATCGTTTTGAACACAATTATGCCCCTGTAATTGATGAGGCAGGTGAGATTCGTGATACTCATGAATATGGCCATTTACTCTGGATTATTGGCTCTCACAATGTAGTTGTTGATAATCTTAATTTAAGTAAGGCAACAGGTGATGCCATTTTATTTCATGCAAAAACGCTTAGAAATCCAGACGGAGCACTTGGGTCAGGAAATAGAGAGGTAAATTATGCTATAGTAGAGAATTGTACAATTTCGGAATGCAGACGAAATGGGATTAGTTTTTTGGATGGTAGAAATGTTACTATTGATAATTGTCGTATTATAGATACTGGAAAAGGAGAACAAGCTTATGATGGTTCAGGTAATAAAATTGCTAGTAGTGCAGGGACAGCTCCAAGATATGGTATTGATTTAGAAGCTATCAGAACAAGAAATGCAGATGGTTCTTTAAATGAAACTGCAATTATAGAGAATATAACTATTAAAAACTCAACCTTAACAGGAAATGAATCAGGAGATATTGTTCTTTTTACCGCAAATGATGTGGTTATAGAAAATAATTATTTTGATAAATGGGTATCAAACTTTGCTTCATATAATGTTGCCATACTAAATAATACCTTTGAGTCAAGAGACCCTTCCATTTTTGCTATAGGTATCCAATCATATTTTGATCCATTTGGTGAGGAACTTAACCATCATTACCAAATTAGTAATAATACCATAAAAAATTATGGTGTTGGAATACGAGTTGCTGGTAAAAACCAAAGTATTAGTAATAATATCATAAAAGATTGTACAACAGGAATATTTTTAATTTCAAATTTATTTGATAGCTCCTTTTCTGGAAATACTATTACCAGTAATTTAGAGGTTAGTTTTGGTTATAAAAATTTCTATAATACTCAGAGTATTAATAATGTAACCATTAGTAATGAAACCATAAATGTTAAAAACAGACCATTAAGCCTAATTCATTTACTTGATGAAAGTACTTTAAGTACTTCTCAAATTACATTTAAAAGTTGTAATTTTAATACAACCAATATTGGATTTAAGCTTCATGTAGATTATGGCAAAAATATTAAATTTGATGGCAATACCAGTAACACAGATTTTGAAATTAAAAATTCAGAAAATATAGGTTTAACCAATAATATAATTGGTAATTAATTAAGAGTAACTTATATACTTTTAAAAAATACCAGATAAAAAGGTTCAGCACATTAAAATTGGGTTGAACCTTTTATTAATTCACCTAAGTATTATGTTTTTTAACTATTGACGACTTTCTGATAAGTGTTTAAAGCTTCCTTCCAAACATCTTTTTGATTATATTTTTTTAAAATATAATCCCTAGTAACTTCTCCCATTTGTTTTATTTGTTCTGGTTTCTTTATGAAAGATTCCATCGCTTTCATTAAAGCCGACGTAGATTTGTGCTGGATTAATTTTCCATTATAACCATCCTTTATAATTTCATTACAGCCAGAAATGTCAGAACAAATTACAGGAAGTTCCATGGCAGCAGCCTCCATGATAGAGACACCAAAGCCTTCTCTATAACTTGGAAACACAAAAACATTCACCATATTTAAAAAGGGGAGAACATTTTTTTGGGCTCCAACCGCAATGATATTCTCATTGGTAATAATCTCTTGTTTAATATGTTCTTGAAGCGGATCTAATTCATCTTCGTACCATCCCACTAGTAGAAGCTTAATGTTAGGATGGGTTTTGTTTAGCTCAATAAACACAGTTACTAGTTCATTAATGCCTTTGTCACTAACCAGCCTACCAACAAACCCAAAAACCAAATGATTTTGTGATATCTTATATGTTTCCCTAAGATTTTCTTGTGTTAAACTATGTCGTGAATAAATATCAGGATTTATGCCATTAGCACTACCATTCCCAATAACCTGTGGAATTTTTTTGCTTATTCTGTTTTTTAAAATATTTTCTTTCACACCAAAACTAACAGCAATTAAATCCGTTGCAAAAAAACACGAAATTCGTTCCAATGATAGAATAATTTTTCGTTTTAAACCTGTTTCTCCTTCATATCGCAATCCATGAATAAAATAAATTCTATGGGGTACCCTTGTAATCCAAGCAGCAGTCATGCTTAACAAACCACCCTTTGGTGTGTTCCCATGTACAACATGTGGTTTTAATGTTATAAAAAGCTTTATAAGCTGTAACAAGCCCTTTAAGTCTTTAAAAAGAGAAATTTCTCTAACCATTTTAATTGGGTGTACTTTAACACCTTCACGTTCACTTACTAAATATAATACCTCATCTGGACTAGAAACCAATTCTACATCAAAAAACCTATTTAAAAATGCAATTTGTCCATTAAAAAAGTTAAGAGTGGTAGAAATTGTTGAAACAATAATAAATTTCTTTTTCATAGTAATTTAGTTAGAATACTGTCTAGTTTTAATTTGATTGGTTAAACCCGTCATGGTTATACTTTCAAATCCAAATTTTTTGTTTAAATTTTTATATTCTTTAAAAATGATTTCAAGATTTTTAAAATTAGCATCCATATTACTACCAAAATTATGGGGATGCCACCATAAATGAAAAAGCTCACCCTTAATAGCCGCATACTGCATCGCTTTTTTTATCCGTTCCCTTTTTAAAAATTCAAGACATGATAGTCTTGGAATAAAAGGTCTTAAAAATCTGCTTGAAGGCAAATTGATTAAACCTGATCTATCTAATAAACTATCTAATGAATACGTGTTGTGACCACTAATATTTATATACCCATCCAAAAACCTAAAAGGCCTGTGAAACTTAATAAATAGAAAATTTTTAGTTTTTATGCTCGGATTATATAAAAAATGTTCTTCAGTCCCTCTAAAGGAAGTGATACCATTTCTTTTGCAAACTTCTAAATAGTCTTGTTTAATTTGATTTTTTGGAAACACAATACTTTTGATATCAATATCCATACTTTTAGCTATGTTGATTGCAGCAGTTAAATCATGAGTAAAATCGATAATATCTTGTCCGCTAGCTAAACAGTTATAATGTGCAAATGTATGGGTGCCTATTTCGTGATTATGGTTTTTGTTGATTGCCGAAATAATTGACTTTGCATAATGAATAGGATCTTCTTTCTCAGTTTCCCCTATAGAATTGATCAATCTAAAAGGGTTCAATTCTTTGTTATTATAATTTGGGATTTTTGATGGCATGAATTTTTTAATGTCCCCTTTATTTTCAGCGAACAATAAACCAACAGTAGAAAAGGTTAGTTTTATATTGTAAGAATCGCTCAATTTAATAAGTCTTTCTATAACAGTCCTTACGTTTTCAAGATTCTTTTGATAAGTTTCAAGACTTAATGCATCAAAAACACCCCAATGTAATTCAAAATCCAGTGAAATTAAAAATTTACCACCCATAAAGCTAATTTTATAATGTTGGGAGTTTAGTACTTTTTATGACATTAATCTCTGTGAGATAATGATCTCTTTCAACAATATCTGTTTTTTTTTTGCTCCGTCGTTTTAATAATAGATCTTCTTTTTTTAAAACCGAGATACCCCAAACTAATAATGATTTGATTTTTGATTTCGTCCATAGTATAAAATACTTGTTGCCAGCATACTTTTTGTACATAACACGCTCATTTTTATATGCTGCTAACACTTTTTTAGCTGTCGCATTATTTTCTTCTCTATAGTAATATAATCTATCCGTAATAATTTTTAAATTAAAATCATTTTTTTTACAGGCTCGCATCCACAAATCATAATCCTGAGCGATTTTTAATGACTCATCATAAGGGTTTCTTTTAAACCAATTTGTTTTACTTACAATACTTGCATGCAAAGGAGAAGCCCTTTTATATAATAAATCATCTAAAGTTATTTTATTCAAATTAAAACCTCTTGAACCAATGTATTTTAAATCATTTGCTATAGATATAGTTCCTGTACTAATTAAATCCAGTTGAGGGTTTTCTTCTAATAACTTGATTTGTGTTTCTATTCTAGAAGTGTCCATGAGATCATCGGCGTCCATTCTTGCCAAATATTCATATTTTGCCAATTTTACTATTTCGTTTAATCTAGCAGCCAATTTTTTATTTTTCCCGTCTGAATAAACCGATACGCGAGGATCATTAATTGATTTTGCAATTTCCAATGATTTGTCAGTAGATCCATCATCCATTAAAATAAGTTCCCAATCTTGATATGTTTGAGCAAAAATAGATTTTATAGCTAATTCAAGATAATCTTCTGCGTTATAAAAAGGAAGGCCTATTGTAACTCCCATACGTTTAATATTTGTAGGTTATATTAGTTAGTTTAATTGATAAAAATAGATTATTTATTTAACTCAAAATCATAGTATAGAAACATACCGTAGGTAAAGCCATAATATAACAAAATGACAACACCTGTTTTAATAAACTGCCGTGTCCATAAATTTCCTTTTAATAATGGATAAATAACCACAACGGCCATTAAAAACCATGACAAGTAAGCAAATCGGTTGGAATAATTGGCGCGAATAATCATAATCCAAAAGGCATTAGTTATCATATAAGTATGCAATATTCTATCATAAGTCACATCATTAAATCCTTTTTTAAATTTAAAATATAAAGCAAGCCCCATGGGAATAGCACTGTAAATTAAAAAATCATATCTAAACCCACCCGAATGACCATAGTCAGCTGTTAAGTATTCGTTAAAACGATCATCTCCAAAACCTACACCAGCAAATAATTCTGTCCATATTTCCCCCATGGAAATAGATAAAAAAATGGATAGTACCCAAATAAACACATACTTTTTTGAGTCTGTAAGATAAAAGGTTAATAAAAAGGCAACCATAGGCAATAACAAACTTGTATGAAAGGAAATGGAAAGTGCTAAATAAAACAGCATCCAATAAAAATTTTTACCACAATAGGAAATAGCCAAAATAAAAAGCGAAGTTGCCATTCCATTTCTAATACCATTCACACCATAAGGGAAAAAAGAAAAAGAGCCTACAAAAAGCAAAAAAGCAAAAAAATAATAATCAGGAAACCATCTTTTGCAGGCACTATATAATGGAACAATATAAATACAGGCCGAGATAAAGAAAAACCATTGTACGGTCATGACTTTTGTACAGAAAAGTATAAAATAAGAAAAACCAATATCATCATTGATTTCAAAAAGCCCATACTTATACCTTTCAAAAATATGGACGTAGGTTGTCATATCAATAAAAATACCATTTATAGGTCTCGACCCTATGTATACTAAAATAGTTATAAAGAGAAATAATGCAGCAACTTTGTTAAAGATAAGTGTTTTGGTATCATTAAAATTTAATACAAGTGTATGAAAAAAAACAATGAAACAAATGAAAAGCATGGAATGATAGTATATATCATAATAAAATTTAATGGGGATAAAATCTAACATATTTATAGCATTACTAATTTATTACTTTTTTGTCTATACATTGTTTTAAAATAATCATTTGCTATAAACTTTCTCTAATAATTTTACACTAACCTCAATATCATACCCCTTTTCTCTTAATACTTTATGACGCTTATTTGCACTGATAAGAGGTTTCTGGATTATAGTGTTCACTAACTCGTGCCATGTGTTATAGGATGCTTCTAAATCACAAAAATATATTAAATTTAAACCTAAATCCACTTCTTTAGAAATTCCTTTAGATATTAAAGCTGGGACGCCGGCTGCTTGTGATTCTACTAAAATCACAGGAAAACCTTCATAAATAGATGGCATTAAAAGTACATCAGTATTCGCCAATATCATGTTTATATTCTCTTTTACTCCTAAAAAAGAAATATAATTTGATAATCCTTTTTTTGTTACTATTTCTTTTATTTCGGATTCAAGATAACCAGAACCAACAAAGTTTAAATGAAAATCTATACCGTTATCTTTTAGAAACGACGCAAAATTTACAGAAAATTCATGATTCTTTACTGGCATAAATCGTCCTATCTGCGATAGCACAATCGTTTTATCATTAATATTGATGTTATTAAAGAAACTCTCTTTTCTTTTATTTTTTGATTCTAAAAATTTAGGTACGTCTATAGCATTCGGTATAAAAGTAATATTTTTTTGATTAGGAAATAAGAACTTTCCAGGAGCCTTACCGCAAGCAATAAAATCAGTTGCAAATAGAGAAATGATTTTCCTTGAAAAATTTTGATATAAACACCTTATCAAGGAGTTGTCATTAAAATCTCTTGTTGAGTGTGCATGAGCAATCCTTTTATTTACCCTTGAAAAATAGGCTGCAGTAAGATGAAACGAGTTACCTAATAGTTGATGGCAATGAATGGCATAAAATGGCTTGTTTGCCTTTATTAATTTAAAAAGTTTAAATGTTCGTAATAAAGGTGATTTATTATATTTTTCAGGTATTCTATAAATGGTTCCTCCTAATGCTATAATTTCTTCATCATAGGAGCATGTTCTCTCGGTAAAATAAACAAAATCAAATTGATACTTAGTTTTATCAATCGCTCTATAAAGGTTCATTACCATAGTTTCAGCCCCAGCTCTATCCATAGTGCCAACAATATGCAATATTTTTCTCATGATTGACTTTTAATTTTGAAACTTAAGTTTATGATATAAAGCACGAGGGAAATAATAAATCAAATAAAACACAAAAGAATTATTTTTGAGAAGGGTTAGTTGGAATGAGTCTTTAGAAATATAATTTTTAAATAGGTAACTGCTTTTAAGGATATTATTCCAAATCCAAAATTTTTCCCACATACTAACTAATGTCAAAGTGTAATATGATTTTAATAATGAATTTACACTTAGAAATTTTATATAATTTTGATATTTTTTATTTGTATTTATTGTTTTAGAAAATTCATAAATATAAATGTTTGATCTTATTAAATCTTCTAGATGTTTGTCAGAATAAACAGCTGTTGCCGATCCTTCTCTAAAAATGCTATAATTATAATGAACGTAATCAAAATTTTGAAATCTTTTTGTTAAAGATAATGCTCTTATCATAAATTCTTTGTCTTCACAATAACTTAAGCTTTCATTAAATGATAAGTTGTAATTAAATAAAAATTTATTAGATATTACATAAGCCCATGGACGAAATTCATTGATTTTATAATTTGTTATAAATTCTAAACCAGTTATAGGATTATCATTTTTTTTTGAAACTATATATTTTTTTTCTTGTTTCTTATCAAATATTGAAATGTATCCAAATCTTGCTATTTCTAAGTTATTTGTTTTTATATCATAATAAATCTTACTTAACACATTTTCGCATAACCAATCATCCCCATCAACAAACAATAGGTATTCGCCTTTGGCTTTATCTTTGCCAAAATTTCGGGCACTACTAACGCCTCCATTGATCTTATTGTGCAAAATTAAATTACTATGATTTTTAGTATATTTAAGAACCTTTGCTTGAGTTTGATCAGTAGATCCATCATTTATAATTAAAATTTCATACTCATCAATTTTAAGGTTTTGATTAAGTAAAGAGCCTATACATCTTTCAATATATTTTTCCAAATTATATGTTGGAACTATTATAGAAAATTTCATTTATTTTAAATCTTTTATAATACCATCAAAAGCATTATCAACTAATTCTTTCTGCTTTATAACACTCAATCTAATGTTATAAGTTAAATTATCATAATCATTGATAAGATATGATATTTTATTATAAATAAGGTCAACAATAGCTCTGTTTTTCCATAGTTCAGGGTTATTAGATTCAATTATTAAATCATTCTGCCCCAGATTATTACCAATAACCCCTCTGTACTTAACACTGTAGGATAATGATATAGAAGGTTTTCCCATTTGGAATGTAGAAACTGATGCATGCATTCTACCTGTTATAGTGAATTTTCCGTTACCTAAAATAAACCTAGCAGCCCCTTGATAAATTTTATCTTTAATAAAAACCAGTCCTTCTATTCCTTTTACATAATCTTCAAACTCTTTTAATAAATCACTTTCATTTCCATGCGGTGGAAAGGTATGAGCAATGAAACATATTTTTTTGTCTTTTAATTCATTATTATTTTTAATTTTTATAATTAATTCTTTAAAACACCCAAAATAATCCTCCTTACTGTCAGTATAATATTTTCCAAATAGTCCTGAAATTATGATAGTGACATACTCATTAGGAACCAAATCAAACCTTAATAATGTTTTCTCTTGATATTCAATGGATTTTTGTAACGGTAAATCTAAAAAAGCTAAATCACCACTGAGGGTTACATTTTTTATTATACCTAGTTCATTTATGATATAATCGAAGCAAAATTTATCTCTTGTAAAAATTTTACTTCGATTGGCTAATTTTTTAAATACAAATCTATTTAGCCAAAAGTTAAATGGACCAATACTCTGTCCTAAGAGAACCATTTTTGATTTAAAAGACCAAGAATAAAAGGATAGTAATAAAGGCCAAATATGTTTACCATAGTATTCAGAGAGGTCATCTCCACCAAGAACAATAATTAAATCAAATTGTTTGATATCCTTTGTATTCAATATATTATAAAGCGTATAAAAAGGTTTTAAAAATTTTATTTTTGGCTGTAATGTTATTGGTTTGAACACATTTAAGTTAATAGAATTATTGTTAAGCTCATTCTTAATTTCATTTAAACTTGCATATTCATCAAAATCAGAATAAAATTGAACATTTCCTTTTAATTCCTTAAAAATTTTATCTATGGTAACTAATCCCATCATACCGGATCCATAGTTATTTAAATTTTTAAAATTTTTTATAAGTATTTTTTTCATTGCATATATTTTTTTTCAATATCAAAAATTGATAATAAAATCCCTTGGGTCAATTCTGATTCCCCATATTCTTTAGAATATAAGTTGATATCTTCTGTATCTCCAGAAGTGAAATCAATAGCTCCATTCTTTCTTGTCAAGGGTTTTAAGAATTTATAAAAATTATTAAGATTACATTCGTAGCCACTTAATAACATAGAATAAATAATCATACAAGAAACAGATGTGTCAATATGCCATTTTTTGGAAATTCCCAAAAATTGCCCCCAATAGTGATTTTGTTGAAAGTTTTTCAAACTTGATACTAATACATTCATTTCATTTTTAAAATATGAGTATCTACTATTGCTTTCAGGATTAGTATACTTTAATGTAGCTGATAATGCTAACATATACCAACCTAAACCTCTTCCCCAATTGGATGATCCCATAGGTGTATAGTTGGACAATTCAATGGAGTGATAGGGTAAATGGGAAATAGACAATCCTTTATTAATGTAAAATTCTATTTGTTGATTTGAAAATTCAATGAGATCAGGCCTATTATACGCTTCAGCATACATTAATATAAAAGGACAAATCATACCTAAAACATCTACATAGTGGAAATTTTTATTTTCTCTGTAAAGCACAATTTTATAGGTTTCATTTATATTACCCATTAAGTAGGCTAATATTCTATCACATAAATTTTTATAAACAGGATTATTAGTCTCCCCATGAAGTTTTATAGCTACCATTCCCAGTGAAACTTGGTCTATATAATTAAACCCATTAGAGTTATTTAAGGTTTCTTTAGCTAACTTTAAAACCTTATTATCAATATCTCTAACTGTCTTTTCATCTTTAATTGAAATGGCATAATCAAGAATTCCATTTAATAAAAAAGCTCTTGGAAAGCTGTTCTTAAGTCTATTATTCTTTTTAATTTTTAAAGAAATCTCCCTTATAAAAACTATTGGAAAATAGGTGTTATCAGCTAATGACATTTTGGGAATTTCATACTTTGAAAATTTTAAGGCTTGTTTAAAAACTTTATTTTTAAAATCATCATTGGAAACTGTTTGGGAAAGCATAAAATATTTTCTATTTATCTTCTTGAATAAATATGGATGTATTTCGAAATAATAGAATATTAATACTATTATGATAAAAAACAAAAAGAATAATGTAAATAAAATATTCATAAAAATTAATTTTTGTATTTAAAAAAACTAGCTATTTCACTTTTCTTATTATTCGGTTCTTTAAATAAAACCAAATAGTTGGATGTGTCCAGATTTTACTTTCTAAATTATTGGTAATTACTTTAGATTCATTATTTATTAAGTTATTTAGAGCTAACTTCATAAGTTCTATTCCTTTTGCCATTTGTAAATAAGTATAGGAAACGAAATTATCTTGGCTATTGGTTTCTATGATATCTTGAAAAAGAATACCTCCTGTGTCAATGCCTAGATCTACCAAATGTACCGTTACCCCACAATGACAATCCTTGTTTACTTTAGACCAGTAGGCACCATGAATACCTCTGTATAAAGGGGTAATGCCTGCATGGGTATTAATAAATGTGGCATTTATGGAATTTAACACTTTTTTTGAAATAACGCGTGTGCCATTGACGATGATAATATCTGGTTCGATTTTTTTTAGGGTGTCAATGCATTCATCAGAATTAACAGAAGGCACTTTAATTAACTTATCTGGATCAAAATCTTTAAATGATAGGTCATATGTTAAAATAATTTCAGCAACCCGTGTTTTAGATTCTCGCTTTAAAAAAGGCACCACTATTTTCTGAAAAAGTATTTGCCCAATAACCTTAACAATTCCAAATTTTTTTATTCTTTTTTTTAAAAATGTTTTTAAATTTCCTTCAGTTTCTATGATAATATTTGAAATAGGATAATGGTCTTTTAGTGCATTATAATTGCAATATGAAGAGGGACCACCACCAACAAGCATGATTATTTTTTTGTTCATTGGTTTTATAAACTTAATTATTAGTGTTTAATCTTTCGAGTTATTTTATTTAATAAACAAATTGTATAAAATTGCCTGTGTTTAAAAAGCATTATAATTAATCGTTTTTTAAATGGTTCTTCCTTAAGTCCACTATAATGCTTAAAACAATAATTGAAGACTTCTGAATTACTTATGTTCCTTAAAGCTTCAGGTTGTAATCCGTTTTTTGCGTTTTTTTCATTGTTTAATAAAAAAAACAAACTATGAGAAATGTAATAATTAGCAAAAGTCTCAATAAATTCAATCTCTTCTAAACCACATTTTTTATAAATCGAATTATTTGCTATAAATTGATTTTCAATTTCTTTTAAAAGGCCTTTTTTATGTTTAAGTTGCGATAACGAGTTATCAACATAAACATAGTTATATAGTGGATTATCTATTGAATAAATACTATTCGCATTTAGATAGCATTCCAGATTAAATGATGTGTCATTACCTATTAATTGTATTTCATCATGAAGTATATTATGTTCATCAAGTAGACTTTTTTTAATAAGGTTGGTCCATACAAACCATAAAAGAGAATTTTTTTTAGATGATCTTGTTTTTAATAATTTTATAATCTCTTTTTTATCTAATATTTTATTTTTGGGGAAATGAGTGGTTTTTATATTTTTTTGGCCATTTTTTATGTAATAATAATTGAAATTTACAATATCAACATTATATTTATTAGCGGTATTAAGACCTATTTCAAATAAATTTTCATCAATGTAATCATCACTATCCAATACATATATATATTCTCCTTTAGCTTTTTGATAAGCCTTGTTTACAGCTGAGGATTTACCTTTGTTTTCTTGTTTATAGTAATTAAATCTATTATCAGATTGTACAAAATCCAAACAAATATCTTCTGAAACATCAGTAGACCCATCATTAATCATAATAACTTCAAATTCTTTGAGTGTTTGATTCTTAACAGAATCAAGACATCTTTTCAGATATGCTGCTGCATTATATATTGGAATAATTACAGATATTTTTGGTTTCATATTTTTACTAATTTTTTAGTTTATTTTTTAAGTTTAATTTATCCAATGTTTAATTATTGGTATTTTAAATAGTAAAGACTTAAATAATTCTTTTTCATAAGTTGTTATTATTAAAATAGAAATCCCAATATATATAAAAGAATAGCACAACATACTTCCAAAAAGCACATAAAGATTTCTGTTTGGAAAAAAATAGATTTTTAGGAAAGAAATAATAATAGAAACTAAAATAATAATTGATAAAGGAAATATCTCTTTATAATACCTTAACATATCTAAATTGGCATTTTTTATATAGTAAGGAATCATTAATATTCGTTCGAGTAGTAAAAAAAACACGGTTACTAAAATCATTGATATTACTCCATAATTTCGAACCAAATATATACTTATCACTGTCCCTGTAACTGTTAAAAAAAGCAGTAAAAGGCCTCTGTATCTAAGTAATTGCTTTGCTTCCAATATATTGTTAGCAAAACCCTGACTTAAAGTAGGGGTGAGACCAATCATAATTATTATGGCATAATAATAAGCCATGTTATATTCTTCCCCCACCCAATAAAACACAAAATCTTTACCCACTATGATAAAGGCTCCCAAAATATACAATAAAACAAAAAGAATAATTCTTGAAATTTTAATAAAGGTATCTGTTAATTGTTTTTTAGGAATATTTTTTACTGTCATTTGAATGGCTCGTGGTAAAAACACACCAGCAATAGCTCCTGAAAAAGCGCCATAATAATTTCCTAATGTAATTCCAACAGCATAAATGGCCACAATAGATGTTGTATAAAACGCACCAATAATAAGTTGGCCAAATTGCCACCTCAGTTGTTGTACAATAGCAAACACAAACAACCATAAGGAAAAACCGAGTATATTGATAAATAATTTTTTATCATAAGTATGCATTTTTATGCGAACCCTTAGTAATTTAATTACAATATAAATATTAATACTAATAATAATAAGATTCATAATAGTATCTAAAATCACTAAACTGATAGAATCACCACCATACAATAAGATTGCAACCACTAAAAGACTTCTTACAATATATCGGATTATATTCACTAATTTAGGTAAAACAAATTCCTCATAACCAGAGCAAATCCCTCGAAAAGCTCCTCCAGGAAGCGAAAGAGCCAAATTAAAAATCAATACCAACATCATTATTTTAGCTTTTCCAATTTGATCAGGAGTCAATGTGTCACCATACAAATATTCCAGATTGAAGTATAAAATACCTCCAACGATAATAACCAATAGAGAAATGCACATATACATGATAAAACTATGTGCTAAAAAATTTTCTTCTCCTTGTTTATCACTTTCTGCTTTATATTTTGCTACAAAACGCACCACTGTATTGTTAAGACCAAAATCCAACACGCTCATATAACCTATAAGGGCTCCAATCATGGTATATAGACCATACTCGGCACTTCCAAGAGATCGTATAATAAAGGGTGTTAAAAGGAGGCCTACTACGTTTGTAAGAAAGATAGTGACATATGATAAAGCGGCACCGCCTTTAAGTTGGTTGATTTTACTCACAGTCTATTACAATTATGATCATTTAGAACACTTTTAACATCATATAAGACACTATTAAGGTTTAATAATGTAGAAATGTTTTCTTGTAAAAACTGGATATGAGCTACTGTTAAAATAACAGCATCAAAGGTGCTTTCTGGTAATTTTTGAACTGTTTCAAGATTGTATTCATGTTTAACCTCGTCTGGATTGGCCCAAGGATCATAAATAGTAACTTCTGTACCAAACCCTTGAAGTTGTTTGATGACATCAACTACTTTTGTATTTCTAACATCGGGGCAGTTTTCCTTAAAGGTAATGCCCAATACCAAGATATGTGCCCCTTTGATTTTGATGTCTTTTTGAACCATAAGTTTTATCACTTCCATAGCAACATACTGACCCATGCTATCATTCACACGGCGTCCAGCCAGAATAATTTCTGGATGATATCCAACTTCCTGTGCTTTTTGAGCCAAATAATAGGGGTCAACCCCAATACAATGACCTCCAACTAATCCTGGTTTAAAGGGTAAAAAGTTCCATTTAGTGCCAGCTGCTTCCAAAACGGCATGGGTATCAATATCCATTAAATTGAAAATTTTGGCCAACTCGTTTACAAAGGCAATATTGATGTCGCGTTGTGAATTTTCAATGACTTTAGCGGCTTCAGCCACTTTAATGGTAGGAGCAAGGTGAGTGCCCGCTGTTATAACACTAGCGTATAACGCATTTACTTTTTTACCAATTTCGAGCGTTGAACCTGCTGTTACTTTTAAAATTTTATCCACGGTATGTAATTTATCACCTGGATTGATTCGCTCTGGAGAATAGCCTGCATAAAACTCTTTATTATAGATTAAACCACTTATTTTTTCAAGTACTGGTACACATTCATCTTCAGTTACACCAGGATATACTGTAGATTCATAAATAACTATATCTCCTTTTTTTAATACTTTTCCAACAGTTTCACTTGATTTATAAAGCGGAGTTAAATCTGGACGGTTATTTTTATCAATAGGCGTGGGGACCGTGATGATATAGTAATTACAGTCTTTAATATCGTCTAAATTTGATGAGCAATATAAACCTAATTCGGAATTATTTGATGTCTTTAAAACTGCTGACAAAA
The DNA here is from genome assembly GCF_043876835.1 of Gaetbulibacter sp. M235. Lineage (NCBI taxonomy): Bacteria > Pseudomonadati > Bacteroidota > Flavobacteriia > Flavobacteriales > Flavobacteriaceae > Gaetbulibacter > Gaetbulibacter sp. M235. The sequence goes on from NZ_JBAWJZ010000005.1 coordinate 188,742, forward strand.
CGTCTTGGTCTACTTCAAGTGTTACATCATTTCCTGTTTGTAACTCGATAATCCTCTTGATATTAATATCAAAACCTACTACACTATATTTTGTTGCAAATAATCTTGCTAAAGGTAGTCCTACGTAACCTAAGCCAATAACACCAATTTTTATGTTTTTCATTTTATTTATGATTTTAAATGCTCCCAATACCAATTTACAGCTTCTTTTATGCCATCATTGATATTGTATTTTGGGTTGTAATTTAGCAACTGTTTTGCTTTATTAATTGATGCTAGGGAGTGAGGAATATCACCTATTCTATTGTCACGATGCTTTATTTCGATGTTTTTAATCATTGAGTCAAAACTTGATAAATGCATTTTTAATAAGTTTGCCAATTGTAAAAGTGTGGTACGATCACCATAAGCTACATTATACACTGAATTTAAAGCGTTTTGGTTTGTTGTAGTCATAGCCAATATGTTCATTTGAATCACATTATCAATATATGTGAAATCTCTTGAATAACTGCCATCACCATTAATAACAGGCGATTCATGATTGATGAACTGTTGCACAAATTTAGGAATTACAGCAGCATAGGCTCCATCTGGATCCTGACGCTTTCCAAATACATTAAAATATCTTAAACCTACTGTATTTAACTGGTATGTTTTATAAAAAATATCGGCATATAATTCATTCACATATTTAGTGATTGCATATGGAGATAAAGGTTTACCTATTACTTCCTCAACTTTTGGTAAGGCCTCATGATCGCCATAGGTTGATGAACTTGCAGCATACACAAAGCGTTTTACACCCGCATCTCTAGCAGCTACCAGCATATTTAAAAACCCCGAAACATTCACCTCATTTGTAGTAATTGGATCGTTTATGGATCTTGGTACTGAGCCTAATGCAGCTTGATGTAGTACATAGCCAACTCCTAGACAAGCTGTATTGCAATCGTTGAGGTTTCTTATGTCTCCTTCTATCAGCGTGAAGTTAGGAAGGTTTAAAAACGGTGTAATATTTTCTCTTTTACCTGTGGAAAAATTATCTAAACATACTACCTGAATATCATTTGATAGTAAGGTTTCACATAAATTAGAACCGATAAACCCAGCTCCTCCAGTTACAAGTACTTTTGATCCTTGAAGTTTTTTTAATTCTTTATGATGCATTTGATTTGGGTTATTAATAGCCTTACAAATATGTAAAAAATAAACGTAACAAATGTTTTTATTATATTAAGTCCTTTTTTTTACGATGAAATTACTTTATTAAGGGTAAAGCAACCATTCACCTATTTGCTAAATAAGATTACACTGATAAAGAGAAATGTTAAGACAAAGTATTAATTAAGAAGTATACAAAGTAAAAAGTTAAAATTATATTTTACAAGCAATTTACTTAAAAAAATAAAGCTTTAGCGAATGAATTTCATTGGGTTTTTATCTAAATAATAATTTTAGTTTATTTTGTAGTAATTTTTAAACCAGCCAATAAATGATTTTACACCTTCTTTAATAGTTGTATTTGGATTATAGTCATAATCTTTAATTAATTGATCAACATTTGCCCATGTTTTTTCAACATCACCAGGTTGCATGGGTAACATGTTTTTTTTTGCTTCCTTACCAAGATTAATTTCAATTTCTCTAATGAATTCTGATAATTTTACAGAATTGTTATTGCCAATGTTATAAATTTTATAAAACTCTCCTTTTTTAATTCTTTCAACAGGATCTTTAATTAAAATGCGAACTACGCCTTCTACTATATCATCAATGTAAGTAAAATCACGTTCCATTTGACCATGATTAAAAACTTTAATTGGCTCATTTTTAAGAATAGCGTCAGTAAATAAAAACATAGCCATATCTGGTCTTCCCCAAGGACCATAAACAGTAAAAAACCGTAATCCTGTTGTTGGGATTTTGAATAAATGGCTATAGGTATGTGCCATTAATTCATTGCTTTTTTTTGTTGCAGCATATAAGCTAATAGGATGATCCACATTATCATCGGTTGAAAAGGGAATTTTCTTGTTTAGTCCATAAACACTTGAACTGCTGGCATAAACCAAATGTTTAATGTTATGGTGTCTGCAACATTCTAAAACATTTAAAAATCCTACAATATTGCTGTCTATGTATGTTTCAGGGTTTTCGATACTGTAACGAACTCCAGCTTGAGCTGCTAAATTACAAACTATGTCAAAATTATTAATGTTGAATAATTTTGGAAGTTCATCACGATCTTCAATATGCATTCTGACAAACAAAAAGTTTTTATCATTTACACTTGTGCAATATTTATTATAAACTTCGGCTTCATTTCTCTTTATTCCGAGTTCATTCAATCTTGAGTATTTTAAATCGGTATCGTAATAATCATTTATATTATCAATACCAGTTACTTGGTATCCTTTTTTTAATAGTTGCTTGGCAACGTGAAAACCAATAAAGCCTGCTGCTCCAGTTATGAGTATTTTCATTTAGATATTTTTCTAAAGATTTATTCTGTTGTAAATTTATTAAAACAAATATATAGACTAATATTATTAATATTTAGATTTTCAAGGATACTTGAATCTTTATAATTATAAAATCCACCTCTGAAAAAGAATTTTGATGTTAAATTTATGATATAATAAACTGTATTGATAATTTAAATTGCTATTGACCGATTTTAATTATGGTTTTAGCGAATTAACGATTTTGTTACTATGTTGCATCAAAACAATTACTAAATTTACATCGTAGAAGTCAAGTTTGAATTGATTAATAGCAATAAATTAATTTAAATCATTATGATTACAATAGTATGTTATTAAATTTTCATTAATAGTGTATTATTAATTTTAATGTTTAATAAATAAGAAGTTTTAATTAATCCAATTGATTTTGTTTTCAAGACCCCTTAAAATTCACAAAACAATAATTGTATACACTTTAGTAGTTAGAAATTAACTGCTCAGATACTTTATGTTTAGAATTGAAGGTTTCTAAAAAACATTTATATAGATAATTTTTGATGCTAACAATGACTAAAATATATTTATCATCACCTCACATGAGTGGTTTGGAGCAAAAGTATGTAAACACGGCTTTTGACACTAATTGGATAGCTCCATTGGGCCCACTTGTAGATGGTTTTGAAAATGATATAGAAGCATATCTTAATAATGATATTCATGCATCTGTATTAAGTTCTGGTACTGCATCAATTCATTTGGCATTGCAATTATTAGGGGTTGGAACAGGGGATGAGGTTCTTTGTCAAAGTTTTACATTTTCTGCTTCTGCTAATCCTATAGTTTATCAAGGAGCTACTCCGGTATTTGTTGATAGTGAAACAGATACTTGGAATATGTCTCCAGAATTGCTTGAAATAGCTATTAATGACCGTCTCAATAGTTATAAAAAGCCAAAAGCCATTATAGCGGTGCATTTATATGGAATGCCATATAAGGCTAATGAAATTAATGCCATTGCTAAGAAATATGATATTCCTGTTATTGAAGATAGTGCTGAAGCTTTAGGAAGTAGTTATTTTGGTGTTAAATGCGGTACACTTTCAGACATAGGTATTTTATCATTTAATGGAAATAAAATTATTACAACTTCTGGTGGAGGTGCTTTAATAACAAAGAGTTTGGATTTAAAACAAAAAGCAGTGTTTTTATCAACTCAAGCAAGAGATCAAGCACCACATTACGAACATTCTTCAATTGGATATAACTACCGGATGAGTAATGTTTTAGCAGGTATTGGCCGTGGTCAGATGGAAGTTTTAGATGAAAGGGTAGAAGCAAGAAGACGTAATTTTCAGTTTTATAAAAATAATTTATCAAAATTTGATTCTATTCAATTTCTAGAAGAGCCAGAAGGTTTTTATTCAAACCGATGGCTCAGTTGTATCATCACTAGTTCTTATGAACAACGTGAAAGTATACGCCTTGCTTTATTAGAAGACGATATAGAATCAAGACCTCTATGGAAACCAATGCATATGCAACCCGTTTTTAAAAATGCCGTTTCATATACAAATGGTGTTTCAGAAGATTTATTTAATAAAGGACTTTGTTTGCCTAGTGGATCAAATTTGACTCAACAAGATTTAGAACGTGTGCTCCAAATAATACTTAACACTCTCTCATTATGATAAAAAATTATTTTGCTTATTATTCACAAAAATATGCCTCTAAGTGGTTAGTACTAGCTATAGATTTGTCTATGGTTTTGGTTACTTTTTTTATTGCTTATTTTATAAGGTTTAATTTTACTTTAGATTTTGATTTACACCAATTTTTAGTTCAATTACCTTTACTTTTTATTGTAGCTGGGTCTAGTTTTTTGATAGTTGGATCATTTAAAAGTATTATTCGTCATACAGGATTTAATGACGTAATGAATTTATCTAAGGCTGTTGCTTTAATGACTTTTATGACTAGTTTTTTAGTTATATTTAATCGCGTAACTGAATTAATTCCTGAATTTACAGTTCCTTTATCAATCATTATTATACATTCTTTGTTAAGTTTCGTAGCACTTAGTGCAAGTAGGTTATTATTTAAAGTATTGTATAGATATGTTAAATGCCGTTTCATGACCTCAAAAAAGATTTTAATATATGGAACAGGAGATTCTGGAATAGTAACATATAATGCTTTAGCAAATAACAATAAAACCAAATTTGAAATTCTTGGTTTTATTGATGATGATAATAAAAAATATGGGAAGTTCATTAATGGAGTTCCTATTTTATCATATACAGAAATAACTCCTTCATATGTAAGATTAAATAATATTGATGAAATTGTTGTAGCTACTCAAAAAATAGCTGCTGGTAATATTATGCATTTAATTGATTCTTTAATTAATGAAACTCAGGTTAAAATTACCAAAGTGCCACCTATTGAAAAGTGGATTAATGGTGAATTGAGTATTAGTCAAATTAAAAAAGTTCAAATTGAAGATTTATTAGGAAGAGAACCAATAAGAATTGATAATCCTAATTTACAAAATGAATTTCAAGGAGAAACTATTGTAATAACTGGAGCAGCAGGATCTATTGGCAGTGAGTTAGTAAAACAATTATCTCATTTTAATGTTAGTCATTTGGTTTTAATCGATCAAGCTGAATCACAATTATATGATTTGCAGCAAGACTTAAATCAAAATGGAAAGTTTAATTTTACACCAATAGTTGCTGATATCCGTGATGGTTTGAGAATTGATGGCATATTCCAAGAATTCAAACCAACTATGGTATTTCATGCCGCAGCTTATAAACATGTTCCTTTAATGGAAGCTTTTCCTTATGAATCTATTAAGGTTAATGTTAATGGAACTAAAATCCTAGCAGATATTTCATCTAGATATAATGTCAAAAAATTTGTTTTTATTTCTACAGATAAGGCTGTTAATCCAACAAGTGTTATGGGAGCAACTAAACGAATGGCCGAGATGTATATGAGTTGTTTGCAAAAAGAAAGTAAGACGAAATTTATTACGACTCGTTTTGGAAATGTTTTAGGATCCAATGGATCAGTTATTCCTTTATTTAAGAAACAAATTGAAAACGGAGGTCCATTGACTTTAACACATAAAGATATTACTAGGTATTTCATGACCATTCCAGAAGCTTCTCAATTAGTATTAGAGGCAGGAACTATGGGCAAAGGTGGTGAAATATTTATTTTTGATATGGGTGAATCTGTAAAGATTTTTTATCTTGCTCTTAATATGATAAAGCTTTCCGGATTACGTTATCCTGAAGATATTGACATAAAAATTACTGGATTAAGACCAGGCGAAAAACTATATGAAGAGTTATTAGCAGATGGCGAAAACACATTATCTACTTATAATAAAAAGATACTGATTAGTAAAACCAGAGAGCTAGATTATCAAAAAGTAAAATCTGAAATTGAAGCATTATGTATTACTAATCGTTTTCAAAATAATAATATTGTTTTAAAAATGAAGCAGTTAATTCCTGAGTACAAATCTAATAATTCAGATTACGAGAAATTTGACAGACGTGCTCGTGTTTATGAAAAAAGTAATATTAATGTGTCTGATGATAAAGTTGATAAAACCTTTATTAATCTGTAATCACATTTAAAAAGATTAGTTTTCCCCAAAACAATATTAAAATGAAAATACCCTTATTTTTTAAAGCTAAATGCATATTATTTATAAAGATTTTAGTAATTAGCCTTTTGTTCACATCATGTAAATCATTAAAAGAAGATGTTGTCTATTTTCAAAATGCTAAAAATTTTGAGACTATTGTTGATACAGACTCATTTACCCCTAAATTTAAAGTAAATGATATCGTCAGTATTTACGTTTCAACTTTTGATGTTGAAGCTTCTAGACCATTCAACCTAGTAAGACAAAGTGGTAGTAACGCTCAGTTTTTAGATTATCTTATTGATATAGACGGTAACATTGATTTTCCAGTATTAGGAAAAGTTAAACTTGTAGGTTTAACTGTAGAAGAAGGGAAAGAGCTCTTAAAAGAAAAATTGTCAGAAGGATATTTAAAAGATCCTATAGTTAATCTGCGCATCTTAAATTTTAGGGTATCAGTATTGGGAGAAGTTAGAAACCCAGGTACCTATCAAATCTCTGGTGAACGTATTTCAATTATGGAAGCTCTTGGTTTAGCAGGAGATTTGACAATTAAGGGCAGACGTGATAATATTTTAGTAGTAAGAGATTTTAACGGAACCAAAACATATACTCGCATCAATTTAACCAATAAAGAGGTTTTTAATTCACCTGTTTATTTTTTAACACAGAATGATGTTGTTTATGTAGAACCTAATAATTCAGCTATGTCATCTGCTAAAGGAGACACAAGAATAGGTCTTATTTTATCAATTTCATCACTTTTAATTAGTTTAGCTATTTTAACAACACGTTTTTAGTTTTATAAATTTATGGTTTCAAATCAAGAAAACAATTTTAAAAGTACTGTTTCCCAAGATTTTAATTTAAAGAAGACTTTAAGTTTATACTTTAAACAATGGAGATGGTTTGTTTTGTGTTGCTTATTGTTTTTAGGTATTGCATATTTATATTTGAGATATACGCCTCCACAATACGAAGCATATACTAAAATAATGCTTATAGATGATAAAGAAAGTTCTTCACCTAGTGCTGTTTTTCAAGATTTATCACTTTTTTCAGAAAGTGAAGAAGCTAAAGTAGATGATGAAATCCAAATAATTAGATCTAGAGATTTAATAAGAAGTGTTGTTAAAAAATTACAACTAAACATTAGGTATTTTACCAAAGGTAGAGTTTATGAATCTGAACTATATGGAAAAAGTGTTCCAGTTAATTTCAATTTCATAGCATCCGATTCTATTATTTATAAAACTAATTTCGATTTTTTAATTGATATTAATTCAAGTGTAGGATTTAATTATAGAGTTAACGAAGATGATACTCCAAAAAAAATTGCTTACGGTGAAAATATACCAACTCCATTTGGAGGAATGATTATTACCCCTAAAGATGGTAAAACAGATAAACTAATAGGCTATGATTTAAGGGTAAACATGTCATCAATTAATTCAGTAGCAGAAGTATTAAGATCAAATCTTACTGTTGAACCATATGGTAAATCATCAAAAGTTTTAATTGTAAGTGCAAAAGATAATATACCTCAAAAAGCAAAAGATGTTGTTAGTACTTTGGTAGAAGAATATAATGCTTCAAACTTAAGATTAAAAAATAATAGATCAAAAAACACAGCCGAATTTATAGATTCTCGTGTCGAATTAATTGCTTCAGATTTGGTTAATGTTGATGATAGCATTGTTAGATTTAAAACAGGAAACAAAATAACAGATGTATCTTCTGAAGCTGGACAGTTTTTGAGTTCAAGTACACAAAATGAGCAATTGTTAGATCAAGCTAAAACAGAATATCGCGTATTAAACTACATGAAAGAGTCATTAGGAACAGATTCTTCTACGTTCGACCCAATACCATCAATGGGTACTAGTGATCCTTCTATCAGTGCGCTTTCTGAAAGATATAGTGAATTATTGGCAAATAGGGAACGTCTTTTAACAAGTGCAGGAGAAAAGAACTTGGTCATAGTACAATTAGATGAAAGTCTTAATACAATTAGGCAAAATTTACAGCAAAGTATTGATAATGCTAGGAAAACGTTAAATATTAGAATTAATGGTTTGCAAAATCAATCAGATCGAATTAATTCAAAAATATATTCTGTGCCAGGCCAAGAGCGTAAATTAAGGGGGATTGAACGTAAGCAAGGCATTAAAGAAGCTTTATATCTTTATCTTTTACAGAAACGAGAAGAAGCTACTATTTCAATGACAGCCACATCTCCTAACGTAAAAGTTGTTGATGAAGCTTATAGTACAGGAATACCTGTTTCTCCTAATAGTCAAGTAATTTATATAGCTGCTTTATTTTTAGGGTTTTTTATTCCATTTTCTGTTATATATGTTAAAGATTTGTTAGACACTAAAATTCACAACAAGGAAGATCTGGAAAAAACAATAAAAGATATTACGGTATTAGGTGAAATACCTAAACTTAAAGGAAAAGAATTGGATTTTCTTGTTCAAAGAAATGACCGTTCTTTATTATCGGAGTCTTTCAGAATTATTAGAACTAATTTTGATTACGTGAGACGTGGTAGACATGTAAAAGATTATGACAATGTTATTTTTGTTACTTCAACAATTGATAGAGAAGGAAAATCTTTTTTCAGTATAAATTTCGCCCTAACTTTAGCAAATACAGATAAAAGGGTACTTTTAATAGGTGCTGATATTAGAAACCCAAAAACTGATTTAGGACCATTGAATATACAGAAAAAGCGTGTTTCAAAAATTGGTCTTACAGAATATTTGACTGATGATTCAATTCTTATTGGTGAAGCCATTGACTCTTTTGATGTAGGTGACAATAAAATAGATGTTTTATTAGCTGGTAAAATCCCGCCAAATCCCGCTGAATTATTAATGAGCGACCGCATGAAACCTCTTTTTGATAAGGTTTCAAATCAGTATGATTTTGTTATAGTTGATACAGCTCCGGCTATGTTAGTAACAGATACCTTGTTGTTTAGCCAATTTGCAGGCCATACAGTTTATTTAACTCGTGCAGATTATACTGAAAAAGAAATTTTAAATTTTGCTAAGGAATTACACGACAATAATAAACTTAACGGTATGATGTTGGTTGTTAATGATGTTAACCAAGCTAATTTTGGGTATGGAGCCAGATATGGTTATTATGGAGCTCCAGAAAAAAAATCTTTATTAAAAAGAATTTTAGGAAACTAAAAAGGTGTTTTTAGTATTTTCAATTATACTCAGCAATTTTATTTTTTGATTTTTGTTTATAACAATATTGGTTAGTTTTTCTATATGACTACTATTATGAGTATCAGTAGCTACAAAATCAATAAGGTTTTCGTCTAGTAAATAAGCCCCAATTTTTTGAATACTTTTACTATAGTGGTCACTTAATGACAATAGGTTGAGTTGAAACAAACACCCAAACTGCTTGAGCGTTTTGTAAAATTCTTTTTTGTCATGATAGTAAGTATAGCGCTCAGGATGTGCTAATACTGGTATATATTCCTTCATTAAAATTTCGTGAATAATTTCTTGTAAATTAATGGGTGGTTGAAAGTATGACGTTTCAACCAATACATAGTTTTCTTTTAAAGGAAAGAGATCTTTTTGTTTAACTAAATTTTCAAAATGATTATCCATCATATATTCTGCTGATGGATTTATAACAGTATTATTTAATTTTTTTTTAGCTAAGTTTTCTATAAGGGTTTGAAATGCATTTCCAATGGAAAGTTCATCATTAGGGTAAAAATCTTGCATTACATGCGGCGTCGCTATAAATTGCTTAATCCCTAATTCATTCATTTTTTTTATTAGAAAGATACTCTCATCAACAGTTTTTGCTCCATCGTCAATTCCCGGTAATATATGACAGTGTATATCAACAAAGTCTTTTAATAAATCTATAAGAAATTGTTTTTTTGAAAATATATTGAACATGAATAGTTTGTTGAGAAACTCAATTGATTAAGTCTCTTTATTGTTTTTGGAAGATTAAGTTATGGAATCAATACTGTTTAAAGAATAAATTTTAAATGAAATTTTTATTCTTCTTCGTCATCTATATATGTGTTTGGTTCAATTATATTTTCTAAATCTGGATCAACAACAACATTGCCTAGTTCATTTACTTCAAAATCCTCACTATCAAAATTTGTCATGGTATAATGTAATTTACTACTTACTTTTACTAAATAATCTGCATCATCTGTTTTAATTTCAACAGCTTCAATAGTTTCATTGCGGTGATTGTCAAAAGTGATAATATCTTTATCACTATAGCCATCGGGGAATTTTTCCGTTAGAAGTTTAAGTAACTCGGGCGTTAACTTTTTGTAATCAACAATAATTCTTTTCATCTGTAAAAAATTTAATTATTATTTACTGTTATAAAATTTTACCTATCCTTTTGAATAATTTATCAAAAGGTGAAGTTATTTTATAATAAAAAAACTATTAGACAATAAACCCGGGGTTTATTTTATACAAATGCTAATATTATAAAATTACAATATTTTTTTGATTTTAAATTGAGGAAGCATAAAATTTAAATGCATCTAAAATTACTGGTTCTTCAACCAAGCAGTCTATTACCGGTTCTCCTATGGCTTTAAGTAACACAAAGTTTATATTGCCATGATTATTTTTTTTATCGTATTTAAGAAGCTCTATGATAGGCTTAAAGTCTGACTCCTCAAAATTTACGACTCCATAATAGTTGTTGAAAATTCCCTTTATTTCTTTTGTGGTATCCATAGGTAAATCAACCAGTTTTGTTGAAATATAACTAGCTAAAACGATACCGATGGCAATGGCTTCACCGTGTAATAAAGCTGTTTTGTTTGGATTACTTAAGAAATAGGATTCAATGGCATGCCCTAAAGTGTGCCCAAAATTAAGAGTTTTTCTAAGATTAGCTTCGAAAGGATCAATATCAACAACATGTTTTTTAATTAAAATAGATTCATAAATTAAATCATCTAAATCATCAAACGACAAGTTGGATAAGTCTTTAAATTTATTCCAATAAGATTCACTACTAATCAATCCATGCTTCAACATTTCAGCTAAACCAGAACGCATTTGGTTTTGTGGTAGTGTATTTAAGTAGTTAGTATCAATCAATACCAAATCAGGCACACTTACAACGCCAATTTGATTTTTCAAAGTACCTAAGTCAACACCTGTTTTTCCTCCAACAGAAGCGTCTACCATCGATAATAGAGTAGTAGGGATGTTAATATAAGAAATACCACGCTTAAATGTAGATGCTACAAAACCACCTAAATCTGTTATAACGCCTCCGCCAATATTAATAAGCAAGCTTTTTCTGTCCCCATTAAAGTCAGAAAGCGTATTCCATACACCAACACAAGTATCAATAGTTTTATGAATTTCTCCAGCTTCAATTTCAATAATTTCAATAACACTTTCAGTTTCTAATTTTTCTAATAATATAGGTAAACAGAGTTCATGAGTGTTTTCATCAACTAAAATAAAAATAGTAGAAAAATTTTTATCTTTAATATGCTTGTTTAAAGCTATATAGCAGTGTTCATTGAAATGAATAGTAGAGTTATTAGCTGTAATAGATTTCATTTGTAAATATGTACTTTTTTATTTTTAAATACCAATTAGTGACTTGTGAAATATCAGTGTTTATTGATGCTAATTGAATAAATTAAAAAAATCTTTTTTCGGCTGTGAAAATAAGGAGATTTTATATAAAATGATAACTCCAGCATCATTATCTTTGCATTAATTTTTTATAAAATGATTTCCGAACATATTTTTGACAACACAGAAATTGCTTTTTCTCTTAAAAGTGATTCAGAATTAGAACGTGCTTACTTTCTTTTTAAAATGATTTCCATTGAACCTTTGGTTAAAATAGGAACAGCTGCAACAAACTTTGCTATAAAGGCGCATTTGCCAATTGAAGGCTTGATAAGATCGACAGTTTTCGACCATTTTTGTGGTGGTGTAAACGAAGTTGATTGCTTGCCGGTTATTGACAAAATGTTTGATAAAGGAGTAAGTTCTGTTTTAGATTATTCAGTCGAAGGCAAAGAAAACGACAAGGAGTTTGATGCTGCCATGACGACTACTTTAAAAATAATGGATTTTGCCAAAGAAAAAAAATCCATGCCAATAGCCGTTTTTAAACCAACGGGATTTGGAAGACTTAAACTTTTTGAAAAAATCGGAAATGGAGATGTGTTAACCGATAAGGAAAAAGAAGAATGGCAAAAAGTTGTAAATAGATTTGATGCCATTTGTAAGCGGGGTAAAGAGCATGATATTGAGGTTTTAATTGATGCTGAAGAAAGCTGGATGCAAGATGCTTCAGATGCCTTGGTTAGGGACATGATGCAAAAATACAATACAGAAAAGCCTATTGTATTCAATACGCTTCAAATGTATAGAACAGATCGCTTAGATTTCTTAAAAGCAGAGCATCAATTAGCTAAAGAAAAAGGATATTTTATGGGTTTTAAACTTGTAAGGGGTGCTTATTTAGAAAAAGAAAATGAACGTGCTAAGGAGAAAGGATATCCTACGCCTATGTGTAAAAGTAAATTGGAGACTGACACCAATTTTGATAATGCTGTATCTTATATACTTGAAAACTTAAACGACATTTCATTGTTTATAGGTTCTCATAACGAAGAAAGCTCATATGCTGCCATGAATTTAATGGCAAAAATGGGATTGAAAATCAATGATGAGCGCGTTTGGTTTGGACAGCTTTATGGTATGAGTGATCATATTAGTTTTAATTTAGCTAGTAAAGGTTATAATGTTGCTAAATATATTCCATTTGGACCTGTAAAAGACGTGATGCCTTACCTTATTAGACGTGCAGAGGAAAATACATCTGTAGCAGGACAAACAGGTAGAGAATTAGCTTTGTTAACAAAAGAAAAACAACGTAGAAAATTGTTGTAATTTTTTATAAATAGTTTTTTAAAATAGATTTTATTTCGTTTGTTTTTTGATAAGGAGATATTGACTCCAGTAACTTTAAATCTACTGGATTAGATTTCTTGTTGTTTTTTTGAATAACATACAAAATATCATCAAAAACAGTACTTTTTAATGCTTCTGATTTTGAAATAATTTCTTCATGAAGTTTTTCTCCAGGGCGTAATCCAATAAATTCAAAACTTATATTGTCTTCACTTATATCATTTTGTAAAGCAATATAAGTTTTTGCTAAGTCGACAATTTTAATGGCTTCGCCCATATTAAAAGTAAACATGTTATGTTCCCAATGCTCATAGCTTGCAATTTTTAAGATAAGATTACAGGCTTTTTCTTTATTTATAAAATATCTTGAGACTTTTGGATCTGTAATAGTTAGAGGTTTGCCTAATTCGATTTGTTTTTTAAAAAGTGGAATTAATGAACCATTTGATCCTAAAACATTTCCAAAGCGGGTTATAAGGAATTTTGTGCTGTTTTTATAATTTAAGTCTTCTAAAATACGCTCGCTAATTCGTTTTGTCATCCCCATAATACTTATAGGGTTAACTGCTTTATCAGTTGAAATAAATACAAACTTTTTTGTTTGATTCAACACAGCTATGTCAGCCAAAAGCTTGGTAGCCAAAATATTCAATTTAACGGCTTCATAGGGATTAGATTCCATTAAAGGCACATGCTTGTAAGCTGCAGTATGAAAAACAATATCAGGTTTAAAGGACTCAAATATTTCTTTCATAGAAAGAGCATCTCTTACATCAGAAATGATGAAATTGATATTTAAATTTGAAAATTGTTCAAACTCCTTTTGCAAAAAATACATTGGAGATTCTGCATTATCAAGTAAAATTAAACTTTTGAAAGTTCCTTTAGCAATTTGTTTGGAGAGTTCACTTCCAATGGATCCAGCTGCACCTGTAATTAAAATTGTTTGATTAGTAAAGTCAGATTTAAACCCTTGATTATAAATTGCTTTCTTGTTGGAGGTTAAACCAGATTCCTCTAGCAATCTTTTTATACTTTCAGAAGTAGATTTATTCATAGATTATAAGTCGATGAAGTTCAGATATACACAGGTTAAGGTATGTGCAAAGTACGAAAAATAAGTATTTGTATCTACTAAGAACCTTGTAAATACAAGAAGGAGTTATTTAGTTACCACTTTTAAAATGGTAATTGCAATTAATTTTAAATCAAACCAAAAGCTTTTTTTAGCAATGTATTCTTTATTGAGTTTGTTTTTTTCTGGAATAATTGATTGTATAAAGAATATTTCCGGATCTTTTGCTGATTTCAATAATTCCACTTCATTTCTATATTCAATAGAAGCTAATCCTGTAATTCCTGGTTTTACAGATAAAACAATCATGTCCTCTTTAGTGTAGTAATTAACATATTTTCTCAATTCTGGTCTTGGACCAACAAAACTCATGTCTCCTTTAATTATATTTATTAATTGAGGAAATTCATCTATTTTGTAACGTCTTAAAAAATATCCAACTTTTGTAATCCTTGAATCTCTATTTCCAATAGTCAATAAACCTTTGTTTTCTGATTCAATATACATGGTTCTGAATTTGAAAATATTGAAATTTTTATTATGTAAGCCAACTCTTGGTTGAATAAATAAAATGGGACCTTTGCTATCTAATTTAATAATGATGGCTATAATGCATAAAATTGGAGCTAATACTATTAAACCTAAGGCTGAAAAAACCACATCAAAACAACGTTTTATCATTTTTGCTTGAACGTAGAGATATTAAGTAATGTAGCAATGCTGTCACAGTTTTGAACTTTCAACACTAAATCAGCTTTATTATATTCACCTTCTATGAAGTAGATTGGACAAGGTATTTCTCTAGGATTGCTTTTTGAAAAATTTACATCTCCTTTTTTAAGAAGGTATAAAATTGACATTGAATCAATTTTTTTTTCAGATAATGCCAAGCTAACAGCATTTGAATATATTATTTTTTTTGCGTTTATATTTTTTAAAACTCTTGCATCAGGACCATAATCGCATGATACTTTTTTGCCGTTTAAAAAAAAAGCTAAAATTATTAATCCCATAGAGAAGCCTCCAAGGTAATAACCTATACGTTGAATTAATTTCATTTATTTTTAAGTTTTGTAGGATTAAAATATAAGTAGATTAACATCGTTATATTTTAAATCAAACCATTCGCCAACAGATTTATTGGTTAAAATTCCGTGGTAAAAATACAATCCATTTTTTAAACCTTTATCAAATCGTAAAGAATTTTCAATACCACCTTCTTCGGCTATTTTTAACAAGTATGGAGTGAATATATTACTTATAGAAACAGAAGCTGTTCTGGAATATCTGGCAGGTATATTTGGTACACAATAATGAATAACACCATTTTTAACAAATGTAGGGTTCTTATGCGATGTTACTTCACTGGTTTCAAAACATCCACCCATATCAATACTTACATCTATAATAATAGATCCTGGTTTCATGGATTCTACCATGGTTTCTGTCACTACAATTGGTGATCTGTTCAAACCTCTTACTGCACCAATTACCACATCACAACGTTTTAAGGCTTTGGTTAGGTTTTTTGGTTGTAGGGTAGAAGTAAAGAGGGTTCTACCTAAATTGGTTTGAATACGGCGTAATTTTGAGATAGAATTATCAAAAATTTTAACATTAGCACCTAGTCCGATAGAGCTTCTTGCTGCAAATTCTCCAACAGTTCCAGCACCAATAATAACAACTTCAATTGGTGGAACGCCACTAATATTACCAAATAACAATCCATTACCTTCAGAACTATTTGAAAGCAATTCTGAGGCTATTAACGCAGAAGCTGTTCCGGCAATTTCACTTAAAGATCTAACTGCGGGATAAATTCCATCTTCATCTCTAATAAATTCAAAAGCAAGAGCAGTAACTCGTTTTGAAGCAAGTAATTCAAAATATTTTTTGCTTTGTGTTTTTAGTTGAAGCGCAGATATTAATATAGTTTGAGGATTTAGCAATTTAATCTGTTCTAGACTTGGGGGCTCAACTTTTAATATCATAGGGCAAGCGTAAACTTTTGCCGTATCTTTAGTTATTTCCGCTCCAGCTTCACTATAATCGTTATCGCTAAAACTAGCTCCATTACCAGCGCCAGACTCAAGTAGAACTTTGTGTCCATTATTAACCAAAGCTGAAACAGCATCTGGTGTTAAACAAACTCTTTTTTCTTGAAAAGCTGTTTCTTTTGGTATTCCAATATAAAGTTCTCCTTTTCTTTTAAAAATCTCAAGGGTTTCTTCTTGTGGTAAAAGCTGTTGCTTAGTAAATGGTGATAATGATTTTGACATAAACTGATGCTTTTAATAAAAAATCAAATTACAAATAAATTTTTGATTCTATAAATCTATATATTAAAATAATATTATCTCCAATTTTTCAAATTTAATAAGATAAAATCTTTTAAAATTAACGGTCTTTACGGTTTTACCGTAATTTAATTTAAATTTGAATTTGTAAATTCGCAAGTATTGACTTTTTATGAATGTAAAGCTAATATCATCTCTCGTTTTTTTGTTTTCTTTATCTGGCTTTTCTCAGCAATTTTCTGTTAAGGGAAGTGTAAAAGATGTAAAGAATATCCCTGTTGCATTTTGTAATGTTACTTTAACAGAAAACACGAATAATACTATCTCAGGAACTACCACTGATGAAGATGGTACATTCTTATTGGAAAACTTAAAAGAGTCAGAGTACATATTAAACATAAGTTTTTTAGGGTTTAAAAGCTATCATGACACCATTAGTTTAAATAAGAATTTAAAATTCAATGATATCGTTTTGGAAGAGGAAACCCAAAATCTTGATGGAGTAACAGTAATTGCAAAACGACCCACTATAAAACGCCAAGTTGATAGATTAGTTTTTAATGTTGAAAATAGCACATTATCAAATAATAACATTTTAGATGTTTTAAAAAATACTCCAGGAGTTTTTGTAAATAATGGTTCAATTACTATAAAAAACGTAAAACCTACCATATATATAAATGACAAAAAAGTACATTTATCTTCAAATGATATACAGCAATTATTAGAAGGTACTTCTGCTAATAGTGTGAAATCTATAGAAGTTATTAATAATCCACCAGCTAGATATGAAGCCGAAGGTGGTGCTGTTATTAATATTGTAACAAGTAAAAATGTAATAGCTGGCTATAATGGTAGTGCTTTTGGAACTTATAAACAAGGGCATGAATATCCAAAATACTCATTAGGAACCAGTCATTTTTTTAAAACAGAAGTTGTTGATGCATATATTAATTACAATGTAAGTCCACGTAAAGATTATAGACATAATAACGAGTCTATTAATTTTATAGAAAATAATCAGACAATTTCTAGTTGGGAAACTGATTTTAAAAGAACCAGAGAAACAACAAACCAAACACTTAATGCTAATGTTGATTTTAAAATTAATGAAAAAAATAGTTTGGGTATTACTACCAATTTGTTAATGTCACCTAGAGATAACACAAAAACCTCCGTTAATTCATTGACTGAGGTTTATAACTCAAACAAAGACTTAGACTCTACTTTTAAAACTTTAAATAGTTTAGTGGATGAAACTTATAATGTTGCTTTTACATTAGATTATATTCATAAATTTAAAAGAGAAGGAGAGAAGCTTTCGGCAAATGCTCATTATACAGATTATGATTTTTCAAGTTATCAGAATGTAGATACTGATTATCTATTCCCAGATGAATCATTAATTAGAACCAACAGATTTCAAACATTTTCCAGTCAAAAAATTAAATTATATACAGGTCAAATAGATTATGAATTGCCAATAAGTAGTTCTTCACATTTTGAGACTGGTATAAAGCTTTCTAGCATAGATTCAAAAAGTGTTTTAAATCAGTTTATTTTTGAAAATGGTAATAAGATTGAAGATTTGCAAAATTCTGATACCTTTTTATATGATGAAATAAATTATGCAGCATATACAAGTTATTCAAAAGACTGGGATTCATGGAACATAAAAGTGGGTTTAAGAACTGAGTATACAGATATTAAAGGAAATTCATTATCAACAAACCAAGAAAACAACAGTGACTATATAAAATTCTTTCCATCTTTTTATTTATCACATAGTTTAAACGAAAATAATGAGTTGTATTTTAACTATAACAAAAGGATATCTAGGCCAAGATATAGTGATTTAAATCCGTTTAAATATTTTTTAAATGATAATACATATATCACGGGTGATCCAAATTTAAAACCAGAAATTGATGATGTGTTTACTTTAGGTTATACTTTTAACAAGAAATATACTTTTGAAGCGTATTACAGATACGAAAATAATGCAACTCTTCAAGTAACATTTCAAGACAATGAAGAAAATATTGTTAAATATATTAATACAAATATTGATCATAGTATTACCTACGGTTTAGATTTTACTACATACACTCAACTTGAAAAAAATTGGAATATATATTTGTTATCTTCTGCGTTTTATTATAATAATCATTTTTTGGCCTTAGAAAGTAATAATGAATTATTTTCAAATAGTAAATGGTCTTTTTACTCTCAAGTAATTAATTATTTTTCTTTTCTTAAAGACAAAAGTTTAACAGCTAATGTTTCTTATTTATATATATCACAAATAGCAGATGGGCCATCATTTGTTAGTGCAAGATCTGGGTTAAATATTGGGCTTAAAAAAACATTTTTGAATAATAAGGCCTCTTTAAATTTTGGTATTGAAGATGTTTTTAATTCACAGTACTTTACAATCTCAACCAAGTACTTAAATCAAGATGTTAAGCTTAAATCTAGGCTTGAAAACAGATTGTTTACAATTGGATTTAATTATAAGTTTGGAAACACTCGCTTAAAAAACAATCAGAAAGATATTGATTTAGAAGAGCGTGAAAGATTAAACAGTAAAAATTAATGATTAAAAATATTGTTTAATTTTATCCCAGAAATTTTTAGGGCTTACCTTAAACTCATCTTCCAATTCCTCTAAGGATTTACTTGCCTCATTAATTTTGTTGAAAATTTTTGCTCTTATTAAATAAATTGATGGAATAACAATAGCCATAATTGGGAGCATGTACATTATTTGAAATTTATCAAAAAATGCTTCATCATAAAAGACCACTATTATTTGATAAAGATACATAACTATTGGTACTAACAAAGAGTGATACCACCAATGCCTATTAGTAAAAAACCAAATAAAAATTAAAAGTAACGGTATTGCTTTCCCTGTAATAACCCACATTGCAGTATTCGCATTTTCAAAAAAACCACTTTGGTAGGTACCAAAAAAAGTGTCCCAGGTTTTAGTTGCAGGAACACTTTCATAAAGCGAAAATAGGTAAGGTGTCATAGCAATAAGTGTAGCTATGACACTACCCATGATTAGATTTTTTTTATCCTGCTGAAGGAACTTTGATTGTAGATTTCTCAACTTTGGCTGTTTGTTTTCCATCTTGGTTGATTGCATTAGCTGCATAAGCTGTAAACAACATACCTCCGAAAATTGCGATTGCAATTACATACTTTTTAGTTTTCATAATTTTAAGGGATTAATTAATTAATACCTCAAAAGTATATACAAAGTATCTTGAAGAATTTCACAAAATGTTAAAATTATGTTAAAAACAATGGTTTTTAAAAATTCGTGTTGTGGCTTTACCGTAACTCTTCATTTTTCAGAGTGAAATCATGTTATTTACTCATATAACTTAGCATATTTGTTTGTCAAAATTTGTTTTAAAATTTAGTTTTATTAATCTAGATTTATCTTCATTTATATGTAAATCTATTCTATTGTAATCTTCAGTAATTATACCTTCTATTAATTCTGGCCATTCTATAATAACCCAATGATTAGAAAATATATAGTCTTCAATACCAAAATTATGTGCTTCTTCTAAATCCTTTAGTCTATATAAATCAAAATGATAAATGATATCATTTAATGTTTCATACTCATTAACGATTGAAAAAGTAGGACTGCTCACTTCGTCTTTGCTCCCTAAAGCCTTTACCAATGATTTTACTAATGTGGTTTTTCCTGTACCCATTTCACCATATAATAAAATTATTTTAGACGAAACATTATTTATAATAGAGCTTGCTACCTTATCAATTGAATCTAGTAAATAATCCATGTTAATATTAAAAATATTTTGGCTAAATTATTAATAATTTTTGAGAAAACCTAACAAAAAATGTATTTCATCGGATTTATTTGCATTACACGGATTTATTTAGGGCTAAATATTACAAAAGGAATAATCATTTCTTCAAGAGAAACGCCACCGTGTTGATAGGTATTTCTATAATAACTCACATAATGATTATAATTATTTGGATAAGCAAAAAATAAATCCCCTTTAGCAAAAATAAATGAACTACTCATAGTTATGGATGGCAAATGTATTGCTTTAGGGTCTTTAGCAACGAACACATCTTTGCTTTCAAAAGTTAAACTTCTGCCAGTTTTATAGCGTAAATTTAAACTGGTTTCTCGGTCTCCAACAACTTTTGAAGGATTTTTTACATTTATAGTTCCATGGTCTGTTGTTAAAATAAGTTTAAAACCTAGCAATTGTGCTTGGTGAATCATTTCTAATAAGGGCGAATTTTTAAACCAACTAAGCGCCAATGATCTATATGCTTTATCATTTGATGCTAATTCTTTAACAACTTCCATTTCTGTTTTAGAATGTGAAAGCATATCAACAAAATTATAGACAACAACGGTTAAATCATTGTTTTTTAGTGAGTTAAAATTTTCAACTAATTTTTTTCCTGACTTTAGGTTTGTAATTTTGTGATACTCATAAGTTAGATGACTTAATCCTAATCGTTTCATTTGAGTATTTAAAAAATCTTCTTCGTGTAAATTTTTGCCTCCATCATCTGTATCATTTTTCCAATATTGAGGAAAAAGTTTTTCCATTTCGCTTGGCATTAGCCCTGAAAATATGGCATTTCTGGCGTATTGTGTAGCAGTTGGAAGGATACTGTAAAAAGGTGATTCACTTTCTTTTTTGTAATAGTTATTTATAATAGGTTCAAATACTTTATACTGGTCGTACCTAAGATTATCAATAACAACTAATAAGGTTGGTTGCTCTTTGCTTAATTGAGGAGCAATTTTATTTTTAAAAAGGGTATGAGACATAATGGGAGCATCTGAATTTGAATCAAACCATTTGGAATAGTTTTTATCAATAAATTTTCCAAACTGAGAATTAGCTTCTACTTTTTGTGATTCTAAAATCTCAAACATACCAATGTCTTCAATATCTTCTAACTGAATTTCCCAATAAATAAGCTTTTGATATAAAGCAGCCCATTCCTCGAAGGAGTTTACCATGGCCAATTCCATAGAGATTTTTCTAAACTCTTGCTGATAATTTGAAGTAGTTTTTTCAGAAATCAACCTTGAATGATCTAAATTCTTTTTTATACTTAATAAAATTTGATTCGGATTTACAGGCTTTATAAGATAATCGGCTATTTTATTGCCAATAGCTTCTTCCATAATATATTCTTCTTCACTTTTAGTAATCATAACTACAGGAAGATTGTCTTGTTTTTCCTTTATTTCGTTTAATGTTTCTAATCCGGTAAGACCAGGCATGTTTTCATCTAAAAAAACAATGTCAAATTTTAAATCGTCTAAGATGTCAAGAGCTTCGGTACCACTTTTACAAGTAGTCACTTTATAGTTACGCTGTTCAAGAAAAATTATATGAGGTTTTAATAAATCAATTTCATCATCAATCCAAAGTATGTTTATTTTATCCATTTAAATAAATATTAGTATTAATCTAAGTTTTTTTAGTTTGTTTTTTATTATAATTGGGTATTTATGGCCTTCATATAATTATATTTGTATCTATTAAATACTAACTTTTAAAGTTTGAACAAACTTAAAATCTTTAACGACCCAATTTACGGTTTTATTACTATTCCCAATGCGCTTATATTTGATTTAATTCAACATAAATATTTTCAGCGTTTACGTAGGATTACTCAAATGGGAATGTCTTATATGGTATATCCTGGAGCGCATCACACAAGGTTTCATCATGCTATTGGTTGTGTACATTTAATGCAGAAAACTATAGAAATACTTCGTTTTAAAGGTGTTACAATTTCAAATGATGAAGAATCTGCCCTTTATGTAGCTATTTTATTGCACGATATTGGGCATGGTCCATTCTCGCACGCAATGGAGCATAGTATAGTAAATAACGTGTCACATGAACAGATTTCGCTTCTTTTTATGGAGAAATTGAATGAAGAATTTAACTCAAGTTTAACGCTTGCCATTCAAATTTTCAAAGGTGTTTACCATAGAAAATTTATGTGCCAGTTGGTTTCTGGTCAATTGGATATGGATAGGGCCGATTATTTGAAGCGTGATAGCTTTTACACAGGCGTAGCAGAAGGCAACATTAATAGTGAACGATTAATTACCATGCTTAATGTAGTTGATGATTTTTTGGTAGTTGAAGAAAAAGGTATTTATAGTGTTGAGAAGTTTATAAATGCCAGACGTTTTATGTATTGGCAAGTTTATTTGCACAAAACTGGTATCGTAGCTGAACAGTTATTGATTAGGGTTTTAACAAGAGCTAAAGAGTTAATAAACGATGGAGTTGTACTGGAAATAAGCAAACCACTTCAATATTTTTTAGAAAACGACATTACTTTAAAAGACTTTAATAATGAGGTATTAGAAATTTTTTATGAACTAGATGATTTTGATATTATATCTAGTTTAAAATCATGGCAACATCATTATGATTTTGTTTTAAGTCGCTTATGTAAAATGATTTTGAATAGAAACTTGTTGAAAATAAAATTAAAAGACAAAAACGTAAAAACAGAAAGCCTTAATAACTATATTGAATCTCTTGTCAATAATTATAAAATAACAAAATGGGAAGCAAAATATTTTGTTTTTTCTGGTACTATTTCTAATCAAGCTTATGTGCCAAAAACTCAGAACATTAATATATTATATAAGTCGGGTAAAATTGAAGATATTACAAAAGCATCTGATCAATTTAATATAAAAGCTTTATCAAAACCAGTAACTAAATATTATATATGTTATCCTAAAGTTAAACTTTAGTACATTTTTCATATTTTTGCGTGGTTAAAACTAAAAAAACAAACTCTAGAGTGTGAAATTTACAGCTCAACAAATAGCAGGAATTTTAGAAGGCGATATTATTGGTGATGAGAATGTAGAGGTTTCTAAATTGTCTAAAATAGAAGAAGGTATTGAAGGATCGTTAACTTTTTTAGCCAATCCTAAATACACGCCGTTTATATATTCAACAAAAGCTTCTATAACTATTGTAAACAGAACATTTAAAGCTGAAAATAATTTAAAAACAACACTTATTAAAGTTGATGATGCTTATAAATCATTTTCAAAACTTCTAGAATATTATAATGTTATTAAACTAAATAAAACAGGTATTGAACAACCTTCGTTTATATCTGATTCAACAGAATATGGTCAAAATATTTACATTGGAGCTTTTTCATATATTGGTGAGCATGTAAAAATTGGTAATAACGTAAAAATATTTCCAGGAGCTTATATTGGCGATAATGTAATAATAGGAGATAATACGGTAATATTTTCTGGTGTAAAAATTTATTCAGAAACTGTAATTGGTAATTATTGTGTTTTAAACTCTGGAGTTATTATTGGAGCTGATGGTTTTGGTTTTGCGCCTAGTGAAGATGGAGAATATAGTAAGGTGCCACAAATTGGCAATGTAATTCTTGAAGATTTTGTTGATATTGGAGCGTCTACCACAATAGATAGAGCTACTTTAGGTTCAACTATTATAAGAAAAGGTGTTAAGCTAGATAATCAAATACAAATAGCTCATAATGTCGAGATTGGTAAAAACACGGTTATAGCTGCACAAACGGGTATTGCAGGTTCAACAAAAATTGGCGAAAATTGCGTGATAGGTGGGCAAGTTGGTATTGTGGGACACTTAACAATTGGTAACAATGTTAAAATCCAGGCACAATCTGGTATTGGCAGAAATGTAAAAGACAATGAAATACTTCAAGGTTCACCTGCCATTGGTTATAGCGATTATAATAAGTCTTACGTTCATTTCAAGAACTTACCAAAAATTGTAAAAGATATTAATGAAATTGAAAAAAAAATAAATGGCAATAGTTAATACAGAAAATAAACAAAAAACCATAAAAAAGGAAGTTTCTTTATCTGGTGTAGGATTGCATACAGGAAAAAATGTTACATTAACATTCAAGCCAGCAATAGCTAATTCTGGTTTAGCTTTTAAACGAATCGATTTAGAAGGAAACCCGGTTATTGAAGCAGATGCTACCTATGTCACCAATACTCAGCGAGGAACTTGTTTAGAAAAAAACGGTGTAACTATACAAACGTCCGAACATGTTTTAGCTGCTTTAGTTGGATTAGATGTTGATAATGTTATTATAGAATTAAATGCCTCAGAACCTCCTATTATGGATGGTTCTTCAAAATTCTTTGTAAAAGCTTTAGAAGATGCTGGTGTTATAGAGCTTGATGCGTTTAGGGAAGAATATGTTGTTACAGATGTTATTTCATATACAGATGAAGAAACTGGTAGCGAAATATTAGTAATGCCTTCTAAAGAATACCAAATAACTGCCATGGTAGATTTTGGCACTAAAGTTTTAGGTACGCAAAACGCAACTTTGAATAAAATTTCTGATTTTAAGAAAGATATTTCTAATGCCAGAACCTTTAGTTTTTTGCATGAAATAGAAATGCTTTTAGAACATGGTTTGATTAAAGGAGGCGATTTAAATAACGCTATAGTTTATGTAGATAAGGCTTTATCGCCTGAAACTATGGAGAAACTTAAAATTGCTTTCAAAAAAGATTCTATAGCTATTAAACCTAATGGAATTTTAGACAATCTTACTTTACATCATCCTAATGAAGCTGCCAGACACAAATTATTGGATGTATTAGGAGATTTAGCTCTCATCGGAACGCGAATTAAAGGTAAAGTTATTGCTAATAAACCAGGACATTTTGTAAACACTCAATTTGCAAAAAAAATGTCTAAAATCATAAAAAATGAAAAGCGTAATAATGTGCCAAGTATAGATTTGAATCAGCCACCATTAATGGATGTGAATCAAATTATGGCCATGCTTCCTCATAGACAGCCTTTTTTATTAATAGACAAGGTTTTCGAACTTACAGATAATCACGTCATTGCTACAAAAAACGTGACCATGAACGAATCCTTTTTTGCTGGCCATTTCCCGGGAGCACCTGTAATGCCGGGTGTTTTAATTGTAGAAGCTATGGCTCAAACAGGAGGGATTTTAGTTTTAAACACAGTACCAGATCCAGAGAATTATTTGACTTTCTTCATGAAAATGGATAATGTTAAATTTAAACAAAAAGTTGTTCCTGGTGATACACTTATATTCAAATGCTCATTAATAACGCCAATTCGTCGAGGTATTTGCCATATGCAAGGTTATGCTTATACCAATGGAAAACTTTGTGCAGAAGCAGAACTTATGGCCCAAATATCAAAAGTTAAATAAATTATGAACCAACCATTAGCATACGTGCATCCTGGAGCAAAAATTGCAAAAAATGTAGTTATTGAACCATTTACAACAATATATAACAACGTTACAATTGGAGAAGGTTCTTGGATTGGTAGTAACGTAACTATTATGGAAGGAGCAAGAATAGGAAAGAATTGTAATATCTTTCCAGGTTCTGTTATTTCTGCTGTTCCTCAAGATTTAAAGTATAATGATGAGGAAACTACTGTAGAAATAGGGGATAACGTTACAATTAGAGAATGTGTTACTATCAATAGAGGTACAGCCGATAGAATGAAAACAGTTATTGGAAACAATTGTTTAATCATGGCATATTGCCATATAGCACATGACTGTGTTGTAGGTAATAATTGTATCTTTTCTAATAATAGTACATTGGCAGGACATATCACCATTGGAGATTATGTTGTTCTAGCTGGTATGACAGCAGTACATCAATTTGTCTCCATCGGAAATCATGCCTTTGTAACCGGAGGTTCTTTAGTTAGAAAAGATGTTCCTCCGTATGTTAAAGCTGCTCGTGAGCCACTTTCATATGTTGGAATCAATTCTGTTGGATTAAGAAGACGTGGGTATTCTTCAGATAAAATCAGAGAGATTCAAGATATTTACAGAATTCTTTATCAAAAAAATTACAATAATACTCAAGCTTCTGAGATTATTGAAGCAGAAATGGAAGCTACACCAGAACGTGATGAAGTCCTTCAGTTTATTAAAAATTCACATAGAGGTATCATGAAAGGGTATTTCAAATCAAATTAAACCTTATATAACTTAAAAAAATCACAACAATTTTATGGCAACTACATCTGATATCAGAAACGGATTATGTATACGATACAACAACGATATTTATAAAATTATAGAATTTTTACATGTAAAACCTGGTAAAGGACCTGCTTTTGTTAGAACAAAAATGAAAAGTGTAACTAATGGAAAAGTGTTAGATAACACATTTTCTGCAGGACACAAATTAGAAGATGTTCGTGTAGAAACCCATAAATTTCAATTTTTATATAATGATGGTGAATATTATCATTTTATGAATACCGAAGATTATTCTCAAATTCAATTAAGAGAATCTGCTTTAGATAGTCCTGGTTTAATGAAAGAAGGTGAGGTAGTTACAGTAATAATTAATACTGAAGATAATATGCCGCTTTCTGTAGAAATGCCTGCTAGTGTTATTTTAGAAGTTACTGCTACAGAACCAGGAGTAAAAGGGAATACAGCAACTAATGCTACAAAACCTGCAACTGTAGAAACTGGAGCTACTGTAAATGTGCCTTTGTTTATTAACGAAGGAGATAAAATTAGAGTTGAAACAGAAAAAGGAACTTACAAAGAACGCGTTAAAGAATAATTTCCTTGAAATTCGCAAAACAACATACGTTAAAACAAATTGCTGAAATAATTGATTGCGGTTTTGTTGGTGATGAAAATTTCCCTGTTTTTGGGATGAACGAAATACATGTAGTTACTCCTGGAGATATTGTATTTGTAGATCATCCTAAATATTATGATAAAGCTTTGAACTCAAAAGCAACAATTATTTTAATAAACAAAAATGTTGAATGTCCAGAAGGAAAAGCATTATTAATTAGTGATGATCCGTTTAGAGATTTCAATAAGCTTACTGATTATTTTAAGCCTTTTCAATCTTCAAATTCTTCAATCTCAGATTCAGCAGTAATAGGAAAGAACACTGTAATTCAGCCTAATTGTTTTATTGGTCATAATGTGGTAATAGGAGACAATTGCATCATCCATTCAAACGTTAGTATTTATGATGATGCAGTAATAGGTAACAATGTAACTGTTCATGCTGGTACTGTTTTAGGTGCAAATGCATTTTATTATAAGAAGAGACCAGAAGGATATGACAGATTAAAATCTGGTGGACGCGTTGTTATTGAAAATGATGTGGATTTGGGTGCGCTTTGTACTATAGACAGAGGTGTTACTGGAGACACAATTATAGGAGAAGGATCAAAGCTTGATAATCAAATTCAAATCGGACATGATACTGTCGTTGGTAAAAAGTGTTTAATTGCTTCACAAGTTGGAATTGCAGGATGTGTTGTTATTGAAGATGAAGTAACCATTTGGGGTCAGGTTGGATGTACAAGCGGTATAACTATTGGTAAAAAAGCGGTAGTTCATGCTCAAGCAGGTATTAGTAAATCATTAGAAGGAAATAAGACCTACTGGGGAACTCCAGCTCAAGATGCTCGAATTGATTTAAAAGAAAAAGCTTATGTTAAGCAAATACCAGAAATTTTATCACAATTGAAAAAAATAAAATAAATTAAACTTAAAACTAACTACAAAAAAGTACTTTTGTATTGCTTTAAAAAAATAAAATAAAATAAAATGAGTGTTTTAGTAAACAAAAATTCAAAAATAATTGTGCAAGGTTTTACTGGTAGTGAAGGAACTTTTCACGCTAGTCAAATGATTGAATACGGAACCAATGTTGTTGGTGGTGTAACACCAGGTAAAGGTGGTCAAACACATTTGGATAAACCAGTTTTCAATACTGTTGAGGATGCTGTTAAAATAGCTGGAGCAGACACAACCATTATTTTTGTTCCGCCAGCTTTTGCTGCAGATGCTATCATGGAAGCTGCGGACGCTGGAATTAAAGTTATTATTACTATTACAGAAGGTATTCCTGTTGCTGATATGATTAAAGCTTCAGAATATATAAAAGGAAAGGATTGTAGACTAATCGGACCTAACTGTCCTGGAGTTATCACGCCAGAAGAAGCTAAAGTTGGTATTATGCCAGGTTTTGTATTCAAAAAAGGAACTGTTGGCATTGTGTCTAAATCAGGAACGCTTACTTATGAAGCAGCCGATCAAGTTGTAAAACAAGGTTTAGGAATTACAACAGCTATTGGAATAGGTGGAGATCCTATTATTGGAACCACAACTAAAGATGCTGTTCAATTGCTTATCAATGATCCAGAAACAGAAGCAGTTGTTATGATTGGTGAAATTGGAGGACAATTAGAAGCAGATGCTGCTCATTGGTATAAAGCAAGTGGAAGTAAAAAACCAATCATTGGCTTTATAGCTGGTGAAACAGCTCCTGCAGGTCGTACTATGGGACATGCTGGTGCTATTGTTGGTGGAAGTGATGATACTGCACAAGCAAAAAAGAAAATCATGAGAGCATGTGGAATTCATGTTGTTGATTCTCCAGCAGAAATAGGTAAAAAAGTTGCAGAAGTATTAGCTTCTCTATAAATAAATTAAACTTAATATTAAAAACCTTACATAAATCTTGTAAGGTTTTTTTATTGGTTGCCATTTGTATTTGTTATCTTTGAATATCAACTAATCTTTATTAAAAAACATGAAATTATTAGAAGGAAAAACGGCCATTATTACAGGAGCAAGTAGAGGTATTGGTAGAGGAATTGCTCAAATTTTTGCACAACAAGGAGCCAATGTAGCTTTTACTTACAGTTCTTCTGTTGAAGCAGCAAACGAATTAGAAAGTGAATTAAAAGCTTTAGGGATTAAAGCCAGAGGCTATAAAAGTAACGCCGCCAGTTTTGATGAAGCGCAAAAATTAGCTGATGATGTTGTTGCAGAATTTGGAAGTATTGATATTTTAGTTAACAATGCAGGTATTACAAAAGATAACTTGCTAATGCGTATTACCGAAGAAGATTTCGATACCGTTATTGAAGTGAATTTGAAGTCTGTTTTTAATATGACAAAAGCTGTTCAAAAAACCATGCTTAAACAACGAAAAGGTTCAATAATCAATATGAGTTCTGTGGTTGGCGTTAAAGGAAACGCCGGACAAACAAATTATGCGGCATCTAAAGCAGGAATTATTGGTTTTTCTAAATCAGTTGCTTTGGAATTAGGGTCAAGAAACATAAGAAGTAATGTGATTGCTCCAGGATTTATAGAAACAGAGATGACAGCTAAATTAGATGAAGAAGTTGTAAAAGGATGGCGTGCAGGAATTCCTTTAAAGCGTGGCGGAACTCCAGAAGATGTTGCTAATGTATGTGTTTTTTTAGCGAGCGATTTAAGTGCCTATGTTACAGGACAAACTATAAATGTTGATGGAGGAATGTTAACTTAATTAATGTCAAGTTTAACTATATTATATATTATCATTGCAGGAATCATAGCGCTATTTTTAGCGCTTTTTCTGTATAAACATAAAAATAATTCGCACAAAACATTAAATTATGTTTTTACTTTTTTAAGATTTATCACCATATTTTCTGTTTTATTACTTTTAATAAACCCAAAATTTGAACACGTAAGTTATTATACAGAAAAACCAAATTTAATAGTTGCTGTAGATAATTCAACTTCAATCAAATATTTAAATCAAGATAAAAATGCTTTAAATTTCATTGAAACGCTTACTAATAATAAAGACCTTCAAGATAAGTTTAATATTGATTTTCACACTTTTGGAAATACAGTAAACAATTCTGATTCTATTGGTTTTTCTGAAAATGAAACTAATTTAGATAACATGTTTAATAAACTTTCTCAAGTTTATAAAAACACAACAGCACCAATGTTGCTTATAACAGATGGAAATCAAACTTTTGGGAATGATTATCAATATACTTCTTCTAAATACAAACAACCCATATACCCAATAATTTTAGGTGATACTATAACATATACAGATTTAAGTATTCAGCAGTTAAACGTTAATAAGTATGCGTTTTTAAAAAACAAGTTCCCTGTTGAATGCATTTTGTTATATAATGGCAACAATGCTGTTGATAGTAGATTTGATGTGTATTCAGAAAAAAATTTAGTGTATTCACAGCCTATAAATCTTTCAAAGAAGAACAATTCAACAGTGGTTAATTTTACCTTACCAGCAAATAATGTTGGAGTTTACAGCTACAAAGCAACAATTGTCCCTCTTGAAAAGGAAAAGAATACAATTAATAATTCAAAAACCTTTGCTGTAGAAGTTATTGATCAAAAAACTAATATAGCTATTGTTAGCGATTTTGATCATCCAGATCTTGGTGCATTTAAAAAGAGTATAGAAAGTAATGAACAGCATACAGCTAGTATTATAAAACCGAATGAAGCCGAAAATAAAATCAATGATTTTCAATTGTTTATACTTTATCAGCCTAATAATTCATTTAAAAAACTAATTGAAGCTTTAAATACTGAAAACAAAAACAGATTGGTAGTTATTGGAACTAAAACAGATTTAAATTTTTTGAATTCAGTTAGTTCGTTTTATAAGCATGAAATTACAAACCAAATAGAAGACTATTTTCTAGCTTTGAATTCAAGTTATGCGCCTTTTATAGTGGATGATATTGAATTTGAAACATTTCCACCATTAAAATCCAATTTTGGGGAAGTAACATTTTCAATTCCTTTTGAATCTTTACTTTTTAAAAAAGTTAGAAATATCACCACCAATCAACCACTATTAGGAACTTTTGAATCAAACAAGCATCGTGAAGGTTTATTGTTAGGCGAAAATATTTGGCAATGGAGAGCCCAAAGCTTTTTGAACTCTAAATCGTTTAGTGAATTTGATGGTTTTTTGGGAAAAATAATTCAATATCTGGCTTCAAATAAAAGAAAAGACAGATTAAACTTAGATTATGAATCTTTTTATAATGGAACAAATGGAGTGATTTTTAATGCTGAGTTTTTTGATAAAAACTATGAGTTTGATGCCAGAGAAACGTTAGTTATAAAAGTGAAAGACACAATCTCAAAAGAAGAAAAAACGTTTCCATTTATTTTAAAAAACAATTTATATCAAGTTGATTTAAGCAGTTTACCACCTTCAGATTATAGTTTTACAGTAAGTGCGACCAATGGGAAAATTTCTAAATCTGGAACATTTAAAATTTTAGAATACAATGTAGAGCAACAATTTTTAAATGCCAATGTAACAAAACTAGAACAAATAGCTACTAATAGTTCTGGAAACAGTTATTTTATTGCTAATACAAATTCGGTTATTACAGATCTTTTAAAAGATAATAGATATCAATTCATCCAAAAAGAAAGTAAAAATACCATACCTTTAGTAGATTTTAAATATTTACTTTTTTTAATTGCTTTTAGCTTGGCAATAGAATGGTTTTTAAGAAAATATAACGGACTAATTTAAACACAAACAAATATGGAAAGATTACCAAAAATTGGCATACCAATTATTATTGTTGCCATAATTCTTATTATAGTACTTGCAAAATCTGCTGTTACCATCGGTTCAGGACAAGCAGGAGTTCTTTATAAAACTTTTGACAACGGAGTTGTGACCGATCAACCACCTTTAGGAGAAGGATTTCATGTTGTTGCACCATGGAATAAAGTAATAGTTTATGAAGTTCGTCAACAAGAACTTTTTGAGAAAATGAGAGTATTATCATCAAACGGACTAGAAATTCAAATAGATGCTTCAGTATGGTATGAGCCTATTTATAATGATCTAGGTCATTTACACCAATCAGTTGGAGAAAATTATTTGCAACGTGTTATCCAGCCAGCTATTCGTAGTGCAGCAAGAAGTGTCGTAGGACGCTATACGCCTGAACAATTATATTCTAGCAAACGCGATGCTATCCAAGATGAAATTTATATTGAAACAAAAAAGATTTTAGAAAAACAATACGTTCAATTGAATGAAGTTTTAGTTAGAGATGTTACATTGCCAGATACCATTAAACAAGCTATTGAGCGCAAATTAAAACAAGAACAAGAATCTTTAGAATATGAATTCAGGTTGGTAACTGCTCAAAAAGAAGCTGAAAAAGTGATTATTGATGCTAAAGGAAAAGCAGAATCTAACAGAATATTAAGCGCTTCTTTAACAGATAAAATATTACAAGACAAAGGTATTGAAGCAACCATTAAGTTGGCCGAATCACCAAATAGTAAAGTTGTTGTTATTGGTTCAGGAGATAGTGGATTGCCAATTATTTTGGGAAATCAATAGTTTAGAAATTAATATTAACACAAAAAGCAGAAACTTAAAGTTTCTGCTTTTTTATTTACTCCTATTTAGATAAAAACACCTTTGCAATAATATCAAGCTCTGATTGAGTTAAAGAAGATGTTTTTCTTAGTTTATCTAAAAACAAGGCGACTTCTTCTTTAGTAGCTGGGCAACCTAGATTATTTCCCTTTGAATCAAAAGAATCTTCTACAAAAGTTCCTTCATCATCAAAAATAAGCCAAAACGGAATCCCAGATTTGTCTCCTTTATATCTTTTTAATAAATCCTCAGCACTTGGATTTTCTAAATGTTTATTACTATCAGATTCTTTAACTACTAAATGTTCTATAACATAATTCTTATCAAATAAATCTTTACATGCAGGATCATTCATGCTCTTATCCATTTTTTTGCACCAGCCACACCAAGATGCATGAAACATTATAAAAACATGTTTGTTTTCATTTTTAGCTTTTTCTGTAGCTTTCATCAGAATTTCTTCAGAGGATTGTTGACTAAAAGCAGTTTGTGAACTCATTATGATAAGTATAATGAAAATTAATAACGGAACTTGTTTCATAATTTTTATTGAATGAAGTAATTATTTATGATTATATAAATTTTAACGCATATTACCTAAAAATATCTAATTCTAAAAAAAATAAAACTAAATATTTGGAATCATTCGTTTAAATTTTAGATATTTGTTCAATAACAAGAAAAAAAATGAACTTTATTCAATTTCATCACCATCATTTTCAAATTTGCACTCAGGCGAAATGAAAATGTATTGAATAAATTCAACATATATTTTAAACCCGTTTGAGACAATCAAGCGGGTTTTTTAATTCCTAATTAGATTGTTTCAAACTCATAAAAACAAAAAAATGAGTAAATTAAAGATTGCAGTACAAAAAGCAGGTCGTTTACACGACGAATCCATGGAAATACTAAAGGATATTGGTATCTCTATTGATAATGGTAAAGATCAATTAAAAGCATCAGCTAGAAATTTTCCTTTAGAGGTTTTTTATTTAAGAAATGGAGACATTCCCCAATACCTAAAAGATGGTGTTGTAGATGCTGCTATTATTGGGGAAAATATTTTAGTGGAAAAAGGTAATGGAATTACTATTGCTGAAAAATTAGGTTTTTCTACTTGTAAAGTATCAATTGCCATTCCAAAATCAGTAAAATATAATGGCATTCAGGATTTAGAAGGAAAGCGAATTGCCACTTCTTATCCTAATACTATTCAAAATTATTTAGATGAAAAGGGTATCAATGCTCATTTACACATCATTAATGGATCTGTTGAAATTGCTCCAAATATTGGTCTGGCAGATGCTATTTGTGATATTGTTTCTAGTGGAAGCACACTCTTTAAAAACAATTTAAAGGAAGTTGAAGTAATCATGAAATCAGAAGCGGTTTTAGCTGTTTCACCGGTTTTGAGTGAAGAAAAACAAGAGATTTTAGATAAAATACAATTCAGGCTCCAATCTGTTTTAAAAGGTAGAAATTCTAAATATGTATTGCTAAATGCTCCAAATGATAGGTTACAAGATATTATTGATATATTACCCGGAATGAAAAGCCCAACGGTATTGCCATTAGCAGAAGAAGGTTGGAGTTCTGTACACTCTGTGATTAGTAAAAATCAATTTTGGGATATTATTGATGAGTTAAAAAGAAAAGGGGCTCAAGGAATTTTAGTGTGTCCGATAGAAAAAATGGTTCTTTAGAATATAGTCATGCAAACAATAATAAATCCTTGTAAAAGTGAATGGTTTGAAGTTTTAAAAAGACCAACTCAAACCGTTGATGATATAGAATCTACTGTCATTAAAATTTTTGATGAAGTTCGTAAGAATGGTGATACAGCTATAAAAAAGTACACTATTCAATTTGATGGAATCGATTTAAAATCGAGTTGCGTGACTGCCGATGAAATTGAATCTGCAAGTAAAACCATACCTGAAGAACTTAAAACTGCTATAGAAACTGCTAAGCAAAACATTGAAGTTTTTCATACAGCTCAAAAGACATCAAAAGTTAATATTGAAACTACACCAGGTGTATCATGTTGGCAAGAAAAAAGACCTATTGAAAAAGTAGGTTTATATATTCCTGGTGGAACTGCTCCATTATTTTCAACTGTTTTAATGTTAGCTATTCCTGCTCAAATTGCTGGATGCAAAGAAATAGTATTGTGCTCTCCACCAAATAAAGAAGGAACTATTGCTCCAGAAATTTTGTATGCAGCTCAACTTTGTGGTGTAACAAAAATCATTAAAGTTGGAGGAATTCAAGCTATTGCTGGATTAACTTTTGGAACGGATACCATTCCTAAGGTTTATAAAATTTTTGGACCAGGTAATCAGTTTGTAACGGTTGCAAAACAATTATCAACCAAATATGGTGTTGCCATTGATATGCCTGCAGGACCTAGTGAATTACTGGTTGTTGCAGATGAGAAAGCTAATGCTTCATATATAGCTTCAGATTTATTGAGTCAAGCAGAACACGGAACAGATAGTCAGGTTATTTTAGTTTCTACATCTAATAAAATGATTGAGGAAGTTTCAAATGAAGTGGAGAAACAATTACAGGTTCTTCCACGTAAAGCTATTGCAGAAAAATCAATAGCCAACTCTAAACTTATCTATGTTGAAAATGATGTCTTGGCACTTGAGTTAATCAATGAATATGGCCCGGAACATTTTATTATTTGCACAGAAAATAGCGATTTTTATGTTGAAGGGATAATAAATGCAGGCTCTGTTTTTATCGGTAATTATACACCTGAAAGCGCAGGCGATTATGCTTCGGGAACGAATCATACCTTGCCTACCAATGGGTTTTCAAAAGCATATTCTGGAGTGAATTTAGATAGTTTTTTAAAGAGTATGACTTTTCAAAAAATAACCAAAGAAGGGTTGTTGAATATTGGAAAAACTATAGAACTTATGGCGGAAGCAGAAGGTCTGCAAGCTCACAAAAATGCGGTATCAATACGATTAAAAGATTTGAAACAATGAACATTCAAGATTTGATAAGACCTACTATTAAGGCTTTAAAACCTTATTCGTCTGCGAGAGATGAGTTTCAAGGTGTTCCTGCTGATATGGTATTTTTGGATGCAAATGAAAACCCATTTGAAAACGGGGTAAATCGTTATCCTGATCCGCATCAAAATAAATTAAAAAGCATTTTATCAAAAATTAAAAATATTTCAACTCAAAATATCCTTTTAGGAAACGGTAGTGATGAAGTTCTGGATTTAATTTTTAGAATGTTTTGCGAGCCAAATAAAGACAATGTCATTATTCTTCCGCCAACTTATGGTATGTATGAGGTCCTTGCTAATTTGAATGCCATTGAAACTATTAAAGTGCCACTTTCTGAGGCATTTCAACCAAAGGTTGATGAGATTTTAAATGCCACAAATTCCAATAGCAAGCTCTTGTTTTTGTGTTCGCCTAACAATCCGACAGGCAATAGTTTTTCAGCTAATTCTATTGAAACATTGTTGAAATCGTTTAATGGAATTGTTGTTATTGATGAGGCCTATATTGATTTTTCAAATGAGGAAAGCTGGATTAAAAGATTGGAAGAATTTCCTAATCTTATTGTAACGCAAACCTTATCAAAGGCTTATGGAATGGCGGGAATTCGTTTAGGAATATGTTATGCTTCAACAGAAATAATTTCTGTTTTAAATGCTATTAAACCACCTTATAATGTTAACGAGTTAACACAACAAAAAGCTATAGAAAATCTGAAAAAAGATTTAGCAAAAAATCAAATAGCTGATATTTTAAAGGAAAGAAGTGTTCTAATGGATGAATTAAAAACCTTGGATTTTGTTTTTAAAATTTATCCTTCCGATGCAAATTTTATTTTAATCAAGGTTGATGATGCCAATAAACGTTACGATCAGCTTATAAAAAAGGGCATTGTTATTAGAAACAGGACGACTCAGTATGGTTGTGAGAATTGTTTAAGGATAACCGTTGGAACCGCTTCAGAAAATAAAAAATTAATTACAGAATTTCGTGAACTTCAAAGTTTATAAATTATGAAGAAAGTATTGTTTATTGATCGTGATGGAACTATCATAAGAGAACCTGCAGACGAGCAAATCGATTCATTTGAAAAGCTTCAATTCTACCCAAAAGTATTTCAATACTTGGGTAAAATTGCAAAAGAATTGGACTATGAATTAGTGATGGTTACAAATCAGGATGGTTTAGGAACTGATGTTTATCCCGAAGACACCTTTTGGCCAGTGCACAATTTTGTAATTAAATGTTTTGAAGAAGAAGGCGTAAAATTTGCAGAACAAATTATTGATAGAACTTTTGCTAGAGATAATGCACCAACAAGAAAGCCCAATACAGGCTTACTTACTAAGTACTTTTCTGATGATTATGATTTGGAAAATTCATTTGTGATAGGCGATAGGTTGACTGATATTGAATTAGCTAAGAATTTAGGCGCAAAAGGCATTTTTATTAATGATGAAACTCATTTAGGAGTTGACGAGATTACAGTTAAGCGTGACGAGTTGAATAAATATATTGCCTTAGAAACTAACGATTGGCAAAAGATTTATGCGTTTTTAAAAGCTGATGACAGGAGTGGAGGTATTATAAGAAATACTAATGAAACTAAAATTGCTATTCAATTAAATCTTGATGGTACTGGTAAAAGTAAAATTGATACTGGTATTGCTTTTTTTGACCATATGTTAGACCAAATTGCGCGTCACGGACAGTTGGATTTGAAAATACATGTTGAAGGTGATTTAGACGTTGACGAACACCATACCATTGAAGATACTGCTATTGCTTTGGGAGAATTGTTTCACACTGTTTTAGGGAACAAATTAGGAATTGAGCGATACGGATTTTGTCTGCCAATGGACGATTGTTATGCACAGGCTGCGATAGATTTTGGAGGAAGGAACTGGTTGGTTTGGGAAGCTGATTTCAAACGTGAAATGGTTGGAAAAATGCCAACGGAGATGTTTTATCATTTCTTTAAATCATTTACAGACGGCGCAAAATGTAATTTAAACATCAAAGCAGAAGGGACTAATGAACACCATAAGATTGAAGCCATTTTTAAAGCTTTTGCAAAAGCCATTAAAATGGCGGTAAAACGAGATATTGAAAAAATGATTTTACCATCAACAAAAGGGATGCTTTAATGAAATTAGTAATAATAAATTATGGTGCCGGTAATATAAAAAGCATTCAGTTTGCTTTTAATCGTTTGGGTATTGATGCGGTTTTATCAAATAATCCAGAAGAAATTTTAGCTGCTGATAAAATTATCTTTCCAGGTGTTGGTGAAGCCAGTACTGCTATGAAAAAATTAAGGGAAAGTGGTTTGGATAAATTGATTCCGAATTTACAGCAACCGGTTTTAGGTATTTGTTTGGGTATGCAATTGCTATGTAATTCGACAGAAGAAGGAAACACTAAAGGTCTTGGTGTTTTTAATACTGAGGTTAAAAGGTTTTCAAATGAAGTAAAAGTGCCTCAAATGGGATGGAACGTCATCAAAAACTTAAAATCAAATTTGTTTTCAGGAATTAAGGAAAATGAATACATGTATTTGGTTCATAGCTATTACGCTGAGTATTGTAAGGAAACCATTGCAACTACAGATTATGGTTTGAATTATGCTTCAGCATTACAACATAAAAATTTTTATGGGGTTCAGTTTCACCCAGAAAAGAGTAGTTTAGCAGGAGCAAGATTGTTGCAGAATTTTATTGAATTATAATTATGAGAATTATACCGGCCATAGATATTATAGATGGAAAATGTGTTCGTTTGACAAAAGGCGATTATGAAACGAAAAAAATCTACAATGAAAATCCGCTTGAAGTCGCAAAGGCCTTTGAAGCTTCTGGGATAGAATATTTACATTTGGTAGATTTAGATGGAGCAAAAGCTCAACATATCGTTAATTTTAAAGTGTTAGAACAAATAGCTTCAAAAACTACTTTAAAAATTGATTTTGGTGGAGGACTTAAAGCCAATGAAGATTTGCATATTGCTTTTAATTCTGGAGCGAAACAAATCACAGGTGGAAGTATCGCAGTTAAAGACGCAAAAACATTTGAAGGTTGGATATCAAAATATGGAGCTGCAAAAATCATTTTGGGAGCAGATAGCCATCAAGGTAAAGTGTCCATTAGCGGTTGGATGGAGCAAAGTGAAGAAGATATAATTCCATTTATAAAAGCATATCAAAAGAAAAGTATTCAATACGTTATTTGTACAGATATTTCAAAAGATGGTATGCTTGAAGGACCATCAGTAGATTTATACAAGCAAATTATCGCAGAGTGTAGCAACAGTAGCAGTGGTCAATCCATAAAATTAATAGCCTCTGGCGGTATTTCTTCTATTGAAGAGTTACCTGTTCTTAGAGACCTAGGTTGTGATGGCGTCATTATCGGAAAAGCTATTTATGAAAATAGAATAAGTTTAAAACAACTTGAAAAATACGTTTAATATAAAGTTCAATCATGTTAGCAAAGCGAATCATTCCTTGTTTGGATATAAAAAATGGGAGAACTGTTAAAGGAGTCAATTTTGTTGATTTAAGGGATGCCGGAGATCCTGTTGAATTAGCAAAACAATACGCTGATATTGGTGCAGATGAATTGGTCTTTCTAGATATTTCAGCAACTTTAGAAGGAAGAGCAACAACTTTGGAAATGGTATTGCATGTTGCAGAACAAGTAAATATCCCTTTTACGGTTGGAGGTGGCATTTCATCAATTGAACATGTTGATGCTTTATTGCAATGTGGTGCAGATAAAATATCTATCAATTCATCGGCTGTAAAAAGACCAGAATTGGTTAACGAATTAGCCGATAAATTTGGAAGCCAATGTGTTGTAGTTGCTATAGATGCTAAACAAATTAATGGTCAGTGGAAAGTTCATTTAGCAGGGGGAAGTATTCCGACTGATATTGATTTATTTGAATGGGCTAAAGAAGTTGAGAAACGTGGTGCAGGTGAAATTTTATTCACCTCAATGAATCATGATGGAACCAAAAACGGATTTGCAAACGAAGCGCTTGCAAAACTTTCAGATGAATTGAATATCCCTATTATTGCTTCAGGTGGCGCTGGAAATGTGCAACATTTTATTGATACATTTAAAGAAGGAAAAGCAGATGCAGCTTTAGCAGCCAGTGTATTTCATTTTGGTGAGATTCCAATTCCAGAATTAAAAAAAGAATTAAAAAAACATAATATAGAAGTACGGTTATGACTATAAAATATGATACAAATGGACTCGTTCCGGCTATTATTCAAGATGCTACAACAAAAAATGTCTTGATGTTAGGTTATATGAATGAAGAAGCTTATCAAAAAACCTTAGAAACAAAAAAAGTTACTTTTTTTAGTAGAAGTAAACAACGACTATGGACAAAAGGAGAAGAAAGTGGACATTTTTTAAATCTGATAGATATTAAAAATGATTGTGATAATGACACTTTACTTATTCAAGTAAACCCTGTTGGACCAACCTGTCATACAGGTACCGACTCTTGTTGGGGCGAAGAAAATAAATCTAATTATGGTTTTTTTTCAACTTTAGAACATGTTATAACAGAACGAATTGCTAATAAAGACACAAGTAAATCCTATGTTGCAAGTTTATTTGCAAAAGGTATTAATAAAGTAGCACAAAAAGTAGGAGAGGAAGCTGTTGAAACCGTTATTGAAGCCATGGATAATAACGATGAATTGTTTCTTTATGAATCAGCAGATTTAATGTTTCATTACTTAATGTTGCTTCAGGCAAAAGGCTTTACACTTAAAGATATTGAAGCCGAATTAAAAGGCAGGCATAAATAATAAAAAGGCTTTAGAAATTTCTAAAGCCTTTTTTAATTCTATAAATCAACTCATTCATTTAAGTTAATTATGACAATATTATATAAAAAACATCATTAGCTAAAGTAGTTTTTACAATTTCAGAATAACATCAATTTTTTTAGTCTATAATATTTATTAGTGAATATTTATGTAAGTAAATAAAGCAAAAAATATAGTCAATAGTGTTATTATAAATAAATTAATTATAATTATTGCGCTGCTTTTAAAAAAAGATTTCATAATAGGCTGACCATACAAACGGCGATGAGCAGGAAAATAATAATAGATCATCCAAAAAATTCCTGCTGATTTTACACTAAAATTAATCCAATTTACAAGAGGTGTTTTACCAAAAAGAGAGATAAGCTTATCCATAAAAAATAATATTAAGATAAGTAAAAGTATAAATGAAAAATAATGAAGGGTAAAAATACTATGATCAAAATAAAACCATTTTTTCTTGTTGTGGAAAAGCCACAATATAAAAGCAAAAACCGGCATGTACATAAACAATACTTTTGGTAAATTTTTATTAAAAGAAAGCACGAATTTTTCCATAATTTGTTCATTGGTGTTTTCCTTTTTAACAGTAAGCCATTTTTTAAGAAACCAATATTCTGTTGAACTAACTTTTTTTTCTTCACTACTATGTTTTTGAATCGAATCTAATTCAGAGATGGAATTATAGCCAAAATCTGCTACTTCTTTTTTGTCAGCTTGTGCAGTTTGATTTAATATTTTTTTTATTGTGTCATTATTTTGTTGCGAAAGTATACCAACTTTAGTCAAACCATCTATACTTTTTTCTTCAATATGCAAAGAATCTAAAGAAGGTATTCCAATTTTATTTTTTGAAGTTTCATTATAAAATTTATCTACTTCTATAGGTTTATTAGGAAAAAGTGATATAAAAAAAAATGTTATGAAACTTATAAAAATATACAAACGTATTGGTGCTAAAAAAGATAAGCGCTTTCCTGATAAATATTCTTTTGTTAAAGCAGCTGGTTTAAGAAATAAATAAAAAATAGTTTTCCAGAAAGAACTGTCGTAGTGAGTTAAGTCTTCAAAAAAATGAAAAAACAGATGATGAAATGATTTTGTTATTTCGGTATTTTCCTGTCCACAGTTTGAACAATAACGATGCTCTACCAAATGTTGGCAGTTTAAGCATGTTTTGTCTTTTCTTATTTTTTCTTTAGACATTATTTTGTGAAAATAAATTGGCTCTATTATGAGTATGTAAATAATATGTTCGAAGTTATTGCTAATTTCTGATAAAGAGTGAATTATAATAAATAAGTACAGTTACATTTATAAAATGAAATTGATTGTGGCGCTTATTGATGATTTTTTTCATATGAAAGTTAGTTTAGTTTGCAAAATTTTGCCATAGTTAAAAAATAACTTACTTTCAAAACCTTTAAAAAAGCATTAAAAACGTTGAAAAAATACTACTATGTTATTACCGTTCAGTTTTTAGGTTACCGTTTTCATGGTTGGCAAAAACAACCACATGTTAAAACGGTTCACTTAATGATTGATAAAACTTTAAAGTTTATTCTAGAAAAAAAAGCATTTAAAACATTGGGTTCAGGTAGAACTGATGCTATGGTGTCTGCTAATGAAGCTGCTTTTGAATTGTTTTTAGAAGAGCCTATTGAAAATTTTGATGAGTTTTTAAGCTTATTTAATTATAATTTGCCACAGGATATAAGGGCTTTAAGCATTAAAGAAGTGGATTCTGAATTCAACATTATACAAAATTCTAAAATTAAAGAATACTTGTATTTGTTTACTCAGGGAAGTAAAAACCACCCTTTTTGTGCGCCATTAATGACCACCATTTTAGAGCCTTTAGATATAGAATTGATGAAACTAGGAGCTAAATGTTTTGAAGGGCATCATAATTTTAAAACATACTCGTACAAAGCTACAAATGAAGGTGTTTATAACAGAACTATAGATACCTGTGAGCTGTTTGAAAACAATATTTTTACTGCCAATTTTTTTCCAGAAACCAGTTATATTTTAAGAGTGAAAGGAAAAGGGTTTCTGCGAAACCAAATTCGGTTGATGATGGGAGCTTTA
This sequence comes from Gaetbulibacter sp. M235, assembly GCF_043876835.1. Taxonomy (NCBI): domain Bacteria; kingdom Pseudomonadati; phylum Bacteroidota; class Flavobacteriia; order Flavobacteriales; family Flavobacteriaceae; genus Gaetbulibacter; species Gaetbulibacter sp. M235. The sequence goes on from NZ_JBAWJZ010000005.1 coordinate 231,501, forward strand.
ATTAAACTTGGTAGGGGAGATATCACTTTGGAATATATTGAAAGCACCTTAAAGCCTACAAGTAATGAAGTTATGGATTATATAGCCCCAGCTTCAGGATTAATTCTAAATAAAATAGAGTTTGAATAAACTTAAAAACTCTAACAGTAAGTTTATTTATATAACTTATTTATAATCAATATCTTGCTGGTTATTAGATGCAAATTATACAAAATATATCAGAAACTCTATAACATGGTTGGTCTTTAACGATAGTATCTTTACAGTAAATTAATAATAAAACTTAAAAAGATGAAAAATGTAATTTATATCTGTTTGTTTTTGTTCATAGCTAATGTATTTGCTCAAGAAAAACCAAAAAATATTTTAGAAGAGGAAAAAGTAAAAACTATAAAGGTTAATAATGGAAAAGAAATAGTTGAGAAAAAAATAAAAGTCACAACAAGAGAAGAGCAAGCCATTGAATTTGATGCAAAAGATAAAAACAAAACAGATAAAGACATTATAGTAAGCCCTATTAAAGTCAAAAAGACTATTGAAATAGATAACGATAATGACAGATTATATGACACTATGACTGAAATTGGTTATTATGAATTTGAAGGGAATAGATATAATTTCAAAAAAATGAATAATGGTTTTTTAGTATCATCAGAAAACAAAGAAAACTCTAATAGTTTTGGAAATATTGAGAGATTCAATAAAGAAAATCATTATTTGTTTCATAATGCTGAAACTACTGGAATTGGGTATTTTAATACTGAAGGAAATTTTATTGTAGAATATTATGACAAAAAATCTGGAGAATTGGTAAGCAAAGAATTTATGGCAATAAAATAGTTTATTATGTATATAGTAGTTAAAAGTCCTGTTTTAAACAGGACTTTTTTTGTATTTTAGTAGCCTGTCAATAGATAATATTATGAATCCACCAATCTCAACTAAAACTTTAGAATTTTTACAAAACTTAGAGAAAAACAACAACCGTGAGTGGTTTAATGATCATAAAAAGGAATTTAAATCTATTGAAACGGATGTTAAAAAGGTTTATAATGCTGTTTTTGAAAATTTGAAAGCACATGATGATGTAGATAAATTAAAACTATTTAGAATTTATCGAGATGTTCGTTTTTCAAAAAATAAACAACCCTATAAAACTCATTTTGGAGGTTCATTTCATAGAACTAAACCGCATTTAAGGGGTGGTTACTATCTTCATATTCAGCCGAATAACGAAAGTTTTATTGCAACTGGCTTTTGGGAACCAAATAAAGAAGATTTATTAAGAATGCGAAAAGAATTTGAAATGGATGATGAAGAAATGCGATCTATTATCAATGATAAATCTTTTAAAAATGTATGGGGAAACTTATTAGGTGACGAATTGGTTTCAGCTCCAAAAGGTTTCAATAAAGAGCATAAAGCCATTGATTTAATCAGGAAAAAACAATACATCTTCACAAAAAAATTCACGGATAAAGAAGTATTGAGTCAAGATTTTATCTCAAATGTAAATATCGCATTTAAAGCCATTCGCCCATATTTTAATTATATGAGCGATGTCCTTACAACAGATTTAAACGGTGTTTCTTTAATTTAAACAGCACTCAAAAATTCAGGTCTTTCAAACAATTGAATGTTACTGATTAAGCGGTCTTTAACAATGCCCATCATGCGTTTGTTTAAAGCAGACGAATTTTGAATGTACGTCAAATATTCCTCAACTGTAAAAAGACCAATTACAATTCCTTTTAAAGAGTTTCTAAATTTTATATCTCTTTGAATGGAGTTTTCTATGTAATTAATTTTTTTTTCAACGGTTAAATCGTAAAATGAATTTTTGTGCTTATTTACATAGTTTTTAAAAACTTCAATGAGTAAATCATTTTGCAATTTTACAATTGGTCTTAAAACCAAATTTTGAAATCGTTCATCATTACTCATGTTGTCATTAATTGTATCCGTAGAAATTTCAGGGCGAATACTTTCTAGGTTTAACTGTCTTGTGTTCATGACGTTGGTTTTTATTAAAATTATAGATTTATAAAAAGAAATAAAACAAATGCATTTTTACTTTTTAACTAGGTTATCAACAATTTTGAAATCCATACCTTTATAGTCATAAAAAACAAAGAATCAACATTGAAATTTTATGAAGTTTGGAAGCGTAGAAAACCCTGAGATTATAGACTTTACATTACCTGAAGACCATTTGGGTACTAAAAAGGTGTTAAATACCTTTAAAGATGATAACATTCCGGAAATTTATGTAGGTTGCGCCAAATGGAATAAGGCAGATTTAAAAGGGTTTTATCCTAAAGGAACAAAAGACGAGTTGGTTTATTATGCCTCTCAATTTAATTCCATTGAATTGAATGCCACTTTTTATAGAATATTTTCTGCACAACAATTTGAAAATTGGCATGAAAAAACACCGAGAGGGTTTAAGTTTTTCCCAAAACTCAACCAAGAAATTAGCCATTGGAAGCGTTTGGTCGAAGTTAAAAATGTGGTAGAAAATTATTTGTATAATGCTTCAAACCTGAAAGATAAACTAGGAACCATATTTTTGCAAATGCACAACAATTTCAGTCCTAAAGATTTTAATAGGGTAGTGGATTTTGTTGAAAATTGGCCAAGTGAATTGCCTCTAGCTATAGAATTTAGACATACCAATTGGTTTAACGATCTTGAAGTTGCAAAAGATTTATATCAACTTCTAGAAGAAAATAACGTATCAAATATTATAGTTGATACTGCCGGAAGACGCGATTTGTTGCACATGAGATTGACTAATGCTACAGCCTTTGTTCGTTATGTTGGTGCCAACCATAAAAGCGATTATGAGCGATTAGATGATTGGATAGAACGATTAAAACTATGGAAAGAAGAAGGGGTAAAAGAAATAGATTTCTTTATCCATCAAAATATTGAAAAAGAATCACCATTACTTTCAGCTTATTTTATAAAAAGATTAAACAAGGAATTAGGTTACTCATTAACAATTCCAAATGATGATTCTCAAAAAAGTTTGTTATTATAATAAAAAAGATAAAATGAAATTTCATACACGTAAATGGGTAAAACCAGAAGATTTAAATCCAAATGGAACACTGTTTGGTGGACGACTTTTAGAATGGATTGATGAAGAAGCTGCATTGTACACCATCATTCAATTAGAAAATCAAAAGGTAGTCACTAAATATATGAGTGAAATTGATTTTAAATCTTCAGCACGACAAGGAGATATTGTAGAAATTGGTATTGAAGTAGTTAAATTTGGAAAGGCGTCTTTGACACTAAGTAGTGAAGTTAGAAATAAAATGACTCAGGAAACCATCATTACAATTTCAAACATCGTTATGGTTAATTTAGGTCCCGATGGGAAAGCCAAACCTCATGGGAAAACGCATATAGAATTTGTGGAAGACAGATTAAAGTAATAATTCACAAAATCAACTTTAAAATTTATGAGCAAACATCGATTTCTATTGAGATAAAATCGATTTTTTCTCAATCCATTAATAATATTATAAAAATGATTCTCAATCCATAGTAACTTTTAGTATTATGGTGAAAAAAGATGAGTTTTTTATAAATTTGCCATCCTTATAACTTGTTGTAATATATAGATATAATTACTCTCAAGTTTCAATATTAAATTAAAGATATTTATGAGCAAAACACTGTTTGACAAAGTATGGGATTCACACGTTGTTAAAAAAATAGAAGGAGGACCAGATGTATTTTTTATAGATCGTCATTTTATACATGAGGTAACAAGTCCTGTTGCTTTTCTTGGCTTAAAAACAAGAGGCCTAAAAGTATTATATCCAGAACGCACTTTCGCAACTGCCGACCATAATACACCAACTATCAATCAACATTTGCCAGTTCAAGATCCATTATCTGCAAACCAATTAAAGGCATTAGAAGATAATTCAAAAGAATATGGAATCAGTCACTGGGGACTTGGTGATAAAAAAAATGGGATTGTCCATGTTGTAGGTCCTGAAAATGGAATTACTTTCCCAGGAGCTACCATTGTTTGTGGAGATTCGCACACATCAACCCATGGGGCATTTGGAGCTATTGCTTTTGGAATTGGTACTTCAGAAGTTGAAATGGTATTGTCTACACAATGCATCATGCAGCCAAAGCCTAAGAAAATGCGTATTAACGTGAATGGACAGTTGGGAAAAGGGGTGACTCCAAAAGATGTGGCTTTATATATTATTTCACAACTTACAACTTCTGGTGCTACAGGTTATTTTGTTGAATATGCAGGTGATGTTTTTGAGAACATGACAATGGAAGGTCGTATGACTGTTTGTAATTTATCTATTGAAATGGGCGCTCGTGGTGGTATGATCGCTCCAGACGAAACAACTTTTGCTTATTTAAAAGGAAAACCATTATCATTAAAAGGAGAAGAGTGGGACAAAGCGGTAGCACATTGGAAAACTTTAAAAACGGATGTCAATGCAACGTTTGATAAAGAATTAAACTTTAAAGCCAGTGATATTGAACCTATGATTACTTACGGAACAAATCCGGGTATGGGTATGGGGATTTCTAAACACATCCCTGATGCTGATAAAGTTGAAGGTGGTGTTGCAACTTATAAAAAATCATTGGACTATATGGGCTACCATGAAAATGATTCCATGATTGGTAAAAAAATCGATTATGTGTTTTTAGGAAGTTGTACTAATGGTAGAATTGAAGACTTTCGTGCATTTGCATCTATTGTAAAAGGAAAGAAAAAAGCAGACCATGTTACTGCATGGTTAGTACCAGGATCTCATGAAGTGGAAGCATTAATTAAAGAAGAAGGTATTCTGGACATTATTACTGAAGCTGGATTTGTATTAAGACAACCTGGTTGTTCTGCATGTTTGGCTATGAATGATGATAAAGTACCGGCTGGAAAATACGCGGTTAGTACATCAAACAGAAATTTCGAAGGGCGTCAAGGACCAGGTTCAAGAACATTATTGGCAAGTCCATTAGTAGCTGCAGCAGCAGCTGTAACAGGTGTAGTAACAGATCCTAGAGATTTAATTTAAAATTAGAAAAAATGGCTTACGATAAATTTAATATACTTACAAGTACAGCAGTTCCATTACCGTTAGAAAATGTTGATACAGACCAAATTATACCAGCTCGTTTCTTAAAAGCTACTGAACGAAAAGGATTTGGTGACAACTTATTTAGAGATTGGAGATACAATGGTGATAATACTCCAAAAGAGAGTTTTGTGTTAAATAATCCTATTTATTCAGGGAAAATTTTAGTCGGAGGAAAGAATTTTGGTTCCGGTTCATCAAGAGAGCATGCAGCTTGGGCTGTTTACGATTACGGATTCCGTTGTGTGGTTTCTAGTTTTTTTGCTGATATTTTTAGAAATAACTGTTTGAATATTGGTGTGTTGCCGGTTCAAGTGAGTGCAGAGTTTTCAGAACAACTATTTAATGCTATTTACGATGATCCTAATACTGAAATAGAAGTAAATCTTCCAAATCAAACAATTACTATCATTTCAACAGGAGCTCAAGAATCTTTTGAAATAAATAGTTATAAAAAGGATAATATGCTTAATGGTTTTGATGATATTGATTATCTTCAAAATATTAAAGGTGAAATAGAATCTTTTGCAAATGGTCTGTTACTATAAATAAATGGCTGTAAAAAAGATAGAAATAATGGATACGACATTACGTGATGGTGAACAAACCTCAGGTGTGTCGTTTTCTGCTTCTGAAAAACTAACAATAGCTAAACTTTTACTTGAGGAATTAAAGGTTGACCGTATTGAAATAGCCTCTGCCAGAGTTTCAGAAGGTGAATTTCAAGCTGTTAAAAGTGTAACTGATTGGGCAAAAAACAACGGATATATTGATAGGATTGAAGTGTTAACTTTTGTTGACAATGGTGTTTCTATTAACTGGATGATTGAGGCTGGTGCTAGGGTTCAAAACCTATTAACAAAAGGTTCATTAAACCATTTAACCCATCAGCTTAAAAAGACTCCTGGTCAGCATTTTAAAGAGATATCAGAAACTATTTCATTGGCCAAAAGTAAAGACATTGAAACCAATGTCTATTTAGAAGATTGGAGTAATGGTATGAGGAATTCTAAAGACTATGTTTATGAGTTTTTAGAATTTTTATCTACTCAACCTGTTAAACGTATTATGCTTCCCGATACTTTAGGTGTATTAACGCCTTCTGAATCTTATGCTTTTGTTTTGGAAATTAGAACTAAGTATCCCGATTTGCATTTCGATTTTCACGCACATAACGATTACGATTTAGGTGTTTCTAATGCCATAGAAGCGCTAAAAGCTGGTGCTGATGGTTTGCATCTAACCATTAATGGAATGGGCGAACGTGCTGGTAATGCGCCCATGGCTAGTACAATTGCAGTTATAAATGATTTTATGCCTTCAATACAAATTGGGGTTAATGAAAAAGTATTATATACGGTAAGTAAGTTAGTTGAAAACTTTTCTGGAGTCATGATTCCTTCCAATAAACCAATTATTGGAGCCAATGTATTTACCCAAACAGCTGGTATTCATGCAGATGGTGATAATAAAAATAACTTGTATTTTAGCGATTTATTACCAGAGCGTTTTGGTAGAACCAGAAAATATGCTTTAGGAAAAGCTTCAGGTAAAGCCAATATTCAAAAAAACTTACAAGAATTAGGACTTCAGCTTAATGATGAGGATTTAAAAAAGGTGACTCAACGAATCATAGAATTGGGTGATAAAAAGCAAGTGGTTACTAAAGAAGATTTACCTTATATCATTTCTGATGTGTTAGATAGAACATATGAAGAAAAAGTAAAAGTAGAATCATATGTTTTAACCCATTCAAAAGGATTAAGGCCTTCAACAACTGTTGCTATTTCAATTAACGGTAAAACATTTGAAGAAAATTCACAAGGTGATGGTCAATTTGATGCGTTTATGAATGCAATCAGGACCGTATTTAAAAAGCTTAATCTAGAATTACCTAATTTGATTGACTATGCCGTTAGAATTCCTCCTGGAAGCCATTCAGATGCTTTATGTGAAACTATCATTACATGGAAAAGTTCAGAAAAGGAATTTAAAACACGTGGTTTAGATTCTGATCAAACAGTTTCTGCTATTAAGGCAACCGAAAAAATGCTCAACATTATTATTAATTAAGAATACAAAATAAAAACATGAAATTAAATATAGCACTATTAGCAGGTGACGGTATTGGACCAGAAGTTATTGATCAAGCGGTAAAAGTAAGTAATGCGATTGCGCAAAAATTCGGACATGAAATTACATGGACGCCAGCTTTAACAGGTGCAGCAGCCATTGATGCTGTTGGAGAGCCATATCCTGATGAAACCCATGAGATTTGTATGAAAGCAGATGCTGTTTTATTTGGAGCTATTGGTCATCCTAAATATGATAATGACCCAAGTGCTAAAGTGAGACCAGAACAAGGGCTTCTTAAAATGCGTAAAAAATTAGGATTGTTTGCTAATGTGAGACCAACATTTACATTTCCTTCTTTAATTGAAAACTCACCTTTAAAAAGAGAGCGCATTGAAGGTACTGATTTAGTTTTTTTAAGAGAACTAACTGGCGGTATCTATTTTGGTGAAAAGGGCAGAAGGGATGAAGGAGAAACAGCTTATGATAATTGTGTTTACACTAGAGAAGAAGTGAAAAGATTGGCAAAAAAAGGATTTGAATTAGCCATGACGCGTTCTAAAAAATTATGTTGTGTTGATAAGGCCAATGTTTTAGAAACATCACGTTTATGGAGAGAAACTGTACAAGCTATGGAAAAAGACTACCCAGAAGTAAAAGTTTCTTATGAATTTGTTGACGCAGTTGCTATGAGATTGGTTCAGTGGCCAAATAGTTATGATGTATTAATTACTGAAAATCTTTTTGGTGATATTTTAACTGATGAAGCTTCGGTTATTTCAGGTTCTATGGGATTAATGCCTTCAGCATCTGTTGGAGAGCACACATCGTTATATGAACCAATTCACGGGTCTTATCCACAAGCAACAGGTCTTGATATAGCAAATCCGTTAGCAACCGTTTTATCCGCAGCTATGATGTTTGAAGATGCATTTGGTTTAACTGAGGAAGCTAAAGCGATTCGATCTGTAGTTGATCAATCTCTTGCCGAAGGTGTTGTTACTGAAGATTTGGCAGGGAAAAATAAAGCTTATAAAACTAGCGAAGTTGGTGATTGGTTAGCCAGTCATATTTAAAAACATATGATTTTAAAAAAAAAGCGGGTTTTAATAAAACCCGCTTTTTTTATGCATTAATAAAGTTTGAACCTGTGGGCAGTTCATATACTTCCAAATCAAAATAAGGAATAGCAGCAATTAAATGATCAAATATATCTGCCATGATATATTCGTAATTTTCCCATCGCTTGTCTGTACTAAAAGCATATATTTCTAAAGGAATACCTTGTGTTGTAGGTGCTAATTGCCGAACCATTATCATCATGTTTTTATTGATGGCCGAATGTTGTTCAAGATAGGTTTGTGCATACTTTCTAAAAACACCTAAATTGGTTAGGTTTCTACCATTCAAAGGGAGCTCTTTGTTAATATTATGACTCATATTATAGCCATCAATATCATTTTGACGCTTTTCAAGGTATGAAGATATTAGTTGAATACTTTTTAATTTATCTACCTCATTTTTAGATAAATACTTCACACTATTTAATTTAATACTTAACGAACGTTTGATACGTCTACCATCAGAATTTACCATGCCACGCCAGTTCTTAAACGAGTCTGAAATCAATGCGTACGTTGGTATTGTTGTAATCGTTTTATCAAAGTTCTGAACTTTAACAGTTGCTAAATTTATTTCAATAACATCTCCGTCGGCTCCATATTTTTCAAAAGTAATCCAATCACCAATATGCACCATATTGTTAATGGATACTTGAATACTGGCTACAAAACCTAAAATAGTGTCTTTAAAGATTAAAATAATAACAGCAGAAGCAGCACCAAGACCTGTTATAAAATGTATAAAGGCAATGCCTGTAATAATAGCAATTGCCGAAAATATACCAATAACCCAAGCAAAAATCATAAATACCTGAATATAGCTATCGATGGGTTTGTCTTTTAGCTTTGGTAGGGTTTTAAAATAATCTTTTAAGGCATTTAGTACACTTCTAACAATCCAAAGGGTTAAAATAATTGAAAATACTTTTAACGACTTTTCAACAATGTTTTCACAATAATCAAAGTCGGTCAAAACTATTGGCATGAATTCCAACATAATCAATAAAGGAATTACATGCGCAATATTCCGAGGTACTTTATTGGCAATTAATAAATCATCAAAATTGGTTTCTGTTTTAGAAGCAAATTGAGTAAATATTTGAATCAATATTTTTCTAATGATAAAGTCAACTATAAAAACAATTATGAATAAAGCTATTGCTAATGCCAGCATATTAAGAAACTCAGAAACGGTTTCAGACAAACCTAACGAAACCAAATAATTGTAAAGCAAATGTTTTATGGAGTTCATATTACTTTATTGTTTTTAAATATTTTTTGTCAACATAAAAAGTTCCAAGAGGAATTATTGACGCAACTAAAACTGAGTAAAATTGCGACTTCGTCCAATTGGTTTCAGATTTATACATAAATGCGATAATAAGATATCCAATAAATAACAATCCATGAGGCATTCCCAATAATTTCACATATTTAGGTTCATGCAAAAGGTATTTAACCGGAGTTGCAATAAACAACAATAATATATACGAAATACCTTCTAAAAAGGCTACTAATCTAAAAATGTTTATAAAAGTCATCAAGCTATTTTTTTTGCAAAGTTACTAATTAGAGATTCAAAATGCATCAATCCAAATTGGAATTAAAATACATGAAATATAACAAGTCCGTAAATAAGAAATCTTACCAAACGTAACGAACCATAGAGCATAACGTTTTTAAATGGAAACGCAATAATTCCTGCAGCCATACACGAAATAGAAAAAGGTAAGGGTAATAAGGCACCAACTATAATTAAAAAACCACCCCATTTTTTTGAATTTTTAAGTTGTTTTTCCATTTTTTTCTCCAGATAGATATGAACTCTTGGGATTTTTGTGATTCCAATTCCAATCCAATAAGAACAAAGACCGCCTAAATAAGATAAAACTGCCAAAATACTTAGATAAAGCCATGGTGAATCCAATTTACCAGCCCATGCAATAAATATTTCAGGAGGAACTAATCCTAAAAGAATTTCTGAAACGAAAAAAAAGGTTAAAACACCATCAACGGGAAGTATTTCTGTAAGATGAATTAAAAATTCATTAATATTAAAAAACGTATTTAAAACAAAAACGGCTGCAATAATTATTAAAATATATGGCAATGCCTTTTTTATAGCTTGACCAACAAAAGCATAAAAACCAGTATAAAGATAATACTGGTGAAGCAAATGCAAACGCGATTTTTCGGTTTTTGATTTGGATTTATTTTTCATTGCAAATTTATTGTTTTTCAAGGTTGCAAAGATAGGTTTATAAGCCTATTTATTGGTGATATTAAATTTTTTATAAAAAATTTAATATTGCTTTAACACTTGAAAAACATTAAACTGATAATTATTTACGTATTTTTTTGAGTTTTTTAACTGACTTAAGTCATTTTTTTATTAATTTAATGGACTTAGCTTTATTTTCATAACAATTAATCCTATGACATGAAAATATTTGACGAAAAGCACATTAAAAACATTGTTTTAGTTGGGGCTCATAACAGCGGAAAAACGACATTGTCTGAAACTATGTTGTTCGAAGCAGGGCTTATTAATAGAAGAGGAACTGTAGAAGATCACAATACTGTTTCAGACTATCATAGTGTAGAACACGAACGGGGAGCTTCAGTTTACGCAACGCCAATGCATACCGAATGGCGTAATTACAAAATAAATATTATTGACACACCTGGATTTGATGATTTTATTGGTGAAATTATTTCGTCTATTCGTGTGGCAGATACTGTGGTTGTTACCATTAATGGCAGACAAGGTTTAGAAGTGGGTACAGAAATTATCTGGAATTACATAGACAAATACCACATTCCAACTTTGTTTGTAATTAATCAAATTGATCATGTTGATACTAAATTTGATATAAACTTTAAAGGTATTCAGTCTTTAGTTGGAAATAATGCTGTTATCATTCAATATCCAATTAAAATTGATGGAGCACAAGGTATTATAGATGTTCTAAAAATGAAACTTTATAAATTCGGCCCAAAAGGAGGGAAGCCTGAAAAATTAGCAATTCCAAAGGATCAAAAAGAGTTAGCTGATAGACTTCATAATGAATTGATTGAAAAAGCAGCCGAAAATGATGACGAACTTTTAGAGTTATTCTTTGAAAAAGGAACCTTAAATGAGGATGAAATGCGTAAAGGTATTAAAGCCGGAATGCTTAATCATGATTTATATCCTGTATTTTGTGTTTCTGCTCTAAATGTTATGGGGTCTGGTAGATTAATGGGATTTATTGATAATGTAGCTCCAGCAGCGGCAGATTTAAAATCTGAGCAAACCGTAGAAGGGATGGAGCTTCATCCAAAAAGTGACGGACCAACGGCGCTATTTGTTTTTAAAACACTTTTTCAAACCAATTTAGGTCAAATAACTTTTTTTAAAGTAAAATCGGGTGAAGTAAACGTAAATGACCGATTAACAAATTCGAGAACAGGAGAATCTGAAATTATCAATCAGTTATTTATAATGGATGGAAAGGAACGACAACCTGTTTCAAAACTCACTGTTGGAGATATAGGAGCAACTTTAAAACTAAAATTCACCGAAACTAATGATACTTTATATAGTGGTAAAGAACAAATCTCACTAAAACATATACAATATCCTGAACAACGTATGACTTTGGCAGTAAGTGCTTCAAGCCAAAATGATGAAGAAAAATTAAGTGAAGCTCTTAAAAAAATCCATATTCAAGATCCCACAGTAAGTTTATCATTTTCAAAAGAAACAAAAGAACTACTTATTGGTTGTCAGGGAGAATTACACTTAATAACTATAGACTGGACTTTAAAAAATATTTATCAGGTTGAAGCTAAATTTGAGAAGCCAAAAACAGCTTATAGAGAAACCATTCAAAGGTCTTCAACTGCTAATTATCGTCATAAAAAACAATCAGGAGGATCAGGTCAATTTGCACAAGTACATATTAAAATAGAGCCATGGCAAGAAGGTATGCCCGAACCAGAAGGTTTTAATATTAGAGGAAAAGAGGAAGTTGATTTAGCTTGGGGAGGAAAATTGATTTTTTATAACTGTATAGTAGGTGGTGTGATTGATACGCGATATTTGCCTTCAATAATGAAAGGGGTTTTAGAAGTTATGGAATCAGGACCACTTACAGGGTCTTATATTAGAGATATTCGTGTGATGGTGTACGATGGTAAAATGCATTCAGTAGATTCAAATGATATTTCTTTTAAAATAGCTGGTGCTCATGCGTTTAGCGAAGCATTTTTAAATGCAAATCCTAAATTGTTAGAGCCTAAAAACGAGTTGATCGTTAAGGTTCCTGAAGAAATGGTAGGTCAGGTTATGACCGATTTACAATCAAGACGTGCTGTGATTCAAGGTTTTGAAAATAATGATAATTATCAAATTTTGAATTGTCAAATACCTGCAGATGAGCTGTTTGGATACTCAACAGATTTACGATCTATCACGCAAGGTCGCGCAACATTCAGCACTCAATTTTCATCATATCAAATGGTGCCACCACATATTCAAAGTCAATTAGTAAAAAATTAATTAATATAAATAGAACCCCTATGCAAACTAAAGTATTATATCTAAGCGATTTAAAATTCAATTTAGAAACTTGGAAACGTGAATTACGTTTTCATTTTAACGAAATGGATACTTTTCAAGAAAAATTGGAAGAAATTGCAGAACGTGAATTTGGTCAGAAAGCTTTAAAGCCATTAGAAGTTTATCAGAATAGAATTATGATTGAAAAAGATGCTATTTCAAAATTGCTTCATAGAATTAGAAATAAGATGATTAATATTAATAGAGTTAACTATGAAGAAAATATTGATGGCAGATTGCATAACGAACAACATACTTTACGCGAGGATATGAAAGATTATATAAAATTGCATTACGAGTTAAAAGAAGAAATGATGGACTATTTTTTAGAATGGCTATAATTTATTTATCTTTTATTAAAAAACCATGTGCTTTTGTATATGGTTTTTTTGTTTTATATAACTATAATAGAAGAGGTTATGAAATATTCTATTTTACATAATATAAATTATAGTACAAGAAGATACAGCAATGAGCTTAATAGCGTTTTTAGGTGATATTTGACATAATTGCAGATATAAGGTCTTTAGGCTTATATTGATCGTAATTATGTCAAGCTCATTGTGGCTGGTTAAAATAAAATATAATAAATGTATTTATAATTTACTCGCTCAATCTTATTAAAAATTAAAATGCTTTTTATGGAATTACATTTCCTTCAAAATTTAGACAATGATTCTTATAAATTTTGGCAAATAGTAACACTTGACAAACTTCCAAAACTGAATTCTATCTTTAACTATACACAAGAAATGTTTGACAATATTCCGAGTGAAGAATTAGAACGATTCAAAAGCTTCTCATTTGGTACTGGAAACTAGTACTAAACCCCTAAAATATCTACGCTCCACTCACCTATTGTTTTGCCAAAATTTTATGAGGTCAAAATTCCATTAGTCATTAAAAATTTTACATTCAATTAGAATATCTTTAATTAAACTTTTGAAATTTATAAAAATATCTTCTCTTAATTTAGTGTCTAAATTTATAATATAATTACTAAAATCTTGTTTATTTAAACGTTTTACCTTTTTTAGATATAAATTTTGATCATCATTAAAACCTAATTTTTTAATGTAACTTAAAGATGTTTCTTCATGTTGTTTCCAACCTTTAGGATTTTCAATGAAAGAAGAACTTCTATGCTCAAGCCAACCTTGTTTTTCAGCATGATTAATTATATTTATTGGAAATAAAGATTCAATCTCCACTTCTATTTTACAACCTTTACTATAGAAATTGATTAATTCTTGATTATACTTTTGATTAATATTTAATATTTTAAAGCACTTCTGCTCATTTTCAGTTTGTATTCTATCAAATAAATCCTTTTTTGCTTTATTACCAGCTTCATCTGCATCTAGTAGACCAATTGACATAATATAATCACCTGTTTTATATTTCATTTTTGAAATAGCCCAAATAGCTACTTGACTTGCTACCCAATTTGCACCAGCATTTCTTTGGGATTTTATCTCAATAAGGTCTTTGTACTTAGGATAAAACAACTCTAAAGCTATATTTAAATAATTTAAATCTGTAATACCCTCAACATAAATTACTGGAATAATTTCTTTAACTTCCGTAACCATGAAGTTAGTATTATTTATGTGAGTTAATAATTGATTAAACTCAGTTTTCCATCTTTCTGAACTATAATCAAACTTTATTATTCGCCAAATTGACGAGAATTCACATTCTAAAGCATCATCGTATTGAGTAAAACCTATTATATAATTTGGAATTTTTAAAACTTTTGCCTTTCTATATAATTCTTTAAGCAATAATTCTCCTCCATTCTTTAAAATATCCTGACCTTTTCTTAAAGGCAAGAAAATATCTATAACAGCTAAATTATAAGTATCTTCATTTTGAAAGAGAGAAATTGCGTTAGAAATATTTTCAGCTGTTTCAATGATAGCTTCTGGTTGATTCTCATGAATTAACTTTGTTAGCTCAGAAATTTTATCAATACTGTCATCAACTATTAATATCCTCATATTAATTCAGTCAAATAATTATTCAATTTTTCCTTCCAGCTATCTTCTCTAGACGAATAATAAACTACACCTTTATAAAAATTTTCAAATTCCTTTTTACACATTTCATCAATTTCATTAAGATCCATAAAAGATTGGCCAACACCAAAATCTCTAAACATTGTAATAAGGATAGTAGGCAAAAACATTTCTTTTCTTTTCATTTCACTTAATATTTTATGACCTCCTAATTGTTCGAAGTTATTTAGTGAATTGTTAGGAGAACCTTCTCTTGTAGGTAAACTCATATCAAGAAATACAATGTCATATTCATTTGTAAAAAGTTCTCTTAATCCTGATGTAAAAGATTCCCTTATAGATAAGTTTATATCTTTATAATTCTCTTCTAAAAATGATTTAATATCTTCAATCTTAGTTTTATTGTCCTCAATAAATAAAATTCTATTCATTACCTATGCCTTTTATATTATGTGTAATTTCCAACAAAAACTGTAATTTAGTTCCTTCCAATTTAAAACTTAAATCACTATCAAGTGATTTAACATCATATTTCAAAATTCTTTTTATTTTCTGAAATCCACTTCCTCCTTCTTTATTAACTGTACTTAATTCAGTATTCCAGTTATTAACTAAAGTTTCTAATTTATCATTTAATTTATCATTTAATTTATCATTTTGAATATCGTTACTTAAATTATTCGAAATTTTAACAATTAGTTTTGAAATTGGTAGTTCATTTTCTTCAATTTTATTAAATAGAACAAGTGTTTTAACATCAATAATAATATTTAAATCTTCAATTGACAGACCTGAATGTTTTATTGCGTTCTCAATTAAAATTTTAAAAATATCTATATAATAGAAACCTGCTTCAAAAAAGTGTTCAGAATCAACTATAACCTCTGGTTTAATATCATTGACATTTAAATTAATTGATTCTATTGCAGTTTGTATAATTGTTTGTATATCAAGAATTGAATTATCTAAATTATTTGAAATTTTGAACCATTCAGAAATATTATACAATTCATTTTGAATCAAAGTCTTTGTATTATAAATGTTTTGATTTATTTCAGAATTCACTTCATCTTTTAAATATAAATCTTTCGCAATTATATCTTCCAAATTCTGTAATGCGTCCTGAAAATGTTCGTTTAAGCTTCTTTGAAACTCACCAGTTATACCTTTCAATAATGTTTCAGTATGTGCTCGTAAAAAATCAAAAGTATAATTTAGAAATTCATCATAATTATTTATGCTATCAGTAACTTCCTTATAAATTATCCATAGAATTTCATCGGTAAATCTATAATTAAATAAACCAAGATTTTTTTGAGTATGCCTATTAGACTGAATTTGTATATAGTCATTAATAATACTTAATATATATTCATCAATGGTTTTTGAAAAGTTCTTCAAAGCTTTTTGAAGTTTATCAATAATTGGTAAAGGATATGATTTTTCATTACAAAGATTTTCCCAATATGAGATATTGTTATACTCATTGTCTTTATTTTTTGTAGCAATAAGGTTTTTATTAATAAAAACAGACCTTAATTGATTTTCTAAAACGCCATGTCTAATTCGAGTACTTAAATCACCATCTAAACCATGTTCTTTACTAAATAGGAAATAATCAACAATTTCAAAAAATAATGATTTAAATGAAACAAAAGAAGCTTGTTGAAGCTTTGATGTGTCTTTCTTTAATTCCGATAAATATGAAATTACAAGTTCAGAAGTATCTAATAAACTCATCTCGTTTAAATCCGAAAAATCTTTAAACTTGATAAACCTATTAAAACTATTTTCTAAATTATACTCTTTATCTTCTTTTATCCTCGTGAAATTTAAATTAATTTTACCATCATTAACCGTTTCAATGATTTCTTTTATTTTTAATTTTTGAGTTAATGTCGCAATTTCTTCAAAATAACTATCACTATTTTCTTTATCTAAGACTGCTAAAACTCTTAATATCTTCTTTCTTTCTTCAATTACTCCTGCATCACTATCAAAAATGAGATAAAAATTATTTAACACATCAATCGTGCATACATTTTTAAATAGAAAAATAAGTTTTTCAGTATCTTCAAATTCAATATGATTAATCTCTGATGGCTTGCTTAAAGAAATACTATCTAAATAAACTTCGAGAGAGGTGTATTTATAATAACTATTCGCATCTTCAAAATAAAAGTATATAGGTAAATCAATAGAAATGTTATCAATTTTATAATTTTGATCAATTATGTAATTCAAAAGAGAAGATTTCTTTAGCCTTTCAACAAAATATTTGTTTTTAAAATATGCATCAACAAAGACTGTCATAGCCTCTGCGACTTTATTTTCAATTAAATAAGCACTATATAAATAAAGAATTACTTCCTCACTAGAAAAATTATTCAGAACTGAATTTTTATAAAACTCAATTATTGAATTCATACTTTCCTCTTGATGATTATAATAATTTGCTCTTAATTTATATAACTCTAGTTTGTTATTTGGCAAATCATCTTTTTTAATTTTTTCAAAATTATTTATTGAAATCGCATGATTAATCTTCAAACTGATGTGTTTGTCAAGAAGTGACTCCTGGAATTTTATATTATTATCTGCATTGTTTAAAATTATTAATGAAGGGTTTGAGTATAATGAATAAATATAAGTGCTTCTATTAATAATATTTTTTGTAGACTCAATACCAGTTAAATTAGACACTAATGACAAGACTTGTTTGAAAAAACTAATTTTTGGAAAGCACAAATAAAATTTCAAAAGGTTTTCTCTGGATGTATAATATTCATCATCCCTTATAAATACAGAAAATAAATTTTCTAATACAAAATCTATGGTTGAAGAAATATTGGTTTTTTCAAAAGACTTGTTTAATTCTATTAGCGATTTAATATATATTTCATATAATTCTATTGAACTAGGATGATCTTGGATTAAATTTTTAGATAATTTTAAACTACTTTCATAATCTCCTATAGAGTAAATATCAAATAAATCAATGATTTTCTCATTAAAAGAATCAAGTTCAATATATCCACAAAACTCTCTAATTCTATCTAACCGATAATCATTTATTCCATAAGAATCAAGTTCATTTAAAGCATTTTTAACTAGTTCTTTATGGTCTTTTATATTAGCTAATTCAAAAAGGATATCAATAAGTAGTAAATATTTATCAATTATTGAAGATAAATTCTCAGCATATAGAAAATAAGAATATTCAGAATAATCATTTATGTAAAAGTATGCTAATTTAAAAAGAATGTACTCCAGGTCATTCCTCTCCATTCCTTTAAGGATATTTTCAAGTTCTCTTTTGTACTGTAATAATGTAGTGTCCTTCTCGGTTTTTTTACTAAAATATCCACTAAAAAATAATGAGTAGCGGATTTCAATTTGACTATTAATTTCTTTTAAGAATGACCAGTTACTTTCTGTTCCTTTTAATTTCTCTTCAATTGAAAACAAGTTTTCTATTGCCCAAAATGAATAGCAAACTTTT
The DNA here is from genome assembly GCF_043876835.1 of Gaetbulibacter sp. M235. Lineage (NCBI taxonomy): Bacteria > Pseudomonadati > Bacteroidota > Flavobacteriia > Flavobacteriales > Flavobacteriaceae > Gaetbulibacter > Gaetbulibacter sp. M235. The sequence continues at coordinate 249,947 of NZ_JBAWJZ010000005.1, forward strand.
TCATTAATTTCATTAATTAATTCTTTAGCCTTTTCGTATTCATCAAATAATATTAGTCTCTCAAATTCTTTTTCATAGTCTAAAAAAACATTTATTTCATTTGTGAAATTTTTCAAACTATTGATATACCATGCTAATTCACCTTCAAGATTTCCAGTATTTCCTAATTGCTTTGTGTTTCTTAATTCTCTAAAATTTACAGGTTTAGATTTGTCGTGATATAATACTCTTTTTGTTATTGGATGTGAAAGAGCTTGCTTTATTTTTTTTGAAGCATTTTCATAATCCAAAAGCTTTATGTTCAAAAGCGTAGAATAAACATTCTTCGATCTAAATAATTCTTGAACAATTTTTGATTTTCTCATTAATATCTGATAATTCTTATGAAGCCCTAATATAGTTATATCAAACTTTGTTTTAAAAAAATATAGTTGATTTATTATTCATTCCACACACATTCTACTACTCTCCTACGTCATCTCGACTCTGCTCGATGCAGGCTCGCATAAAAAGTGTTTATTCACAAGGTTAATATTGTTTTAGAGGAGTTCATGAATGCTTCGCATTTTATTAACATTGTAGAGAAAGTTTTTAGAAGAAAAAAATAAAGAAAATGATGTATTAAACTTTCACTTTTAACCAAATCGACTTTTTAGGAGATTAATGAACGCCTTTATTTAAATAAAATTTCGTGAGCAAAGCTCAAGTTACTCTTCGTTTATGCTCAGGATAAACTCCACGCGGTACATTATAGTAAAAAATATTTCTCATGGATTAACACAAGAGTATAAATTTATGTGGCCACTATGGCATCTACTTCAATTTCAATTAACCAATCTGGGTTAATAAAACGAGATACTTGCATGATAGTATCAACAGGCTTTATAGTTCTAAAATAAGATGCTCTTACTTCGGCAGCAACTTTCCAATCTTCAATATTTGTGAGAAGTATTCGAGTTCTAACCACGTCTTTTAAGCTTGAACCTGCTTTTTCCAATGCAATTTTAATAGTTTCCAAACATTGTTTGGTTTGTAGAGAAATATCTCCAATGCCTACTGTATTTCCATTTGTATCTGTAGGCGCAGTTCCTCCAATTGTGATATATGGTCCAACCCTAACAGCACGACTAAATCCTACAATATCCTCATAAGGACTTTCTCCTGATATTAATTCTCTTTTCATCATTTTATAGTTAGAATATAAAATTAATCATTTTTCATTCTACGCATTTGTTCATTCGCTTTCTTAAAAATATTACGTATAACGTCACCATTGGAAGGTTCTTCATTCAGCGTTTCCGGATCCCACTGGCTGCGTTCTGTAGCAAAGAAATCACCACCATAAATATGAAGCCCTCCAGTAAATCTTTGTAGCGGATTGGTCACGGAATGAATGGCGCTTGTGTTTAACGTTGCTACATCACCTGCAAATAAACATCGTGCTTTGTTAGCTTCTAAACCTAATCCCTTTTCTGTTCGCTCCCAAAGAATATTATCCTCTCGTCCTGTATATATACCAATATTGGCCCACATATGATGGTTATGTGGCATGAGATTCATTTGAGGTGTCCAAGCCGCAGCAAAAATGGTCAGTTCTTTTGAGCGCAAAAACACCTTCAACCCTGCTTCTTTCGGTTCACCAATTGCTTTAAGCATTGCTTGTGGATTAGAAACACCTTTGGCTAAAACTTCTTTCACAGCTTCTTGTGGATTAGACTCTTTATTGGCAGCAATACAGTCTTCAATAAATTTTTGCATTTCTATTAATTCCCTTTCCTTAACAGGAATAATTTTCTCTCCATGATCTAAAGCGTCTATAGAAATTTCTATCATTGCAGAAGACATAAAGGAAGGAAGGGCAGCAAAACTTAAACCCAATCCTAAAGTTCTAACCATACCTCTCCTTGTAATTTTTAACTTTTTTTGTTCTGTGTTGTTATCAGCTTTCATTTTTTTTGTTTTTTGTATTCGTTGTAAAAGCGTTCGTTTAATGGGATAGATTTTAAAGATGCTTCAATGTCATCTAGATACTTAAGTATAGACAAATCTTCATTTAGCATTTTATAAATAGCATCTTCGCAACTGTTCCATATTTGTTCTAATTCAGGAAGTAAGTCAATAGATTTTTGGGTGAGTTTAATAATTTGCTTTCTTTTATCTATAGTATCCTTTTCAGAAACTATATAACCTTTAGCAGTCATCTTTTTTAGCATTACCACCATAGATGGATGCGTATAACCTAAATGTTGAGCGATTTCGACCATAGTTAGCCTTTTATAGTCCCTTAATAATTTAAATACTAAATGCCAACTTGGTTCAACATCTATATCAATTTGTTTAAAGAATTTTCTCGTATCGTGAGACATTCTATCACTAATACGTTTTAATCTGTTATCTAAAGCCCTGTAGCCGAGTTCTTTTAAGAAATCTTTTTCCATTTACAAAATTTGTTAAAACAAATATAATGAATATAGTTAGTCAACTACATAGTTGATTAATTATATTTGTCATCTTCCTTTTTAACAATATCTGTTGCTGAAAGGTTTTGTTGACTAAAAATTGTCATTAATGGCACTATGAAAATAATAATGCCAATGTTAAATTTTAAGAATTGTATGCTTTTCATAAAGTCAAAGTTAATTGACCTTATTTTTATAAGAAATGATGTTTATCAATCAAAACGGAAATAATCTTAAAGTTTAAGTTAGATATTACAATCTTTGAGAGATCTAGACTTTAATCTAATATTTTTATTATGAGAGTTTAATTTGATGTTCCCAATCCCATGTTTTGCCATGAGGTCTAGAAATCAATGTTAAATGGTCAATTTCAAAATGTTTATTTGGATAATTCATTTTCTGAAAAAAATCCAAGCTTTCGTGAAGAGTTTTGTTATTATAAGTTTTTGAAATTGTCATGTGAGGTACATCAGGAATAATAATTGTTCTTTCTTTTCTATGCAAATCTCTAATCCATAAAATTTTAATGTTTTTGTGAATAAGTTTAATATCTTCTGTTAAAGGAATTTTGATAAATAAAACGTTGGCATTATTTTCAAATATATCAAATCCTTTAGTCTCTAGTTGAAATTTTTTAATACTGGATAGTTGGTTAAAAACATTTACCAATATATCTTGATATTTTGAATCCATTTCAAAGACAGCTAACGTAATATGAGGTTTTGATTTAGAAAGTGGTTGTTTTCCAAAGGTTTCAATAAATGAACTTTTGAAATTCTCAACATCGTCTAAAACAGGCGGTGAAGGAACAATTCTCAAGTTGTATATTTTAATTTCAGACATACCTAATGAACTACATTAAGTCCTTATTAAAATTGAATTAGTCTTCTAATAAAAATGTTCTCCTTTATAAAATAATGCTTTAAAAAGGAAGTTTAAAAAGCATTAATTACTCGTCCAAAGAACCGGAAGAATTTAATACAATATCCTTTGTGGCTACGTACATATTGCCTTCTTTTTCAAGTCTAAGCATACTTTTTACAGTTTCTGCACGGCAAGAAAGTGTTAAATCCGGAATTAATGGGTCATCATTAAAGAAGAATGAATTTAATTCATATTCTGGTTTTCCAGGTTCTTTAATTACTCTATGAATTTGTTTTAATTCTTTACTACGCACATATTTACCAGGCATAAAGGTATAAATTGTGTATTTTCCGTCAGCATCTGTTTTAATCCAACCTCTGTGTTTTACATAGCGTTTATGTAAATCATCTCTTTTTAATTCAAAATTTCCGTTTTCATCAGTTTGATAAACATAAAGAATAACATCAGCAGCAGGTGTTTTTTTATCCTTTTGGTAAATTGTTCCTGTAATTTTCAATTTATCAGGTTTTGTATCAAAATCTGGTATTGTATCTGTATTATTTAACTGAATTTCAGAATAATCATATATAGGACTGCGCTTTTTGTAACTAACATTATCCAAAACATTAGCATATTCTTGTGCAAAAAGTGAAGGGTTTGTACCTAAAAAACAGATAACACATAAAATAGTAAGTAGATTTTTCATGGGGCTTTTCTTTATAATTAATTCAAAACTAATAGATTAAGTTTATTTATAAATAAAAATCTTATAAACGTTCAAATTATACGATGAATGGTTTACTGATTATGTGAATGATTAAAATTTACCGATGAAATGAATATTAAAAAATACTTTTTGTATAGTCTGTTTTCCGGTTGGATATTAATAAGTAAAATTAATTTATAGCAATTTTGCTTTTGTTTTAATTTTTATATATTTTTGTTAACCAAATGGTTAAACCATATAGTTAAACGATTAATAATGAAAGATAAAACTTCTGAAGTGTTGATATTAAAAGCAGCTAAAACTGTGTTTATTAAAAAGGGTATGGATGGTGCCAGAATGCAAGAAATTGCTGATGAAGCAGGAATAAATAAAGCATTGTTGCATTATTATTATAGAAGTAAGCAACAACTGTTTGAAGCAGTGTTTTTTAATGCCTTTTCGTTATTGGCACCTCAAATAAACTATATTTTGAACGACGATTCATCGGTAGAGGAAAAAATAATAAAATTTACCGAAAACTATATTTCGTTTGTTAGTCAGCATCCTTATTTGCCAAATTTCGTTATTCAAGAAATAAATAGAAACCCTGATTTCGCCTCAAAATTTAAAGGAAACTCCAATTTACCAAACCTTGAAAAGTTTAAAATTCAGGTGAGCGATGAAGTTAAAAAAGGACTTATAAAACCTATTAATGCAGAGCAATTATTCATCAATATCATTTCATTATGTGTATTTCCTTTTGTTGGTTCTCCATTAATCAAAACCATTGGTATTATTGATGATGAAAGATTTACTCAAATCATCGATGAAAGAAAAACCCATGTTGCAGATTTTATTATTAATTCAATTAAAATTTAATGTCATGAAAAAAGTAATGGTTTTTTTCATTTTAATTATAGCTTTTAGTGGTTACTCTCAGCAGCAACTATCTTTGTTTGACTGTTACAAATTAGTAAATAAAAATTATCCAATTGTAAAGCAAAAAGCATTATTAGAAAAGCAAAACGCTATAGATTCTGAAGTTATTACAAATAAAACACTTCCTCAATTAAGTTTAGATGCACAAGCCACATATCAGTCAGATGTTACACATGTTCCTATTCCAAATGCTGGTATTGAGCCTTTAAACAAAGATCAATACAGAGCAACTGCAACATTAAGTCAATTAATTTATAATGGAGGTTTAATAGATGCCTCATTACAAGCAAAATCATCTGCCTCAAAAACTCAACAAAAACAGGTAGAAGTCAATTTATATCAGCTTAAAAAGCAAGTCAATCAGCTTTATTTTTCAATTTTATTGTTACAAGAAAAGGAAGCTTTATTGTCAGCAAAAAAAGAACAGTTGGAAGCCAGAATTAAAGAAGTAAAATCTGGAATAACTTATGGAACCATTTTGCCTGCTTCTGATAAAGTGCTTGAAGCAGAATTAATAAAAATCAAACAACAATTTGTAGAAATCGATTTTAACAAAGTAAGCTTATTTGAAACCTTATCTTCTTTGTTGGGTGAAGATATAAATACTTCAACAACTTTAAAAAATCCAGAAATCTATGCAGATTTTCAAAACAACATTAGCAGACCAGAATTAGAATTATTCCAGCTAAAAAAAGAACAAATAGAAATTAATGAATTGCTTATATCTAAGCAAAATGCTCCAAAGATTTCGGGTTTTGCAACTGGTGGTTATGGTTATCCTGGTTTAAATATGCTTGATAATTCATTTAAAGGATTTTATACTATTGGCTTAAAGCTTAACTGGAATGTTTTCGATTGGAATTCAAACAAAAAAGAGCGTGAATCATTATTAATTAATAGAGATATTATTGATAATGAAACAGAAATTTTTAACCTAAATACTATTATTGAATTGCGTCAGCAAGAATCTGAAATGAAGAAAATTGAGAGTTTTATTGCTTCAGATTCAGAAATCATAGCATTAAGAAAAGAAGTATTGAAATCAGCTGAATCCCAATTAAAAAATGGAATAATAACTTCTTCAGCCTATATCACAGAATTGACCAATTTGTTTGAAGACGAAAACAATTTAAAAACACACAACATTCAATTATTACTAGCAAAAGCAAATTACAACATAACTAAAGGACAATAAACATGATAACATCTATAAAAAAAATAACACTTTTGGGAGTTGTTGCCACTACCCTATTTTCATGTGGAAATGGCAATGATAATGCAGATGGATATGGAAATTTTGAAGCTATAGAAATTACAATATCTGCTGAAAATAATGGAAAACTAGAAGTATTTGATATTACCGAAGGACAAGAGCTTAAAAAAGATGCCTTTGTTGGATATATAGATACCATTCCATTAAGTTTAAAACGCGAACAACTAATGGTTTCAAAAGATGTAACTATCTCAAAGTCTAAAGGAGTTTTGTCGCAAATTAGTGTTTTAAATGCCCAACTTTCAACTGCAAAAATCAATCAAAACAGAATTGAAAATCTTATAAGAGATAACGCAGCGACTCAAAAACAATTGGATGATGTTAATGGTGAAATCAATGTTATAAAACAACAAATAATAAGTATTGAAACTCAAAATGCTCCGGTTGTTAATGAGTTAAAGAATATTGATGTGCAGATAAAACAAATAGAGGATCAAATTAAAAAAAGCAGAATTATAAATCCAATTAACGGAACCGTTTTGGTTAAATATGCTGAGCCAAATGAAATAACTTCTTTTGGGAAACCACTTTACAAAATAGCCGATTTAAACACCATGCAATTAAGGGTTTACATTAGTGAAACTCAACTGGAAAGTGTGAAAATTGGTCAAGAAGTTACAGTTAAAATTGATGCCAATGACACCTTAAAAGACTATAAAGGGATTATTACGTGGATTGCTTCTGAGGCAGAATTTACGCCAAAAATCATTCAAACAAAAGATGAACGTGTTGCGTTGGTTTATGCTGTTAAAATTGATGTTGAAAACGATGGAGGATTAAAAATAGGCATGCCAGCAGAGATGTGGCTTAATAATTAAATGAATAAACAAATTTAAATATAAACAAAATGGAAAAGCATTTTTACAACGTTGACATAGCATGGAAACATGACCGAAAAGGCATTATGTGTTCACCAGAATTGCACAATAATTCGACTAACGAAAAGAACTGTATAGAGGTTGCAACACCACCTGAATTTTCTAAAGGAATGCCAAATATCTGGTCTCCAGAGCATTTATTTACAGCTGCTGTTAGTAGTTGTTTAATGACCACTTTTTTAGCAATTGCCGAATATTCAAAATTTGATTTTATCAGTTTTAAATGTAGCTCAAAAGGTGTTTTAGATCAAGTGGACGGGAAGTTTGTTATGACTGAAGTTTATCTGTATCCAGAAGTATTTATTGCAGACGAAAATCAAAAAGATCGTGCATTACGAATTCTTGAAAAATCTGAAAAGGCTTGTTTAATTTCAAATTCTATAACTTCTAAGGTAATTATGGAACCTAAAATTACGGTTCAAAATTAACAACACGTGAGTATCTCGGTAACAAACATATCAAAATCATATAAAAATGTTAAGGCATTAAAAGATGTTTCTTTTGATGTGAATGAAGGTGAGTTATTTGGTTTGATTGGACCAGATGGAGCAGGAAAAACAACACTTTTCAGAATTTTAACAACTCTTTTAATCTCTGATTCTGGTAATGCAAATGTTGCTGGTTTTGATGTGATAAATGATTTTAAAGTTATAAGAAATTGTGTTGGCTATATGCCTGGGAAATTCTCATTGTATCAGGATTTAACCGTAGAAGAAAACTTAAGTTTTTTTGCCACTATTTTTGGGACAACCATTCAGGAGAATTATCATTTAATAAAGGACATATACATTCAAATTGAACCTTTTAAAAATCGTAGAGCAGGTAAACTTTCTGGTGGAATGAAGCAAAAGTTAGCTCTTTGCTGTGCTTTAATCCATAAACCAAAAGTGTTGTTTTTAGATGAGCCTACAACAGGCGTTGATCCGGTATCACGCAAAGAATTTTGGGAAATGCTTAAAAGATTACAGCAAAAAGGCATTACCATATTGGTTTCAACACCTTATATGGACGAAGCTGCTTTATGTGATAGAATTGCTTTAATACAAAATGGAGAAATTTTAGAGATTGATACACCACAAGACATTGTTAAGCATTTTCCTAAAAAACTTTACAATGTTGGTGCAGATAATATGCACAAACTAATTGAAAGCTTAAAGCATTATGAATACACGCACAGTGTGTTTCCTTTTGGTGAATTTGCGCATTACACAGATAGCAGAAATGATTTTGATGCCATAGAATTACACGAGTATTTAGCTTCTAAAGGTCTTAATCAAATTTCTATTGAAATTGCACAACAAACCATTGAAGACACATTTATGGCATTAGCAAAATAATTTATGGAAAAAGTAATAGAAGCTAAAAATTTAACAAAGTCGTTTGGAGATTTTACTGCTGTAAATGCTATTTCCTTTCATGTTGAAAAGGGAGAAATTTTTGGATTTCTTGGAGCTAATGGGGCAGGTAAAACTACAGCAATGAAAATGCTTATTGGCATTTCAAATCCTACTTCTGGTGAAGCTAAAGTTGCTGGTTTTGATGTGTTTAAGCAACGAGAAAGTATCAAAAAAAATATTGGTTATATGAGTCAGAAGTTTGCACTTTATGATGATTTAACCGTAAAAGAGAACATTACTTTTTTCGGAGGTATTTATGGGTTGTCAAGAGAAGTGATAAAATCAAAAACTCAAGTACTTATTAAAGAATTAAACCTTGAAGAAGTAGAAAATCAATTAGTTGGATCATTGCCATTAGGTTGGAAGCAAAAAATTTCATTTTCAGTAGCCTTATTACATAATCCAAAAATTGTATTTCTTGATGAACCTACAGGTGGTGTTGACCCCATAACAAGACGACAGTTCTGGGAAATGATTTACAAAGCGGCCAACCAAGGAACCACCATTTTTGTTACAACACATTATATGGATGAAGCCGAATATTGTGACAGAGTTTCAATTATGGTCAATGGTAAAATAGAAGCCTTAGATACACCAAAGAATTTGAAAAACCATTATAAGGCTGATAGTATGAACGATGTGTTTTTAAAATTAGCAAGAGGTTAAAGCATGAAACTATTTTATGTTTTCATAAAAAAAGAATTCTATCACATCATAAGAGATAGACGTTCATTATTTATATTATTAGGAATGCCAATCATTCAGATTTTACTCTTTGGTTTTGCAATTACTAATGAAATAAATAATGTTAATATTGCAATTTTTGACCATTCAAAAGATATTACAACCCATAGAATCATTGATAAAATTTCTGCTTCCTCCTACTTTAGCATCAAACAATTTATAGAACGAGAATCGGATATTGAAAAGGTATTTAAAAAGGGGAAAATAAAAGCGGTTTTAGTTTTTGAAAAAGATTTCAGCAAAAAACTTCTTAAAAATAGTCATGCAACTGTACAAATAATTACAGATGCAACAGACCCAAATACAGCTAATACCATTTCAAATTATATTAATGCCATCATACAATCTTACACCCAAGAACTCAATAAAGATGTCGTTATTTCTTATCAGATCATACCAATTTCCCATATGGTTTATAATCCGGAATTAAAAAGCGTATTCATGTTTGTTCCTGGTGTTATGACTGTTATTTTGATGTTGGTTTCAGCTATGATGACTTCAATTTCTATCACAAGAGAAAAAGAATTAGGTACTATGGAAATCATTTTAGTTTCGCCTTTAAAACCTATTCAGGTCATTACCGGAAAGGTTATTCCATATGTTTTCATTTCTATAATAAATGCAACTATTATTATTTTATTAAGCCTTTTCATTTTTAAAATGCCTGTTCAAGGAAGTTTAATTTTATTAGGTTTTGAAAGCGTCATATTCATTGTTACTGCGTTAGCTTTAGGGATTTTAATTTCAACAATATCAGCAACTCAACAAACGGCCATGATGATATCGTTAATGGGTTTAATGTTGCCTGTAATTATTTTGTCAGGGTTTATTTTTCCTATTGAAAGTATGCCACTTCCTTTGCAGATTATCAGTAACATCATACCAGCAAAATGGTTTATAGTAATTATAAAAGGTATTATGCTAAAAGGTGTAGGTATTGCTTATTTATGGAAAGAAACGCTTGTTTTAATGGCTATGACATTGTTTTTCATTGTTTTGAGCACAAAAAAATATAAAATAAGACTGGAATAATGAAAATACTTGGATTTATAATTCAAAAGGAATTTAAGCAGATATTTAGAAATAAAGGAATGCTGCCAATCATTTTTGTGATGCCATTCATTCAACTCCTTATTCTATCCAATGCGGCTACTTTTGATATTAAAAACATCAAATTTTCATACATTGATAATGATCATACTTCATATTCACGAGAGTTGATCAGTAAATTTGAAGCTTCAAAATATTTTCATGTTATAACCGATTTTCCTTCTGAAAAGAAAGCAAAATCGGCAATGTTAAATGGAGATGTTAATGTTATTTTAGAAATTCCAAAATATTTTGAACGTGACCTTCAAAAAGTTAAACACACAAATTTAAGCATTACAATTAATGCTATTGATGGTGCAACTGCTGGAGTTGAAAATGTCTATGTAAATCAGATTATTCAAGATTTTAATAAAAACGTTAAAGTTGAACTTATTCAACCTTCAGATTCAAAAATTACTCCTGCCAATATTTTAACGATTCCATCATTTTGGTACAATAAAACATTAAATTATAAAACCTACATGGTTCCTGGTATTTTGGTTTTATTGGTAACTATGATAACCTTATTTCTGTCGGGGATGAATATTGTGCGTGAAAAAGAAATCGGAACTTTGGAGCAAATAAACGTCACTCCAATCAAAAAAAGTCAATTTATTGTTGGAAAACTTTTTCCTTTTTGGGTTTTAGGACTGTCAATACTAACTGTCGGTTTAATTATTGCAAAAGTAATTTTTAATGTTCCTATTGTTGGTAACCTAATGCTCATGTATTTATATACTTCAATTTATATTTTGGTGATTTTGGGAATTGGTCTTTTTATTTCAAACTTTACTGAAACTCAACAACAGGCCATGTTTATTTCATGGTTTTTTATGGTAATTTTTATTTTAATGAGCGGGCTCTTCACTCCCATTGAAAGTATGCCAAATTGGGCTCAAAGAATTACGGACTTCAATCCAATAAAATATTTTGTGGAGGTTATGCGTATGGTAATGCTTAAAGGCTCTGGATTTATTGATATTTTGCCCCAGTTTTTAAAAACAATTCTGTTTGCTTTTATAATGAACGGATTAGCCGTTTGGAGTTATAAAAAAACATCTTGAGATTAAATTTATAATTAACGGCATAAATAATTTCGATACCTCAAAAATTGATGTTATATTTAAAAAACCAATTCTTTTTAATAAGATTTATTACAACACTTTTTAAAATCTTGTTTGAATTTTAAATATGAAAAAAAAGCTTAATGAGCTTGCAGCCACAGCTATATGTGGAAACGATATAAGTTCATCTTGTTTATATGTATCTGCGTTAGCTATAGTGTATGCTGGTCAATTTGCGTGGATTTCATTACTTATAGTTTCAGTAGTTCTATTTTTATTCAGAAAAATTTATGGTGAAGTTGTTGGTGCTTTACCATTAAATGGAGGTGCTTATAATGCCTTGTTAAACACAACTAAAAAGTCCACTGCATCTTTTGCAGCATCATTAACGGTATTGTCTTATATGGCAACTGCTGTGATTTCTGCTAGCGAAGCCATAAAATACGTGCACAGTTTATGGAGCGTGATTCCTGTGATTTATGCAACTATTTTTTTGTTGCTTTTATTTATGGGTTTGGTGATTTTAGGTATAGGAGAATCCTCAAAAGTAGCTATAGCCATATTTATTTTTCATCTAAGCTCTTTGGTTATTCTTTGTTTGTTCAGTATTTATTTTTTATTCAATAATGGGTTTGAAACTCTTATAGCCAATTTTAAATCGCCTGTCGAAGGTGGTATAATGTCTGCTTTATTTTTTGGTTTTGCTGCCGCCATGCTTGGAATTAGTGGTTTTGAAAGTTCTGCCAATTACGTTGAAGAACAGCAAAAAGGTGTGTTTCCAAAAACCTTAAAAAACATGTGGATTATAGTAACGGTTTTCAATCCGTTATTGGCTTTTTTAGCTTTAGCCATTATACCATTATCTACTATTGATGCTAATGAAGAGACACTCCTATCCTTTATGGGCAATTTAACAGGAGGAAATATTCTTTTATTTATTGTTTCCGTAGATGCTGCTTTGGTATTAAGTGGTGCGGTTTTGACTTCATATGTTGGTGTTGGCGGTTTAATTGAACGTATGGCGTTAGATAGAATATTGCCTAAAGAACTGTTAAAAAAGAATAAAAGAGGCAGCTCATATTTAATATTTATTTTATTCTTTTTATTGTCATTATCAGTCCTCTTAATTACCGAAGGAAACTTAAAAGCGCTTGCAGGTGTTTACACCATAGCTTTTTTAGGTGTGATGGCTTTATTTGGAATTGGAAACTTGCTGTTGAAATTTAAAAGAGAACGGTTGCCAAGACCAGAACGAGCAAGTTATCCAGCTGTTATATTAGCAATTACAGGAATAATTCTGGCATTAATAGGAAATGTTACTTTGAATCCTGATTATCTGGCAATTTTCTTAGAATACTTAGTCCCTACTCTTTTGGTTGTCGGATTCATGTTATATAGAACTTTAATTTTAAAAGGTGTTTTATTGTTCCTTGATTATATAACACCTTCAAATAAAGAGTTTTTTAATACTACAAAAAGAAAACTAAATATAGCTATTAGAAAAATTAACTCTCAAGAATTTGTGTTTTTCACAAGAGGAGATAATGTTGCAGGAATAAATAAAGTGTTACAATATATTTCTGAAAATGAAGACACTAGAAGAATTAAAATTGTTCATGTTATAGACAAAGGAGAAAAGTTGCCCGATAGCTTAGTACACGATATTCATGTATTAGATAGAGCTTATCCTAATATAGTTATTGAGTTTATTGAAGAACCTGGTGCTTTTGGTCCTAACAAAATAGATGAATTATCAGAACGTTGGAAAATACCCGTAAATTTCATGTTTATAGGATCTCCTGGTGATAAATTCCCTTACAAATTACATGAATTAGGTGAAGTTCGATTAATTATTTAATAGACTCTTTATAAAGCACGTTTAAAATCAATCCACCTATGATTAGGGTTATGCCTAATAAACTCCAAAAGGTATAAACTTCATTAACCCAAAATAGTCCAATAACTAATGTAAATACAACTTCTATATACTTTAGTGGAGCTACTTGATTTGTTGGAGCAGATTGAAAAGCTTTAGTCATATATACCTGACCATAATATCCAAATACACCTAAACTTAGTAGTAAAACCCATTGAATTCCAACAGGAGTAGTCCAATTGCTAATAGATAAAACTCCTCCAACAATAGTTGCAATAATCATAAAATAATTTACAACAACAACAGGATGTTCACTTTTACCAATTTTACTAAGAAGAATATATACAAAGCCACTAAATACTGAAGCTATTAAAACTAATAAAAGTCCATAGGTACTTACATGAGTATCAAAACCTTTTAAAACAACAACTCCAGAAAATGCCATAATAAAAAATAGCCACTGTAAAGGTTTAATTTTTTCCTTTAGAAATAATACGGCAAAAATTGCCGCAAAAATTGGTGCTATGTAACGTAATGAAACAGCTGTACCAACTGATAAGTATTTAATTGATGCAAAGAAGAATGTCATTGAAGTAACCCCTACTATACCTCTTAAAATCAATATCTTTTTATTGTTTCCAGAAATAGGAATTTTATTTTTAAGAAGATATCCAAAAGTAAAAAACAATGAACTAGCTGATCTAAAGAATACAATTTGAGGAGCATTAATAGTTGATAAATACTTAACAGTAACATTCATGCAAGCAAATGCCAAAGTACTGAAAATCATGAATTTTATAGCGTTTCTTATATCCACTAAACTGGTATTTGCTGACTCAGACAATGTAAAGTTCCAAATCCCCATATTAAATCAATAGCACTCATGCCAATAACTTCTCTGTCAGGAAAGCAACCAGCTATAATGTTTAAAGCAATTCTATCATTTGCATCATTAAACGTAGGTACTAACACACATTTATTTAAAATAATAAAGTTAGCATAACTAGCTGGAATATTAATTCCATCAAATTCTAAAGTATTTGGCATTGGTAGCTCTACAATATTTGGTTGTTTACCGTTTTCTAAAACAGCATTCTTTAAACGATTTAAATTGTCTTGTAAGGCTTTATAGTTTTTATTTTTTTTATTTGGTTCAACAACTGTAATTATTGTGTCTTCATTAGTAAACCGGCATAAATCATCAATGTGTCCATGTGTATCATCTCCAATTATGCCATCACCAACCCAAATAACATTGGTAATTCCAAGATATTCTTTAAAAATGGTTTCGTAATCTTCCTTAGTAAAATTTTTGTTCCTTACTTGTATTGTTGGATGTAATAAGCATTCTTCTGAAGTTATCAACGTCCCTTTTCCGTTTACATCAATTGCTCCTCCTTCAAGAACAACTGGTTTCCCTTTATACATTACTTGAGTTAATGGGATATTTAAATGATTGGCAACTTTTAAAGGAACATGCTTATCTAATTGAAAATTTTTGTATTTGGCCCAACCATTAAAATTAAAGTTTAATGCTTCTCGATTAACACCGTTTTTTACAATAATAGGTCCGGAATCACGCATCCAGCTTCTATTTGTTTTTTGAATGATGAAGGAAATATTAGAAATGTTAACATGAGCCATTTCAAGCATTTCATGAACTTTTGCTTTTAGCTTTTCGTTAGCTGCAACCAAAAACACGGTTTCAACCAGAGCAACTTTTTTGATGAATTCAACAAAGGCCCATTGGATAGCTCCATATTTTCCAGGCCAATCATTGCCATTATGTGGAAAACAAAGCAATAAACCTTGTTGCTTTTCCCATTCTGCTGGAAATCTTCTCATTAGTCTATGGCTCTTTTAGTTATATCGCCAAAAGCATCAATACGTCTGTCTCTAAAAAATGGCCAATTTTGACGAACATTTTCCTGTAAATCCAAATCAACTTCAGCAATAAGAATTTCTTCTTTATCATGTGATGCCTGAGCTAAAATTTCACCTTGTGGGCCAGCAATAAATGAAGCTCCCCAAAACTGAATTCCGTCGGTATTTGGTAAATATTTTTCTAATCCAATTCTATTGGCTGCTGCAACATAAACACCATTAGCAACGGCATGTCCTTTCATAACATTCATCCAAGCACCATATTGATTTTCTCCATATTGCTCTTTTTCTTTTGGATGCCAACCAATTGCTGTTGGATAAAATAGCACTTCAGCACCTTTTAAAGCTGTAAGTCTTGCTGCTTCAGGATACCATTGATCCCAACAGATCAGTACACCAACATTTCCTTTTTTTGTAGTGTTAGATTTAAAACCTAAATCGCCTGGTGTGAAATAAAACTTTTCATAAAAATGTGGATCATCTGGAATATGCATCTTACGGTATAAACCGGCTTCAGAGCCATCTGTATCTAAAATATAGGCACTATTATGATAAATACCTGCAATACGCTTTTCAAAAAAAGGCACAATAATCACAACTCCTAATTCTTTGGCTAAAGCACTAAATGCATCAAATGAGGTGCTATAAAGTGGTTCTGCCAGTGCAAAATTGTCTGTATCTTCACTCTGACAAAAATAATGACTACTATATAGTTCAGGTAACGAAATGACTTCTGCACCTTGTTTAGCAGCATCTTTAACCCAACTCAAACATTTTTTTAAATTGTTTTCTGGTTTGTCATTTAAATTAAGCTGAATAACAGCAATTTTATATGTTCTGTTTCCCATGTGTTACGATTAAGAATACAAAAATAGTTATTTAGATTAGAATAGATAAGTTGAATTTAAAAATCCATTGAATTACCAATCAATCGGACGATAATCTTTTAAAAATTTACCACACCAATGTTTTCCTGTGTTTATTCCATCAAACAATGGATCCATAACACGAGCAGCACCATCGACAATATCTAGTGGCGGCTGAAAATCATGGACTTCTGCTTTATGTTTTGCCAAATCAACCGGATCTTCATCAGTAACCCAACCTGTATCAACAGCATTGATATAGATTCCATGTTTTGATAAATCGTCAGAAGCTGTGTGTGTTAACATATTCAATGCAGCTTTTGCCATATTGGTGTGAGGATGACGTGAAGCCTTAAAGAAACGATGAAATTTTCCTTCCATAGCAGTTACATTAATAATATGCTTTTTCCCAGTATTATCTTTCTTCATGATCTCTGAAAGACGATTGCATAAAACAAATGGCGCCACAGAATTTACCAATTGCACTTCAATCATTTCAGTAGTTTCAATTTCGCCTAGTTTTAAACGCCAACTATTCGTTTTACGTAAATCAACCTGCTGTAAATCTGCATCTAACTGTCCTTCAGGAAACACCTCTTTAGCTACCAAAGTGTTATCAAAACTATATGGTATTTGAGATAATTTTGCCGATGCTCTCAATCCGATTCCAGGTTCTGGTCCATGCCATGTTACAGGCATATTTTGGTTCGAAGAAACTGATGTGGTTAATGCTTTTAATTCTTGTAAGCAATTATCGTGGTCAGAAAGTAAATCTTTAGCAAATTTTGGCAAAGACTCTATTGGACGTTCTTCATTTTGCATTAAATGTGCATAAAAACCAGCTGGTCTTCTTACTGTTTGGGCTGCGTTATTAATAAGAATATCTAAACGATCATACTTTTGTTCAATAAAATTACAGAAGATTTCCACACTTGGAATATGTCTTAAATCCAGTCCATGAATTTTTAATCGATGTCCCCATTCTGTGAAGTCTGGTTCTTTTGAAAAACGTAAGGCAGAATCTACAGGAAAACGGGTTGTTGCAACTACTGTCGCTCCTGCGCGTAAACACATGAGTGTAATGTGATACCCAATTTTTAATCGAGAACCTGTAATAACTGCTACTTGACCTCTTAAATCGGCTGTTTGAAAACGTTTTGCATAATTAAAGTCACCACATTCTGTACACATGGTATCGTAAAAATGATGCAGTTTTGTGAATTCAGTTTTACAGACATAACAATTTCTGGGTGTTTGTAATTCTAACGCTTCTTTATTTGATAATTCTGCTGCTGAAAGCAATTTTGGTGCTTGAAAAATTATAGATTCTCTGGCGCTTCTAATGCCAGTTTCCTTTCTTGCGGTTCTATCTTTTGCTGCTAATTTTCTACGCTCAGTTTTTTTGGCATCCTTTTTCCATTTTATAAATTCCTGCTTGTTTGGACGGGATAATTGTCCGGATGCTTTAATTAGAGCTATTCGCTGTTCTTCAGGAATTTCAAAAATTTGATTTGTGTTAGAAACCAAACGTTCTAAAATGTCGATGCACTTATTTATTTCTTCCGAAGAAATTTCAGAGTCAAACGTATTCTCATTAATCATAGCAATAATTATAGATATAAAAAGTGCAAAATTAGTTTAATTTCTTCCTAAAAAAACAAACTATCTTAAAGTTCTGAAATTTTTCTTTGAGTTGATGAAGTAGACTCCTGTTAACAAAATGGCTGCTGCTAAAATTGATTGTCCGGTAATTTTTTCATCAAGAACGTACCAACCTAAAAGTAAGGCTATAACCGGATTTACATAAGCTGATGTTGAAACCTTTTCAGTAGATACTACTTTAAGCAAATAATTGAAAGATGTGAACGCAACAATACTTCCGAATAAAATTAAAAGAATCATGGATAATTTAACTGAAGGTGTCCATAATACTGGAGATAACCATTCTTCACCAATTGAAAAACTTACGATAAAAAGTAATATGCCACCTGAAAGCATTTGATAACCAGTATTAATAAAGAAATTAGAAGGTAATTCTGCTTTTGCAACAAACAGGCTACCAAAACTCCAGCTGATTACACATGTGAAAATCATGACGATTCCTAAAATACTGTTCTCTTGGTAAACCAATTCTTTTTGACTTACCAATAAATACATGCCAATAAACCCTAAAACAATTCCAATAACTGATGAAGTTTTTATTTTTTTGCCATCAATCATTCGCATCATGATCAATACCATTAAAGGCTGAATAGATGCTTCTAAAGCCCCAAAGCCACTATCAACATATTTAAGAGCCCAAACAAACACACCATTTCCATAGGTTAAAAATAAAAATCCAGCGATAATGCTATTGATAAGTTGTTTCTTGGTTATTGCTAAACTTAGCTTCATTGATTTTGCAATACCAAAAATCAACAAGCCAGCAGAAATAAAACGAATGGAGGCTAAAAATAAAGGTGAAATTTGAGTAACAGCAATTTTATTTAAAAGATACGTAGATCCCCAAATAACATAAATTGCAAAAAAAGCCAAAATAATGAGAATCGTTTTACGAGGCATGCTCATAGAATACTTTTGATTATTTATTAAACCTCGTTAAATATTTCTGTGACAATTTTAGAATCCAATGTTAATCGTTCTCCTGTTTGTCCTTTTTTATTGTAATCCAGCCTGTTCACAACATAACGCATGACTTCCTTTCTGGCTACATCCCGCTCATTACCTTTTACAACAATCCATGGTGAATGAGGTTTAGCAGTTTTATTAAACATAGCTTCTTTATAAAATGTAAACTCTTCCCATTTTGATTGTGCTTGAACATCTACACTGCTTAATTTCCATTGTTTCAATGGGTTATGAACACGCTCTTCAAGTCTTCTTTTTTGCTCTTCTTGATCAATTGAAAACCAAAATTTAAACAAATGGATGCCATCTTGAATAAGCATTCTTTCCAAAGAAACTACTTGCCTATTGAATAAGTTATATTGTTTTTTTGTGCAAAATCCCATAACCGGTTCAACAACGGCTCTATTATACCAACTTCTATCAAAAAGGACTATTTCTCCTGGACTTGGTAAATGCTCAAGATATCTTTGAAAATACCACTGACCAGATTCTTTTTCGGTAGGTTTTGAAAGCGCTACAACTTTAAACAGTCTAGGATTTAAAAAGCGGATAAAACGCATGATGGCTCCACCTTTTCCTGCGGTATCTCTACCTTCAAAAATAATGAGAATTCGCTGATTGGTCTCTTTAATATGCTGTTGTAACCAAACAAGCTCTGTTTGTAAATTTATATATTCTTGATCTTGTTCTAAAAGATGTAAAGCCACTAAAAAGTCAAGTTTGTTTGATTAAATATTTTAAATCAAAGATATAAATATTAAATCTTTTTTACACGAACGGCATTCATCCCCTTTTGCCCACGCTCAAGTTCGTAAGTAACTTTGTCGTTTTCTTGAATAACATCAATTAAACCACTTATATGAACAAAATATTTTTCTTGTGAAGCTGAGTCAATAATAAATCCGAAGCCTTTAGATTTATCAAAAAATGATACTTTTCCTTGCTTTTCAGGAACTATTTCTTCTTCTCTATGTTCTTTTTTTGGAATACCAATTTCTATGCTTTCTGCTTCTACTTTTACTTTCATAGAAGGATCTGGTGGCGTATCAGTCAAATTACCATTATAATCAACATAAGCAAATTGAATTCCTTGTGGGTTTTCTTTAGATTCTGCTTTTCTGGCATCTTTTTTCTTTTGCTTATCTTCACGCTTCTTTAAGCGCTTTTTTTCTTTTTCAATTTTATTAAATGTGACTTGTGATTTTGCCATTACTACTTATTTCCTGTTTTTTTAAGTTATTATATAATTGCAGTGAATTTAATTTTTATTTAAATCTTGAACAAGAAAATTTAAGAATTGAAAAAATATAAAAATTGCCTTAACATGCTAATTTGCTGTAAAGATAATTAATTTTTAAGTAAGAAAAAATTAGTAATAAAAATTTAAATTGAAGTTAAAAATTAATCTTTTGGTGCATATCCGTTAATGGATTCAAAAACCTCATCAAAATTTGCTCTTATATAAGCATTTAATTTTTTTCTGTATTCACCTTTTAACCATTCAACAAAGTTAAAAGTGCTTTTACTTATACATTTTGTGTAGCGATTTATTCTGAAATCAATGTCTTCTCCTAACATTTTTGCTAATCCTAATGCATCATAAACATCTTCACTGTTTTCAATACAAATTTTGGCATGTTGCTCAATAGAACGCTCTAAAACCACTTTTGATGATTCTCCATTTCTTATAGAAGATACATAGGTTTCATGAACATTAAAAGAAACATCCTCTGACTTTGCGAATTCATCTCTTAATGCTTTTGGCATTTCATACCTAAAATTACTTTCAAGTTCTTCATCACCTAATAAAGAATCTAGATAATAATTAGGAGATTTAAAAATACGTTGCCAATCTAAACTATCACCCCAAGGACCAAAACGATAAAAATTATTACCTAAGTCAATAACATCAAAGGTTTTCTTGTTTTTTAAAATACGCGACCCACGCCCTATCATTTGGTAATATAAGGTTAGCGATTTGGTTGCTCTGTTTAAAATAATGCTTTCAACGGTTGGTTCATCAAACCCTGTTGTTAAAATACTTACTGATGTTAAAATTGCATCAGGAGTTTTTTTAAACCATCTTAATATTAGAGCGCGTTCTTTTTTGGTGTTGGTATTATCTAAGTGTGCTATTGGATAACCTGCAGCTCTAAAGGTGTCATAAACATGCAAAGAGGTATTAATACCATTATTAAAAATAAGTGTTTTTTTACCTTTAGAACGTTCTTCATAAGCGTTTAACAACTTTGTAAGCATGTCATTATCGGTATATAAATCTTCAGAAGACTTTACCGTATAATCACCATTTGCACCTACAACCAATGATGTTAGACCTACATTATAAGTAAACATTTCAGCACGAGCTAAAAAACCGTTTTCTATAAGTGATTCAATGGTTTCTCCAACAATCAATTCATCATAATTATCAGTCATTGGTAATTCAATACTTGAACTTAAAGGTGTTGCGGTAACACCTAAAACAAAAGACTTACTGAAGAATTTAAATAGCTTTGTAAATGAGTTATAGTGAGCCTCATCAATAATAACCAAACCAATATCAGAAATATCTAACTTATTGTCGTTTAGTCTGTTATTTAGTGTTTCAACCATAGCTACAAAACAACTATATTGATTTTGGTCATCTAATTTAGCTTTGCTATCAATAACTTTATTAACAACTCCAAACTCTGTAAGTACAGATGATGTTTGTTTACAAAGTTCAATACGATGCGTCATCACCAGCACTTTTTTGTTGTGATGTTTTAAATATTGCCTAACAATTTCTGAGAAAATAACCGTTTTCCCTCCACCTGTTGGTAACTGATAAAGTAAGTGATAATCATCTGGTGCTTCTTCAAATCGTTTAAAAATTTGACTTATGGCGCCTTTTTGATAACTATATAAATCCTTACCAACTTTACGTTCTTCTAATTCTGTTTGTTTTGACATGCTTCAAATTTGACCGCGTGCAAAAATAACACCTTTAAAGGGTTTATGACGAATGATTTTAAATTTTGTGCAGATTTTTTTTAATGCGTTAAGCAACTTTGACTTAGCTATTCCTTAACAATGATAATTGATGCCTTTACATCTTTAGAAAGCGCCCAGTAATTGGAAGTTATAATATTTTGCTGATCGTCAACAACTTTAAAAAATGCCGTATTTGGTAGTAAATACCCTTCGCTTAAAGCTAAAAAATCTAATTTATTAAAGCCTTCCTTTAACTCTAACTTAAATCCTTGAACAGCGTTTGTTAACAAAATTCTGGGATTTATAATTTCGTCATTGACTGAAATATTTATTAAATCTCCATCTTGTTCACCATAATCACTGTACATTATGTAAACATATTTCGATTTTGTCTTGAAATCTCCAAAATAAACGTCAGTTTTACTTCCAACGGTACCTAAAAACATTTCATTTTTAATCTCATCACTTTTTTTATTTAACCTTTTCTCATATAATTCTCCTGGATTACCAAAAGTTTCACCAAACATGGTAAATTCCTTTTTGGGAACATTTATTTCCGAATTTGTTTTAGGTAGTGTTAATCCACTAAAACTATTATTTCCGTTTGTTTTTGAAGGAAGAATTACACTTGTATTTGCAGAATCCTTTTTGCTTTCAATAGCAGGTATTGGTGTGGATTTTTTTTGACTATCAATTTGCGCATCGATAGCAAAAGAGATTAAAAAAAAGGATATATATAAAAATTTAATTTTCATTTGATAGATATGGTTTCCAAAAGCAATTAATCTATAAAAATTTGTGTCAAAGATATTTTTTTATCTAATCAACGTCAATTCTTTACTGGTTATTTTGCAATCATTTAACAATAATCATTCCTAATATTAAATTTTTCACTATTTAATTCTTAATCACCACTACTCTATTTAATATAATTAAGTTAAAAAATGTTAATTTATTAGTGTGTTATACATAGTACTGTAACAAAATTATTTTTTGATCGTCTATAAAGTATAATCAATCAAATAAAAATTAGAAACCATGAGAACATTAGACAGCAACCGATTATCAGAATCTTTAAAAAATTCAAAAAGTTACAACTGGAATTGTAAAAGAAGATTTAGATAATAGTATATAAAAACAAACATCAATCAAAAAATCAAAAAACAGAAATCATGAGAACTTTAAACAGCAACCAATTATCAGGAAGTTTAAGTAACTCTAAAAGCTACAATTGGAATGAAAAAAGACGTTACAAATAAGTAGCGTCTTTTAAAAACAATCTTAATTAAAAAAGAAATGAGAACTTATAATAAAATATCAAAACGCTTAAATAGATTAACAAACGAAAATTTATTGGTTAATAGACGTGTAATTGCCTTTAATAATGCAGTGGAAGCTATTTGGATGGGCACAAAAAGATATGCTCATTAAGGTTTGTCTTTGAGTAAACCATAATGTATAGACACCTTTTTTCTTCCCCAAGTTTTAGCAGCTTTTACATCAACGCCCATATAGATATCAATTCGATTTTTCCATCTACCGTGCATTTTATCTTTAACATAATAAATACCTTCTAAGCCTCTAATTTTAACTGGTGTATCATGTTTCAGACCCTTTTTAATTAGGTCATTTGAAACTGCAATATATTTCATGCCAGGTTTTAAGCTATCACCATAAGCAGTAATGTGAGGATTTGAATCAGTCTGGTTTTTTAAAGAATTGTAAGCAGTTGCAGTAACTTTAATTGTATGCCAATCGTAATTTTTTTCAAAATCATCTTTGCAGCCATAAAAAAAAAGCAAAAAGAAAATTATTGTATAAACTCTTAAAACCATTTAATTAAGTCTTGAATTTTTATACAATATATGGTTTATTTTATATTTTAAATAAAAAAGAGAGTTTTAAACTCTCTTTTTTATCATTTGATATCAATAGATTTTACAGCTTTTTTCTTAGCCTCTTCTCTCTTTGGAAGCATGATTTTTAAGATACCATCGTTATACTCTGCAGAGATTTTTTCTGTTTCTACAGTTTCTGGTACTACAAAGGTTCTTTTAAATGAAGAATAACCAAACTCTCTTCTTGTGTATTGTTCGTTTTCTTCATTAATCTCTGATTTTAATTCAGCTCCAACAGAAAGAATATCATTATCAAGGTTGATATCAAAATCTGATTTTTTAAAACCAGGAACGGCCATTTCCACCACAAATTCATTATCTAAATTAATTAAATTAACAGCTGGTAAAGTAATGCCAGTATTAAAGTTTGAAATGAATTCGTTTCCAAAACTCTTACCTAATATATCATCAAACCAAGATGGTAAACTTGGTAATCTATTAAAATTTGATTCAGTGGTTTTTTTGTTACCTGATTTAATCGTTGGAATTAAAGTGCTCATAATTAAATAATTTAAATGTTAAACAATTAATTTTTTAATCAATTAATAGCAAATAAAATACCAACAAAAAAAAAATGAAAAAATTTCAGATTTAACTGCCATTTTTTCATAATAAAAGTCTGATGACTAGAAGTTTAACTAATAATCAAGAAGTTCTTTAAGAGCCAATTCAAACCTATTTTTTGGTAAATATTGGTCTTCTAACTGCTTTATAAAAGGGATTGGAGTTTCTAAACTAGCAACTCGTTTTACTGGTGCATCAAGATATTCAAAACAATGCTCCATAATTAATGCCGAAATGTCACTTGCAATGCCTCCAAAAAGAGAATCTTCATGAAAAATGATAGCTTTCCCTGTCTTTTTAACCGAAACAAAAATGGCTTCGGTATCTAATGGTTGCAAAGTTCGTAAGTCAATTACATCTGCATTAACATTTAAATTATTATCTAAAGTTTCTAAAGCCCAATGAACTGCTGCGCCATAACTGATAATGGTTATCTGCTCTCCTTCTCTTAAAAGTGAGGCTTTTCCAAAAGGTAAAGTATAATAATCTGTAGGAACTTCTTGTCTAATACTTCTGTATAAGCCTTTATGTTCAAAAAACAACACCGGATTTGGATCATTGATGGCCGTTGCTAACAACCCTTTGGCATCATAGGGAAAAGCAGGGTAAACAACTTTTAATCCAGGAGTTTTTGTAAACCAAGCTTCATTGGTTTGTGAATGGAATGGTCCTGCTCCAACACCAGCACCACAAGGCATTCTTAAAACTACATCAGCTTGCTGATTCCATCTGTAATGGGACTTTGCTAAATAATTTACAATAGGATTGAATCCTGAAGATACAAAATCTGCAAATTGCATTTCAACAACACTTTTCATGCCTGCTATTGAAAGTCCCATACCAACTTCAACGATTGAAGATTCACAAATTGGTGTATTTTTAACACGATCTTTTCCAAAAAGCTCAACAAAACCTTCTGTAATTTTAAAAGCTCCTCCATATTCTGCTATATCCTGACCCATAATAACCAAGTCATTATGTAACTCCATACTTTGTTTTAAGCTTTCTGAGATAGCATCAATAAAACGTATTTCTTTTTTTTCTGAATTTTCTTTAACTTCCTGATATTGAAATGATTTGTAAACATCATTTAATTCAGTAGTTTCATTTGGAGTTATTACCTCTTCTTCAAAAGCAATATGTAAATGCTCATTGATTTCGCTTAGAATATCATCTTTTATTGATTTTTCCAAATCAGAATTTAAAATGCCTTCATTTAACAAGAAAGCTTCAAAATTAGTTACGGGATCTTTTAAAGCCCAGGCATCCATAAGTTCTTGAGGGACATATTTAGTGCCACTTGCCTCTTCATGGCCACGCATTCTAAAGGTTTTAAACTCCAATAAAACAGGCCTAGGCATTTGACGCATACTTTCTGCAATCTCATTTACTTTTGTATAAACCTCAATAATATTATTACCATCAATTATGTGGCTTTCCATGCCGTAACCAATGCCTTTATCTGCAATGTTTTCGCATTTAAACTGCTCACTTGTAGGTGTCGATAATCCGTAGCCATTATTCTCTACGCAAAACATTACTGGTAAATTCCAAACAGAGGCCACATTTAAAGCTTCATGGAAATCGCCTTCACTTGTACCTCCTTCACCGGTAAAAACAGCTGTAACTTTGTTTTCGCTATTTAAATTACTTGCTAACGCAATACCATCAGCAACTCCAAGTTGAGGGCCTAAATGAGAAATCATTCCAATAATTTTATATTCTTGAGTGCCAAAATGAAAGGATCTGTCACGTCCTTTTGTGAATCCAGATGCTTTTCCTTGCCATTGTGCAAACAGGCGATATAATGGAATTTCCCTAGTTGTGAATACACCCAAATTCCTGTGCATCGGTAGAATATACTCTAAACTGTTTAATGCCATGGTTACTCCTACCGAAATTGCCTCTTGGCCAATGCCAGAAAACCATTTACTTATTTTTCCCTGACGCAATAGAATGAGCATTTTCTCCTCAATTAATCTTGGCTTTAATAAGTTTTTATATAATAGTATTAAGGTCTCATTATCAAAATTTTGAGTATTATATTGTATGTTGTTTATTGAGGCGTGTGTGGACATAAAATTTGTTTTTTCAACTCCACCAAATATACCATAAATTGATTATTTGTCTTATAAAGTTAAATAAAATATGATGAGAAAAGCTTATAATGTTTTTTGTACATTTGTATAGTATCATGCTAAAATTTAAATAATGAATAGTATACCTAGTGTTAATTTAAACGATTTTATTTCGGGTGATGATCATAAAAAACAAAAGTTTGTTCAAGAAATTGGCAAAGCTTATGAAGAAATAGGTTTCGTAGCTTTAAAAGGACATTTTTTGGAAGATGATTTAGTTGAAAATTTATATTCTGAAGTTAAGAGTTTTTTCAGTTTACCACTTGAAGTTAAACAGAAATATGAAATACCGGGAATTGGAGGACAAAGAGGCTATGTGTCTTTTGGAAAAGAAAGCGCAAAAGGTAAAAAGGAAGGTGATTTAAAAGAGTTTTGGCACTTTGGGCAATATGTTGAAAATAACCCTAAGTTAGAAAAAGAATACCCAACCAATGTAATAGTTGAAGAACTTCCAGAATTTAATAAAGTTGGTAAAGAAGCTTATAGAATGCTTGAAAAAACGGCCAAATATGTGCTAAGAGCTTTAGCTTTACATTTAGGCTTGGAAGAAACCTATTTTGATAAATATATTATCAATGGAAATTCAATTTTAAGACCTATACATTATCCGCCAATAACTGAAGAGCCGAAAGAAGCCGTTAGAGCTGCGGCTCATGGAGATATTAATTTGATAACCTTACTTATGGGAGCTCAAGGCAGAGGCTTGCAAGTACAAAATCATAAAGGGGAATGGATTGATGCCATTGCTCAACCTGATGAACTTATGATTAATGTAGGCGACATGCTTTCCAGACATACCAATAACAAACTTAAATCAACTATCCATCAAGTTATAAATCCACCAAGAGAACTTTGGGGTACTTCACGCTATTCAATTCCTTTCTTTATGCATCCAATAAGCGAAATGAAATTAGATGTTTTAGATGTTTGTATTGATGAAAATAACCCTAAAAAATTTGATGATATCACCGCTGGCGAATTCCTTACCGAAAGATTAATTGAGTTAGGATTAATAAAAAAATAGTCTATTCCAAAGGAGAATATCATGGATTTACAAGACCAATTAAAGAATTTGTTTCCAGAACATATTATTGAAGAAACATCAAGTGATTCAAAAAATAATAATTTATGGATGCAAGAAGAACCAATCATTTGCAAATATGAAAAGAGAAAGGGCAAGCCAATTACTATTTTGGAAGGTTACACTGGTTCAAATGATGATTTTAAACTTTTAGCTAAAGAAATTAAACAAAAATTGAGCGTTGGCGGAAGCTTTAAAGATGATAAAATTATTATTCAAGGAGATTATCGCGATAAGATTATGCAAATGCTAAAAAACATGGGGTTTAATGTAAAACGTGTTGGAGGTTAACCCGTGAAAAATTATCCACTACATATTACTAATGGAGATAGTTTAACCAATATTCTAAAAGATTTAGATTATAATGGCGACATCTTAACATGGGAAGAAATGCTCTGTGAAGGATGTACTATTTCAAATATAAATTCGGAAGAATTCCTAAGAATTAGAGCTAATTTTTTTAACTATTATTATGATATTGATTTAAATATTGAAGAAATAAAAGAGGAATTTGATGTTTTAAATCATACTGAAAAATACTCTGAAATTATTCTTTGGTTTGAATATGATTTATTTTGCCACATGAACATGATTGGGGTTATAAATTTATTACAACAAAAGAAAATTAATCTGCCATTATATTTAGTCTGTAGTGGAAGAATAGAAGGAGAAAAAAATTTAAAAGGCTTATCTGAATTGTCTCAAGGACAACTAAGTGCTCATTACAAAAGTAAAGTTAAGCTTACAGAGGAAGACATTGAGTTAATCACATCAATTTGGGATATTTACTGTGGAAAAGATCATAATCTTTTAAAACCTTATATTGTAAAAAGTTCAAGTTTTAAATATTTAAATAATTGCTTAAAAGCCCATTTAGAGCGCTTTCCAGATTCTGTAACTGGTTTGAACGTATTAGAAAGAAACCTATTGGAAATCGTAAGGGATAATGATATAAAATCCAAGAATCATCTTTTGGGATATGCCTTAAATTATCAAGGCTATTACGGTTATGGCGACCTACAGTTTGCTAGAATTATAAATACGTTAAGCTTGTTTTTTTCTGAAAGCAGTGATGGTATAAAACTAAACAGAAAAGGTCATGAAGCGTTGCTAGGTCAACATAATTTTGCGCTCGAAATCAATAATGCCATCACTTATGGTGGTGTAAACAAGCTGGATTTTCAATTTAGCAAACAACAAAACAAACTCGTAAAAACAATTCAAAATGCCTATTAAAGAATCTGAACTTATTTTAAATCCAAATGGTAGTGTTTATCATTTGAATTTAAAACCTGAAAATATTGCTGAAAACATCATTTTTGTTGGTGACCAAGACCGAGTGGAAAAAATAACAAAGCATTTCGATTCAGTTGAATTTGGAATCCAAAAAAGAGAATTTAAAACTCAAACAGGAATTTATAAAGGCAAACGAATTTCTGTGATTTCAACAGGAATTGGTCCCGATAATATCGATATTGTTTTAAATGAGTTAGATGCTTTGGTTAATATTGATTTAGAAACAAGACAACCAAAAGAAAAATTGACGAGCTTGAATATTGTTAGAGTTGGAACGTCGGGTTCTTTACAAAATGATATTCCTGTTGATGCATTTGTTATGGCAACACATGGTTTGGATTTGAATGCTATGTTGCATGCTTACCAAATAAATCCTGTTACCAATCCAGATATTGAAAAAGCCTTTATTGCTCATACAAATTGGAACTCAGACAAAGGAAGACCTTTAATAATTGCCAACGATTTAAGTTTAGAGAAAAAATTTGAGGGCGATTTAGTTTTTAAAGGCATAACTGCAACTGCTGGAGGTTTTTATGGGCCACAAGGACGTGTGTTACGTTTACCGTTGCAAGACCCAGAATTGAATCATAAAATAGATTCTTTTAATCATAACGGTTTCCGTATAACAAATCTTGAAATGGAAACTTCAGTTATTTATGGACTTTCAAAATTATTAGGCCATAAAGCACTATCGCTTAATGCTATAATAGCTAATAGAGCTAACGGTACTTTCAGTAAAAATTCTGGTCTTGCTATAGAAAAACTTATTAAATACACATTAGAAAGGATATAGAAAAAAGATATTTTTAATGAAGAAAGTAAATATTGGTGGTGTACCAGAACATTTTAATCTTGCTTGGTATTTAACACTAAAAAATGGAGAGTTTAAGGACGAAGGAATTAATTTACGCTGGAAAGATTATCCTGGAGGAACTGGCGACATGTGTAAAGCTCTTCGCAACAAAGAAATTGATCTAGCTGTTATTCTTACTGAAGGAATTATTAAAGATATTGTCGATGGAAATGAAAGTAAAATAGTTCAAACATTTGTAAAATCACCATTAATTTGGGGCATCCATGTAGCTCACAATTCACCTTACAAAACCATCGAAGATATAAAAGGAAAAAAAGCAGCTATTAGCAGATATGGTTCTGGCTCTCACTTAATGGCATACATAAATGCACAAAACAATTATTGGGATTTGAAAAATGACCTTCAATTTGAAGTTATAAAAGATTTAGATGGTGCAGTTGAAGGTTTAACTAATGGAAGTGCTGATTATTTTATGTGGGAAAAATTTATGACCAAACCTTTAGTAGATAATGGCGTTTTTAGAAGAATTGGCAACTGCCCTACTCCTTGGCCATGTTTTGTTATTGCTGTAAGAGATGAATTTATAGAATCTAATAAAGAAGAACTTAAAACCATATTGAAAGTTATAAATAATACAACTTCAGAATTTAAAGACATACCAAGCGTCGATAAAACAATTGCAAATCGCTATGGTCAAAAAATAGAGGATGTAAAAGAATGGCTTTCTCTTACTGAGTGGTCACAAAAAGTTATTGATAAAAACACAATAGCAAATATTCAAACGCAACTATTTGACTTGAAAATTATTCCTCAAATTGTTGATTATGAGGCATTGGTTTGTGATTTATAATATTTTTCACCTTTAAGCCATAAAATTTAACTTTAAACAAGAAAAAAATCATTTGACTTTTTTTTTTAATAACTTTAGTTAAAACCTTATTAACTAGTTATTATGAAAAAAATTACATTTATTATACTTGTTATACTAAGCATTAATTTATATGCTCAACCAGTAAATGATTTACCGTGTAACGCTACAGAATTGACTGTGGATTTGGATGGAATTTGTACAAATGATACTTTTATTTTTGATGGTTCAGAAACAGATTCAAATATAGGAACTCCAAGTTGTGCAGCTATTAATGTATATGATTTATGGTATAAATTTGTTATGCCAAATGATGGTTCTGTTAGAATTAAAGCCTCTTCAAACAATATTATTGATGACTTAGCTTTAGAAGTTTTTTCTGGAGCAGATTGTAATAATTTAGTTTCTATTGGTTGTGATGATGATGGAAATCCAGATCCTTATCCCGATGAATTGTTTCCCCAAATTGATGTAGTTGAAACTGCTGGAAGCACAATATATTTTAGAGTTTGGGATAAAGATGGCTTTGGCGAAGGCTCTTTTGATATTTGTCTTTATAAAATTGCTACTCCTGTAATAGCAAACAACGATGAATGTAGTTCTGCTGAAACTTTAAATTTAACCAACGATTGCTTATCTCCAATATTATCTACTAATTTTCAAGCGACTCCATCTTCTGAAGCAAATCCTTCTTGTGCAACAAATGAAGGTGGTGATGTTTGGTACATAATTAATGTAGCAAATGATAAATTTTATGATATAAGCATTGAAACATCTGAAGATTCAGGATCTAGTGTATCTGATACTGCAATAGCTGTATACAGTGGTTCTTGTGGAGCTTTAACCGAAATTGGATGTGATGATGATGGTGGAAATAATCTATTTTCTAAAATTGATTTGACTGGAATGAAAGGTGAAGCATTATATGTTCGTATCTATCCAGTACAAGCTGGACAAACAGGAACTTTTTTCATTTGCGCGTCTGCTACTGAAACATTGGGAATTGAAAATAATAATGAACCTGAATTTGCGATGTATCCAAATCCAGCAAAAGATATTGTTAATTTAAAATTTAAACAAACTTATAGTAATTTAATAAGTATTGACACATACAACATTCAAGGAAAGTTAGTTTTATCTTCAAAATTGCAATTGCAAAATAAGAGCTCCAAATTGGATGTTTCTAAATTAACAAGCGGTTTATATTTTCTTAAAATTTTTGATGGAGAAAGAAATATGACAAAAAAACTTATTATTAATTAGAAAAAACAAATATTGTTTCAAAAAAAGGCATCAGTCGATGCCTTTTTATATATAATTAAAGTTTTATTAAACTTTTTATTATCGCACTATGATTACTACTTTCAATTTTAATAAAGTACATTCCTTGTTGTAATTTTTCTAAGTTTAAAACTTTAATTTCTCCATTTGAGTTTTTCAGATTATTCTTTAAAATCACTCTACCATTTAAATCCAAAAAACTGATTTTAAAATATTGATTATTTAATATTGAAGGCGCCCTAATCAACAATTCGCTATTAAAAGGATTTGGATAAACAAAGACATTATCAATTGTTAGATCATCAATACTTAAACTATCACATCCATCAGGTATCCCATTGTCATTTGAATCTATAGTATCATCATATCCTGCACAAAGATCACATCCATCAGGAACCCCATCAAAATCTGAATCAACAGAATCATCAAACCCAGCACAGATATCATAACAATCTGCTACCCCATCGTTATCACTATCAAAACCTTTATCTATTAGACCATCACAATTATTATCTTTACCATCACATATTTCTATTGCATTAGTATTTATATTAGGGTCAGCATCATCGCAGTCCATGTTGTTCTCCGAATACCCACTTGGCGACGTGGACTCACAGAGCAAGACCTCAGTACTCGAACCAAAACCATCATTATCTGCATCTACATAATAGATAATTGGTGAATGTATATCTGCATTGGTGTCGTCACAATCGGTTTTGTTGTCTGAATAACCCACTGGTGCTGAAGTCTCACATAGGTTAGCTGTAGTAGTCGAACCAAAACCGTCTCCATCGGCATCTACATAATAGGTAATCGGTGCATGTATTGCTGCATTGGTATCGTCACAATCCGTATTGTTATCTGAATAACCTAATGGTGCTGAGTTCACACAGAAATCTGCTGTAGTAGTCGAACCAAAGCCATCTTCATCGGCATCTACATAATAGGTAATAGGAGAATGTATAGCTGCATTGGTATCGTCACAGTCCGTATTGTTATCTGAATAACCTATTGGTGCTGAGGTTTCACATAGGTCTATTGTAGTAGTTGAGCCGTAGCCATCATTATCAGCATCAACATAATAGGTAATCGGTGCATGTATTGCTGCATTGGTATCGTCACAATCGGTATTGTCGCTTACATAACCTATTGGTTTAGAACAGGCTTGTTTGGTTAAACCTGGGTTACCATAACCATCGGAGTCTGAATCTGCATAGTATGTATTCGTTACTCCTTCATCTATTTGTCCGTCACAATTATTGTCTTTACCATCACATATTTCTATGGCATTTGTATTTATAGTAGGGTCTGTATCATCACAATCCCCTTCATTTTCAGTTTGACCATCACCATCATCGTCAGTGTCTGCTGAACTATCCAATGTAGCAGGGTTACAATCATCATCTTTACCATTATCTAATATTTCAATAGCCTCAGGATTAACATTGGGGTCTGAATCGTTACAATCCATGCTGTTCTCCGAATATCCACTTGGTGCTGAGGATTCACATAGCAAGGCTTCAATATTAGAGCCATAACCATCATTATCAGCATCTACATAATAGATGATTGGTGAATGTATTGTTGGATTGTCATCGTCACAATCGGTATTGTTATCTGAATAACCCACTGGTGCTGAAGTCTCGCATAAGTCTACTGTAATTGTTGAACCAAAGCCGTCTCCATCCGAATCGACATAATAGGTAATTGGCGAATGTATTGCTGCATTGGTATCATCACAGTCCGTATTGTTATCTGAATAGCCAGTAGGAGCTGAAGTCTCGCATAGATCTGCTGTAGTTGTCGAGCCATAACCATCATAATCTGCATCAACATAATAGATGATTGGTGCATGTATTGCTGGATTGTCATCGTCACAATCGGTATTATTGTTTGAATAGCCCACTGGCGCAGAAGTCTCGCATAGGTCTGCTGTAGTAGTAGAACCAAAACTATCTCCATCGGAATCTATATAATAAGTGATTGTTGTATGGATTGCTGCATTCGTATCGTCACAATCAGTACTGTTGCTAACATAACCATCTGGTTGCAAACTAGCCAAAGTAGTATTTGAAATGTCTCCATAAGTATCAGCATCCGAATCTAAATACCAGGTTTTAAGATCATATCCATCGCAATCTTCGTCTATGGTGTTATCTGGGATTTCAGTAGCTCCTGGGTAAATAGTATCATTTGCATCATCACAGTCAACATCAACACTATAGCCATCATTATCATTATCTGTTGTGGGTGTTTCAGACCACAGCTTTATAGTGAAATTTGGGTTTGTGGCCTTAAACCCCTGTGAATATACTCTGAAATAGTAGGTCTGACCAATTACTAAACTATTGTAATTGATTTGTTCACCTCTTGGATCAAGCCCTCCATTATTATCGCTACATGTCAAAAAGGTCAATGTATTGCAATCACCAGAAAACAAAGTAAGCCGTCCATCAAAAATAGGATCCAAGGTAATATTCACGTCTGTGGTTTGCGCCAAAAATGAATACCAAACATCATCGCGGGCATTTGCTGTTTCTCCATTGCATGTTTCAGCTAAAGTATTCGTGCCAGCTCCTCCTAAAACCGTTCCTGGAATTTCAGTTGCAGAACCAGCATCAGATATGCCAGTTTCTTGAATAAGAGATATGGCGCCATCACAAAAGTCGTTAGCTGGAGGATCGCTTGACAGAGTTGTAATTGACGGTGTCTGATACCAAATACTATAATCTCCTGAACCGCAATTGGACCGTATAGCGACTTTATAAGCAGTACTTAATGTTAGTGTTTCTCCTGAGCTAGCATATGTTACACCTCCAGTAGAACCTTTTACAACTTCATTATCTGTGCCAGGAATAAATCCGGCAATTCCTATCTCCCAATCATAATTTATTGGTGCAGACCCTGTACTAGGCGTTTCCCAATAAAAATCAATCCTTTTATTTGATAAATAATTAACCTTAGGGTTTTCAGGAGCATAACATGTAGGTAAATTTGTGACATTTAATAAAGTAACTGTATGGTTGCCATTATCTGTACTATCACAACTAGAATCTAAATGTATATGTATTTGAATTGTATTTGTATCAATCTGTCCAGGTTGAAATTGATAATTTAATGGAGATTCACCTTGGGCTAAAATTGTGTTTCCAGTATAATCTCTAATAGTTATATAATCACTTACTCCAGTTTGGCTTGAAGTGAAAGTATACAAATTTTCTAAAACATTTTCTACAATTATATATTGACCAGGAGCAATATTAGATGTAACAGTTTCATTGTATCCAGAATTAGTGGCATAAAATGTACCCAATTCTAAATTACTTTTACAGTTTTGAGAATATGAAATACTAGCAAAGAATAAAATGAGTAATGTTAAAATATTTTTTTTCATAATATTACTTTTAAGTTGATAAAAATTTAAGAAGAATGAGTATTATAAAATGGGTAACTTTTTTGTCATTAATATTTTATACATATTCATTTAAATTTATTCATTAATTTTTTGAACCTATAAGATATTAGACAAATCATTAAAAAAATCGTTAACAGGACTACTTTTCAAATGACTACAATATTTAATAAGCTTTATTTGATTATTGATAAGTTATCAATATATAATTGTCTATTATTCAATTAGATAATTATTTTTGCCAAATTTTAAAAATTAAATACCGCATTTGTATTCATAATATTACAAATAGTGTATTTCATTGTATATTTTATCGATAAATTACATATATATCTGTTAAATTGTAATTTTATTTGTATGTTTATCAATGAATTAACCTAATTAGTTATGAAAAAAACATTACTTTTATTTACAGTATTATGTGCTGCTTATAATTTAAGCGCACAATCATGTGACGAGACTTTACCAATTTCGATAGACTTTAGTGATCCAAATATTATACCGGTTTGTTGGAATGTTATTGATGCAGATGTTGACGGTCATAATTGGTCTATTTCCGACCTTGGTGGTGGAAACAATGGTCTTCAGTCCGCTTCATATTTACAGTCAGAAGGTCGCCCTTTAACACCAGATAACTGGGTTATTACTAATGCAATAGACTTAACAGCTTACAACTCATCAAGTAGCATAACATTAACTTGGAGAGTAATAACACCTGATTGGTCTTTTGATAAAGAAAATTATGCAGTTTATGCAGCAAATGGAAATCAAATTTCTGATTTTATTTCAAGCCCCATAGTGTTCCAAGAAAATTTAGATAACAGTGATGCTAGTGGTGTATGGGCAAACAGAAGCTTTAATATTTCTTCTTTGGCGGGACAAATGGTATATATTGCATTTAGACACTTTAATGTTACGGATCAGAATGTTATTGATATCGATGATGTATCACTTACTAGCTCTACTTTGGGTATTGAAGATTTTAACAAAGAAAATTTTAGATATTATTACAGTTCAGATAGTGAAACTTTAACCTTAAAATCTGTAAATAAAACCTTGAGTTCAATTTCAATATATAATATACTTGGTCAAGGTGTTATTTATAAAAAATTGTATAATTCTGTAGAAAACATTAATTTATCATCTTTAGTAAAAGGAGTATACATTGCACAAATTGAAATAGATAATACTATAAAGGCAATTAAGTTTTTGAAAAGTTGATCTTTAAATTAATTAAATAAAATAAAAGAGCGACCATTGGCCGCTCTTTTTTATTTTAATAAAGTTAATTTTTTACTCTCTAGAAAGATTACTTGTAGATATTATTTTCTTAACAAGCATACCTCTTGAAGTCATTAATCTCACAAAGTACATTTGATTATCAGTTCTTGACAAGTCAAGAGTTGTTTTATCAACTGTTCCTTTTATGTAATTATTATTTACAGCTTGTTTAACTAATGAACCTTTGGCATCATAAACATCGATATTAACATAAGTTTCATAATCAAATTTATAGCTAATATTAATTTCATTTTCAAAAGGAACTGGGTAAGCTGTAAAAGTTACATCTTTACTATTAGCTACTTTACCCCATCCACCTGTATCAACATCACAGTCGGTTTCAATTGGTGAAGTTGGATAATCAAATACTCCACCTTCGTATGGTGAACCTGGTAAGTAACATCCTTCAGGAATATCCTTTTCGCATACTACAGCATGAGCAATAAAGTAGAAATCTCCAGAAGCTGATACAGGTGGTGTGCTAAAGTCTGTCTGAACATATCCTAAATTGCCAGCATTAAAACTATACTGACCAGGCGCTACTGTGTATACTCCTTTTTTAGTTTTTGGATACGGATCGCAACCTATGTATACATGAGCTTCAGATAACACATATCCAGAAGCCATATTATAGGAAACAGTTACAGTTCCGTCATTTTCATAATTCAGTGTTACTGTTCCAGCATAAGCACCTTTACCTAAAATACATTGTGCAGCCCCAGCATATAATGAAAATACATGTTCACCGAATCCTGAGATTTTATTTGTCCATCCCCAACGACTAAATCCATCATTACGGAAGCAACTGCTTATACTTTCATCTACAGTATCATATCCTCCAACTGATTGCGTTGCAACACCAAAGGCTGTTTCACAATTTGGAGTACAGTTATACAGATTTGGTGATACCTCGCAAGTAGATTCACAACCATTTCCATCTGTAATAGTAACATAAATTATATCACCAGCTACAGTATTGTTAGCCATTGTACTTTGTGCTTCGTCATTATCAAATGTTACACTTGGATTATTACTTGTCCATTTCCAAGACACCGCGTTTCCTCCATTTTCAGCTACCGTAATTGGGGAACCGGCACATTGTAGCTCAGTTATAGCATTACATGATGGGATAGGGAACTCATCAACTATGAACTCCAATTGATATGGACAACCATTGGCATCTGTTACATCTACAGTATGTACACCAACAGCATATGGTCCATAGTCATTTGAACCTTGACCATCAGGATCATAACTGAATGTCCAAGAATCTCCTGAACACACGGTATGTGACGCTGTGTACTTAGGTGTTACTGGATGCTCATCAACTGTGAACTCCAATTGATATGGACAACCATTGGCATCTGT
Organism: Gaetbulibacter sp. M235; assembly: GCF_043876835.1. Taxonomy (NCBI): domain Bacteria; kingdom Pseudomonadati; phylum Bacteroidota; class Flavobacteriia; order Flavobacteriales; family Flavobacteriaceae; genus Gaetbulibacter; species Gaetbulibacter sp. M235. The sequence continues at coordinate 287,588 of NZ_JBAWJZ010000005.1, forward strand.
TACATCTACAGTATGTACACCAACAGCATATGGTCCATAG
>NZ_JBAWJZ010000006.1:0-258969 GCF_043876835.1 Gaetbulibacter sp. M235
AGGAAGGGACAGATGGACAGCAAGTGTTTATCTGTCTATAAGGCATTTTATAGTTTGTCAGCATGAAGTCTTGCTAACTGCAAATTTTTAGATCATAATTTCACAAACGCGACAGAACCGGATTTTTCGGTATAAAAATCCTAAGCAATGATATCTACGTTACCTGTTGTTTTTATCAGAATTTCCGCTGAATTAATTGAATTCAAAGTTATTGATTTGGCATTCTAATAGTCGTTCAAAATAGAGTCAATTACTATCAGCATAGTATTTTGAATATCTTTTAAATTATTATTCAAAAATGGTATTTTCGCAAAACTTGTTCTCATAAATAATACAGCCTCTAAAGTTTTGTCTAATGCACTTGGAATTCCTTCTACGCTTTTAATTGCATCTTTTGTGAATTTATCGTTTTGAGAAAGTAAATAGTGAATCATTATTCCTTGTTCAAATGCAAACATTCCTTCTGCAAAAGTTTCTGCAAAATTTTGTTTTTGGTTTAGGTTTCTTTGTTTTGGTTTTAGGATTGTTGCTTTAAACTTAAGAGTTATAACAGGTGGCAGTCTTTTAATGCTAGAGTTCACTTAAGCAACGCTTTTGTATTGATTATGACTTAGTAGTTAATTTGATTGTTCATTAACAATCGTCTATTTAGGTAAGTGAAATGGATTTACTTCTTAAATAAGCAATAGAACTTTTTGATTGCATTCTTAAAATCTTCTGCACATCCACATTATCCTTTTGGGGAATCAAATAATTTTCTAAAGCCTCATAGTTTGTGATTTGTTCCGATCTATCAATAAAACCATAACCTAAATACACACTGTTCTTGATGAGAACGAAGGCCTCTTCTTCAGAATGCCTTCCTTTTTGTTTGATTACAAAATCTTTAGAGTTTTCAACGACATGTTTTATCGATTTTTGAACTCTTTTGTTATATTCTATGATTGGTTCATTTTCAAGGCAGATGCCATGGCATGTTTTTATCTTGTAATGTGAACATTGTGTAACACCTTCCTGTAAATGGCAGTATTTTGGGCACAGTTCAAATTGGGTGCAAAGGCTCTCCAAAAATTGTCTGCAATCTGTAATATTATAAAAAGTCAGTAAAGGGTTGGGTGTAGCCTTTAGAGTGTTGTATGCCAAATGAATGATGCCTTTTCTGTCTTCATAGCTAAATATGGCATAGGCTTTTGGATTTCGCTTTGAAGCTTGATTGTATTCTGGAAAGTATTGTTTTATTGCTGCATCTTCCATAAGAAGGGCTATAAGTTCACTACCGGACAGCTCAAAATCGATGTCTACTGTTTCCCTACAAAGATTGAGTTCCTTTTCTGTTTTATCATAGAAATGACCCAATACCCGTTTCTTTAAATCTTTTGCTTTACCAACATAAATTACCTTTCCTTTTTTGTTTTTAAAGTAGTAAACACCTGGTTCATTGGGAATATCATTAAATACAGAACTGGGTAAGTGTGGTGGCAATGTGGCTTCCTTGGAAGTTTTTTTAAGAAAATCATTGAACACGGTCTCTGAACCTTCGGAATTTAATAATTTTTCAAATAGGATGACCGTAGCTTCTGCATCACCCCGTGCCCTATGTCTGCCATTGATATCAATATCAAGTGCATGGCATATTTTTCCCAAGCTATAGGATCTATGCCCGGGAATTAATTTTCTGGACAATCGTACGGTGCACAATTTTTTTCTTCTAAAATCAATTCCAATAGCTTTGAACTCATTACGTATCACGTTGTAATCAAAGTTTACACTGTGCGCTACAAAAATTGTGTTCTCTGTAATGGCTAAAACATCATTGGCAATTTCTGGGAATGTAGGGGCATTGGCTACCATTAAATTATCAATGCCTGTTAAGGCAGTAATGTAATCAGGAATATAAGCTTCTGGATTGACCAAGGACGTAAACTCATCAATGATTTGCGTACCATCATATTTGAAAATAGATATTTCAGTAACCTTGTTTCCTTGGCCTGTGGTCTCAACATCAATAATGGTATACATCAGCGTTGCAGTTTTTCTAAAGCTTTCAGTTCTACCCCTAAATCATTGAACATCGAAATGATACTGGACAGTTTGAGTTCATGTTCGTCATACTCCTGGGTATTGATACTACATGTAAACTCCCAAATTTCAAGGACTTCATCCATAGGAACACTATAGTCGTGATATATTTTATTATCTGATATTAACAATAGGGAGTTATTTAGATCAATGTTGTTGATGACCCTTTTGTAGACCATGCCATCATTGAGTGTAACGAGCACATATGTTTTTCCACTTTTAATATCATTTCTGTCCTCAATGAAACGTCCCACAACGAATGAACCGTCTTTCATTGGTAACATAGAGTCTCCCTTTATGGGAAATGCCCTGTGCTTTCCTGTTGGCAAGAAAGGAAGCTTTATTTTTTCCAATTGTTCAATGTATTCGGGATCGTCATATCCTGCCAAATATCCAGCAGAGGCCTTTATGGGAACCACTTCTATAAGGTTTTCATTATCTGCATCTACCATGATGGGGAATAATACACGCTGGTTGCCAATCTCAATAAATGATGATTCTTTGGATTTTGTTAGGTCATTTTTAATAAGAATATCAACAGGGATCTTAAAATAATCAGATAGCTTAATAAGCAGTTCAATGGTAGGAGCAGAACGGCCTTCTTCATATGAACTGATACGTGAGCGCGTAACCTTCAAATCATCCGCTAAGGTTTCTTGGGTAAGACCCTTTAGCTGTCTCAGGTGTCGAATGTTTTTAGATATAATTTTCATAATGCTACAAATATAAGCAATAATTGCTCGTAAATGTAGCTAATTTTACAACATGAAGCAACAAATTCTGCACCTAGATCTGGATACCTTTTTTGTGTCCTGTGAACGATTGATCGATAGCCGTTTACAGAAGCGTCCTTTGCTTGTTGGCGGAACAGGTGATAGAGGTGTTGTTGCAGCCTGTAGTTATGAGACAAGGCGTTTTGGCGTGCATTCTGGAATGCCTATGAAACTGGCCAGGCGGTTATGCCCCGAAGCAGTTGTAATACGTGGAAATTCATCTATCTATACCAAATATTCACATCAGGTCACGGAGATTATCAAAGAAAAAGTACCCCTTTTTGAAAAGGCAAGTGTTGATGAGTTCTATGCCGATTTGAGCGGCATGGATACCTTTTTTGGGAGCTATAAATATGCCTCAGAATTGCGTACCATGATCATCAGGGAAACGGGATTGCCTATATCATTTGGTCTGTCATCCAATAAGATCGTTTCAAAAGTGGCCACTGGGGAAGCCAAGCCCAATAACCAGTTGCGGATCGACCCGGGTTTTGAAAAGCCATTTTTGGCACCGTTGTCCATTAGGAAAATACCTTCAGTAGGAGATAAAACGTACCATATCCTGCGAAATTTAGGGATTGACAGAGTAAGTGTCGTGCAACAAATGCCTGTCGAGATGATGACAAGTGTTTTGGGTGTTAACGGCACGACCATTTGGAAGCGTGCCAATGGACTGGACAATCCACCGATCATACCTTTTCATGAGAGAAAATCGATTTCAACGGAACGCACATTTGACAAGGACACTACCGATGTCGTAAAATTGCGTACGACCATATTTGCCATGGCAGAAAGCCTTGCCTACCAATTACGTAGGGGCAATAAGTTGACCTCTTGCATTAGTGTCAAGATCAGGTATTCAGATTTCAATACCTATTCCAAGCAGCTTAAAATTCCCTACACAAGCGCTGACCATGTGATAATCCCCAAAATATTGGAGCTGTTCGACAACCTGTACCAACGGCGCTTATTGATCCGATTGGTTGGGGTCAAGTTCAGCGATTTGGTCACTGGAAACTATCAGATCAATTTATTTGATGATACCGAAAAAATGTTGGGCCTTTACCATGCAATGGATACAATCAGGAACCGATTTGGGGAGCTTAGCATCCAAAAGGCATCCTCTATGGGTGCAAAAACCATAGGTCGTTTCCAAAACCCTTTTAATGGGGACCCACCCATATTGTTAGCTCATAGAAATAGGTAATGTATCTCAATTGCCATACATATTATTCATTGCGCTTTGGCACGTTCTCTGAAGTAGAGCTTTTGGAGATGGCTCATGCTTACGGCATGAAAAGTATTGCCCTAACGGACATAAACAATACTTCAGCCTGTCTAAACTTCATAAGGAAATCCAAGGAGTTTCATATCAGGCCAGTAGTGGGGATTGATTTCCGTAATGGAGCCAAACAACAGTTTGTGGGACTGGCCAAAAACAATGAAGGCTTTTATGAACTCAACAGGTTTTTGTCCAGGCATTCACATGGCAAACTTAAAATACCTGAAAAAGCACCAATCTTGGATAATACTTATATGGTCTATCCATTGGAGCAGGTCATGCAATTGGAAAAAACAAAATTCATGGAACATGAGTTTATAGGGGTCAGTATAGAGGATTTAAAACGTTTGCCGTTTACCATTTATAAGGATTTTGGAGACAGGTTGGTATTGCAGCAACAGGTAACCGTTCGCAATAAACGGGATTTTAATGCCCATAGATTGTTACGTGCCATAGACAACAATACCTTATTGAGCAAGCTATCAAAATCCGAGGAGTGCAAAGAAACAGATAGAATGTATGCATTGGGAGAACTGAAAAATAAATTTCAGCTTTTCGATCATATCCTGAGCAATACCCAAATGTTATTGGATAATTGTTCCATTCAATTTGATTTTGGACATGACCGTATTTCACAAAACCAAGGCCTTTATCTTGATAGCGAAGAAGCGGATTTTGAAAGATTGAAAGAACTCTGTGCAAGAGGCTTTCCAAGACGCTATTCCAATCCAACCAAAAAGATTGAGGAACGTATAGAGATCGAATTAAGAACCATTAGGGAAATGAAATTTGTTTCCTATTTTCTCATAAACCACGACATCGTCAATTATTCCAAACAAAGAGGATTTGTTCATGTTGGTAGGGGAAGTGGGGCCAATAGCATTGTGGCCTATTTGTTGGGAATTACCGATGTAGACCCTATAGAACTGGATCTGTATTTTGAGCGTTTTATAAATCCATATAGGACATCGCCACCTGATTTTGATATTGACTTTTCATGGAAAGAGCGAGAAGAAGTCACCCAATATATTTTCAGCCGTTTCAAAAATGTAGCCCTTTTGGCAACCTACAACACTTTTAAGTATCGTGCAGTAGTTAGAGAGTTGGGAAAGGTATTTGGTTTGCCTAAAGAGGACATTGATAAGATAAGTGTTGGTAGGTTTCAAAAGCCGGAACTGGATGAGTTTGGTCATTTGGTCTTAAAATATGGAAAGTTGATCGAGGGGTTTCCAAACCATTTGAGCGTGCATTCCTGCGGGATCCTGATTTTGGATAAACCAATCCATTATTTTTCGGCAACGGACTTGCCACCTAAAGGTTTTCCTACGGTTCAGTTTGATATGATCATTGCAGAAGACGTTGGTGTTTTCAAGTTTGATATTTTAGGGCAGCGCGGATTGGCCAAAATTAAGGATGCCCTTGAAATCATCAGGTACAACAAACCAGATGATCCCATTATAGATATTACAGAAGTTGAGAAATTTAAAAAAGACCCCAATGTCAATGCATTGCTGAAAGGAGGTAAGGCAACAGGTGCCTATTATGTAGAATCCCCAGCAATGCGTGGCCTGATGCAAAAGTTGCAGACACAGGATTATTTAGGATTGGTAGCGGCAAGTTCAATCATCCGTCCAGGTGTGTCCAGTTCAGGAATGAAGCAGGAGTTCATTATAAGACAGCGCAATCCCGAAAGACGAAAACAAGGGCATCCCATATTGTTGGAAATAATGCCAGAAACCTATGGTATCATGGTCTATCAGGAAGATGTACTTAAAGTAGCCAATCAGTTTGCTGGACTTACATTGGGAGAAGCCGATGTTTTAAGAAGGGGCATGAGCGGTAAGTTTAGATCACGTGCCGAGTTTGTAGCGGTCGAAGAAAAGTTTATTGCCAATTGCAGGCAAAAAGGATACGGCGATCATTTGATTTTTGAGGTTTGGGACCAGATAAAGAGTTTTGCTGGTTATGCGTTTGCCAAGGGACATTCGGCATCCTATGCTGTGGAAAGTTACCAGAGCTTGTTCTTGAAGTGCTATTATCCATTGGAGTTTATGGTGGCCGTTTTAAACAATGGTGGCGGGTTTTATAGCACAGAACATTATATCCATGAAGCTAAACACTGTGGCGGTAGGGTGGAAGCCCCTTGTATCAATAACAGTGACCATCCTAATTTCATAATCGGGGATACCATTTATTTGGGATTTGGGTATTTAAAAAACCTGGAGCAGTTTACAATAAAACGACTATTGACTGAACGTCAGCTCAATGGAAAGTACAAATCCTTGGATGATTTTATTGATAGGGTCACGATCAGTATAGAACAACTGACCATTTTGATTAGGATAGGTTCTTTTAGGTTTACCGGGGTACCAAAAGAGGAGCTGTTATGGCAGGCCATTTTTAAGCTTAATACCCATTCGATTAGAACAGGGCAAAAGAAACTCTTCAGTCCCAACCATAAAACATTTGTATTGCCCCAGTTCACTTCAAGCTGGATCGAAGAGGCTTATGACCAAATGGAGCTTTTGGGATTTCCATTATTTGACTATTTTAATTTGATAAATGAACCTTTGAGGCCCCATATCATGGCCCAACAAATGGAAGATTATGTCAAAAAAGAAGTTGTCTTATATGGTAAGTTGGTAAACACTAGGTTCCATAAGGCATCCAATGAAAAGATCATGCGTTTCTGTACGTTTGTGGACGAAAAGGGAGACTATTTTGATACGGTGCATTTCCATAATGTGGTAGAAAAATATCCCATTCACGGTATCGGGGTTTATGAATGTATTGGCAAGGTCATAGAAGAATTTGGGTTTTGCAGTATAGAAATCACCAGAACAAAAAAGTTGGCACTAAAGCCCGATCCTAGATTGAATTAAAATATTTTGTATTTTCATGAAAGTAAAATATAAATCATGTGCTTTCAGATTTCTATTTGGCATAAGCCAGAATATTGGGAAAAGGAGTTTAAGGTCAAAATAAGTGATGAAAGATTAAGACCTGTAATTGGTGGACCCCGGTATCATATAAATGGATTTTCACATCCAAATGTTTTGGTGATACCACAAGAGAAGCCAAATGTTCTTGCTCCAGGGGTTTGGGGAATAGTCTCCAATGATAGACAACCTGATCAAATTAAGCCATATTACAAAGAGTCCGTGAAATATGGCTCTGGTCTAAATGCACAATCTGAAAAACTGTTCAACCATTTTATATACAGGGAATCTGTCATGCAAAGGCGTTGTGTCATTCCAGTAGATGGTTTTTTTGAACCACATGAACATGATAAGAAAAAGTATCCATTTTTCATTAAGGATAAAGAGGATATGGGTTTGGCTTTAGCTGGGATATATAATGTTATAGGAACCTATATCACGTTCAGTATCCTTACTAAAAAGGCCAGCCCATTATTTGAAAAAATCCATAATGTAAAAAAAAGGCAACCACTGATATTAAGTTTTGAAAATATTGATAAATGGCTTTCGGAAGATCTAAGCAAAGATGACATAAAGGAATTGGTCAATCTAAACTATAGAGATGAACATTTGGACGCCTATTCCATCAGTAAAGACCTATATAAACCAAAAATTGATAGTAATGTGAAGGAAATCACCAATAAAATTTACTATCCAGAACTAACTTCGTTATTTTAATGTCCAAAGAAAACAATAGGATAACCGTACCTACCCTTTTAAATTTATATGCCAATAGCCTGTCATCCACAATGGATGGTCAACTTATCATCGTTGAGGGTTTTTTTTCTGATAATAATAACAAGCTTTATGGTCAGTATTACTATGACGAAATAATAAGCAAAGAGAAACAACACAGGATAACGATCCAGGTTACACAAAGTGTAAAATCAAAACTAGCACCTGGCAGTTATTATAATTTTCAAGGTTATGTTACAAGAGGGCAATCGTTGGATAACAGCTCAAGGTTGAGTGTTTATTTTAGGGTGACCAAGATACTAGAGCACAAGGAAGAGGTGCAAATTGTCTCTAAAGTTGAATATGACATCATACGCGCAAGGTTTGACAGGGAATTTCCAATAATACAGGATGTGCTCCTAAAAAAAATAGAACGCGAACAAAAACCAACATTGGACATCATAACCGGAATCCAATCCACTTCCCAGGAAGATTATTCAAACCAACTGCAGGATAGGGATTACTACAACATTAGGCACCATCAGTGCAATCTGACATCAAGTGCTGAGCTAGTGAATTTTTTAGGGACACATGATTTCAATGGTTCTGATTTGATTATAATCCTAAGAGGGGGTGGAAGTGGATTGGAGATTTTCAATGAGATTGAACTGTGCAGGAAAGCTATAGAACTGCCCATTCCTTTTATAACCGGTATTGGCCATGAACAGGATAAAACCCTTTTACAGCGGGTTGCTGACATGGGGTTATCGACGCCGACTGCTGTGGGTACGTTTCTCCAAAAGATTGTGAATTCACATAAAGAGCGGTTAAAACTGATAGCCAATAAGGATTCAGAAATGCAGATCTATAAAAAAGCTGCTGAGAGTGAAAAACTGCTTTTGATGAACCAGATAGCTTCCCAGAAAAGGTCTCTGAATTTGTTCATGGTAATTGTTATTGTCCTTATCTTCGCCGTGCTTTATTTAATATTAAAAGGGAAATGACTTTAAAAGAATTTAATGGTTTGGGTTATGAGGAAAAGCTGTTCATCGTAATGGACAAAGGTGTATTCCTTGATAATTATGTTACTACAGACATTCGCATGAACCTTTATGCAATAGATAGGTTTTACGTGGAGCTTGTATATGATTCAGAACAGAACAAAATAATTGAGGCCAGGAGTTTCAGCCATGGGGCAGAGCTGGAAAAGTATGCAACCAATTTAAAAATGGATTATTGAAATATATTATGAGAGACCTATATTTTGTGCTGGCATTGCTAATCAGTTTACCTTTATTCAGCCAAAAACTATATGATGATGATAGGATAAGCATTGAATACATGTCATCGGACAAAGTCTCCAATAAGTTGAATTTAAATTCCTCTACCAAAATAAAGGGAGATGGCGTTCAAAAGATCAGTGTCAAGTGCAAGATTAAATCCCTGAACAAAGAAAGAATAGACATCAATAAGTTTTCTCTTTTGGATACGGTCAATAAAATCAGGTACAGGCCAACAGATGTGTCCTTTCAACCGGTAGCGGGATATATGAGCTATGGTAAGCTGTTGAAATCTGACATAAAGAAGAAAGGGCTTGTAGGGTATTATAGGTTGGGAGCAGTATATGACCCTGAAATAAGGGATACTTTTGAGGATTATGAATTTGATGGCTATAAGGATTTCTCCATGTGCTTTAATTTTTGGACCAAAAAGGACCCGTTGCTTTCATATATTTATTTTCAGCCACATAAATTCAAACAGTTCAAGGCATTATTGTTCTTTCCTTTACTAGTGGAAGCCAATAATCCAGAATTGGTTCTGTATTATGGTTATGAGAATATAGCAGAGGTAAAACTTGAATAGCTTCCTAGAACCAAGCAATTTTTTATATACGCATTGTAGCTCAAGGAAAAAGTAAAAAATTAGCGATGTTAGCCTTGTGCAATAAACTATTAAAACAATCTTTTGCAATTGCTAAATCAGGAATGCCATACAATGAAAACTTTGTTTCAAAATTAGTCTAAAAAGATTTGTTTTTTAGCTCAGTTCTTCTTAAGGCGGTTAGGGAACTTTCCCAAAACAATCAAAAACTCTATAGTTTGGTTCAGAACGACTTACGCAATATTTTGAGTTCACCATTTATAAAACCTGAAGAAGTCAGTCGTATATCAGAATCCTTCAATACCATTATTGAACAATCATTGGAGGATTTAGACTTTATAAATCAGATTTTATCGAGTGACTCTTTAAAAATGACTGATGCAGAACGTACAGAATTTTTAAAGTCAAAGGAATTACAATCCAAGGAAATGGTGGTTGAAATTGAACAAAAAACCAGAAGGTATTTGGAAATAATAGCCTTTAGGAGTATGCAGGATAAAATCAATAATAGAGAAAACAGTTATTAGGGATGTCAATAGGATTGGAATATGTAGATGCCGTGTTTACTACGATAAAGAACAGTGATTTCTCCCAGTATACCATGACTGGAATGAAAACTTTGGCGATTCTATTTTTTCTGATCAATATCCTTAAAAAGTATAATGAAGGTGTTGTCAATAATGACGGATATACTTGGGGATTGACCCCAACAGAGCTCGCAAAGAATTTTGCCGTGGTGATTCTTGTCATTTTTTCCAGTCAGGTGCTGAATGTTTTTGATACAATTTTGGTGGCGATTGAGACCCAATATAGGGACACGGCTCCAGCACTCCTTCCTTTGCAGATGCAAGATATTGATATTGAGCAGGATGTGGGTGCTTTGGAAGCCGCCAAAAAAGCAATGGCACTATTGTATGAAGCTTTGGTGACTCCATTATTTGGATTAAAGGTAGTAGCATTTATCATTGGACTGTTCTTGTGGTTATTGGATATATTCATTTATCCCCTGTTTTTGGCAGAACGATATTTTTTATTGGGAATCATGCAGGCCTTTTTTCCACTGGTGATCAGTTTGGCGGTTTTTGAAAAATTCAGATCCTTGGCATATAATTTTTTCAAACTCTATGCTGCTGTTTATATGCTAGTGCCTGCTTTTTTTCTTGTCAACGTATTTGTAAATAATTTATATACAGAGGTAAACACCAATTTTTGGTCCACCTTATTTGGGACGGATTGGGGCAGTCAATTTTTTGCTCCCCTTATTCAATTAGGGTCCATTGGGTTTATCGTATTGTTGAAATTCAAATTGTACAGGCGCTCAACGTCATTTGTTCTCAAGTTATTTGTTGGAGGCTAACATTTATTTTTTAAAAATCAAACAATGAAAACACCTTTTAGAAATATTTATTCTGTTTTAAGGCTGAACCGCATTATAGTATTGGCCGTTATTATCAGTACTACCATAGTCAGTGCTGTGTCAATTGTATTGGTATTAAAGTTTCATAAGGAAACTTTGGACCATGCTTTTGTCGTGAGTACTGAAGGGCAAGTGATCCCGTTGAAACTCGTAGACCAAAAGGAGAACCTTGAAGTAGAGGTATTGGCACATTTGGAACTGTTCCACAGGTATTTCTATAATATCGATGCAAGCAGCTATGAAAGGAATTTAGAGAAAGGACTGTGGTTAGGAAATAGTTCTGTAGATGCGTTGTACAGACAAAAAAAGGCAGATGGTGTTTATAATCGTTTGCTTCAGTATTCATTGGTACAAAAAGTCCTAAGTGTTGAATCGAAAATAGATATCCAAAAAAAGCCTTATGGATTTGAAACCATCACTATGTTTGAGGTCAATCGAGGAACAGTTATCGACACTTACGAATTAAAAACTACTGGCAATTTGATTCAGGTCGATAGAAATTTTCCGAAGAACACCCATGGGTTGTTGATTACTAATTTTTTTGAAAACAGCTTAAGAAAAATAGATTATTAAAAAACATTAACAATATTTAAAAAGAAATCAAATGAAACTAGAGAAAAACAAAATCGTATTTGCCTCTTTATTACTATGTGTAATTGTATTTATAGGGGTATACACCTTGCTGGTATTGGATGAAGAAGAAATGCCGGTTATTGAAAATAAACAAATTCCTGTGCCTAAATTGAAAGATGACCAAAAAATATTTGATTCTAAATTGGATGCTATCAATGACTTAAAGGAAGTTAAGCAAACCAATGCTCCAAGCATTTATGATGAACGATTATTGGATTCTACTGGGGTTTATGACCCTGATCTTTTGGATAAGGAAAAGCTTCGAATTGTGGATAGTATTTATAGCCAAGGTAGGATTCATTATTCTGAAACCCTCTATCAGAATGAAAACCTAAATGTGTCGGAAGAAAATGTGCTTAAGGAAGAGAAAATAATTCCTAAAGAAATGCTATTACCGACATCAATGGAAATTTCACTGGATCACCAATTGTTTTTTGCATCAAATCCTAAAAAAGGGATATCCCTAATGCCATCAGACACCGATCTGTCTTTTCCTGTTATAGTTGATGGCACTCAAACAGTAAAAGCAAATTACCGTGTGAGATTGAGATTAATGAAGGATGTTGTAATCAATAACATGGAAATTCCTAGAAACACCTTTATTTTTGGGTTTGTGAGTTTTCAACCTAACAGAGCCCTCATAGATATTGAGAATATCAACGGTCATCCTTTAAAATTAAAAGCATTTGATTTTCAGGATGGACAAGAAGGTATTTATGTCGAAAACACTTTTCGTGCGGATGCTACCCGTGAAGTGGTTGGGGATGTTGTACAAGACATAAATATCTCGGGTGTTCCTCAGGTTAGTGGCATCAAGAAGCTATTCCGGCGTAATAACAATAACACCAGAGTAACCATATTAAACGATTATCAATTAATTCTAAAACTGATACCATGAAAACTCTTCTCACAATTTTACTATTCCTTTCCACTTTTTTAGGGACCGCCCAAAAACATTTGGATACAATTTTTGCCAATGAAAAAATGAATGTTTCCTTGTTTTTTCCTAATCCGATTCGTCAGGGGATCACGGGTACGTCAAATTTCACATTCACCTATAATAGGGAAAGAGAACAATACTTTGGACTGTTACAAGCGACTCCTGGAGATGACAGCAATATTCTGGTGGTTACCACTAATGGCCAAGTCTATTCATATACCCTGAAATATGCCACTAAGGTACCCCAAATGAACTACTTCATTTCAGAAGATGAGAGTATTGGAAATGAAAAACCTAAGTTGGATTATACCGAAAGAGATCCTGACACCATTGAAAAAGTGCAGGGTAAAGAAAAATATTTTAAATGGTTCAGTGAAAATCTATTAAAACCAAAGCTGTCAAAAATAGCCTCTAAACAAAATCAAGGAATACGATTAAGGTTATTGAATGTTGCTTACATTAAAAATGAAGTATACATAGCTATGGAAATTAAAAATAAATCGGGGATTGATCTAGATTTGGACTATATAAATGTTTACAAGACCAATGAAAATAAAGGAAGTAAATCATCCTCCCAAAGGTTAAAGCAAGAAGTGGTCTTTAAATATGATTTACCTAGGCACATTATAAATAATGGCGCAAAGCATTTTGTTTACGTAATGCCTAAATTTGTATTAGGGGATAATGAAAGATTGCTTATTGAATTAAAAGAACTTAGTGGAAGTAGGAGGGTTGTACTGAAAACCAAACTATAGATTGGATGCATTATCAAGAGCTTCCTTTTGTTGGAATCTATCCCTTAAGGTTTTCATGTCTTCACTAACCTTTCTGTCCAATATTTTTGCATAGTGTTGTGTGGTTTTCAATGATTTATGACCTAGCATTTTACTTACTGATTCAATAGGAACTCCATTGGTCAGGGTAACTGTGGTTGCGAAGGTATGACGAGCTAAATGAAATGTTAGATTTTTATTTATTTCACATAAATCACCTATTTCCTTTAAATATGCATTCATTTTTTGGTTGCTTAAAACAGGCAAAACGGTACCGTTATTTAGCATTTCTGAATGTGCTTTGTATTTTTTAAGTATGGACTCAGCAGTAGGCAATAAGGGAATATTACTTCTTATATCTGTTTTGGCTCTATTGGTTTTAATCCAACGTTCTCCATCAATACCTATTACTAGATCGTTCTTTGACAATTTTTTGACATCAGCATATGCCAATCCAGTAAAGCAACAGAATATAAAAATATCTTTTACTATATCCAATCTAGTTGTATGAAATTCTTTCTCGACCATTTTTTGAATTTCTTCTTCAGTAAGAAACTCTCTGTCCACAATCTTTAAACGTGCCTTCCAATTATAGAAAGGATCTTTATTAATCCAATCATTTGCATAGGCAATGCGAATAATTTTTTTAAAGTTTGTAATGTACTTGATTGTAGTGTTGTGGCTACAATTACGTACTGTTTTTAAGTAATATTCAAAGCCATTTATGAATTTGTGATCTACCTCTCTAACAGGAATATCATTACTTTTATAATCTAGTCTGATATATTCTTCTATATGTTTTTTTGCAGTTTTATATCGCTCAGCCGTTCCAGGCGCAAAATCTTTACCTACTAACCTGTTCACTTTGTTATTATGGTCCTTGAAAATTTCTAAAAGCATTTTATTACTTGTATCTATTCCTAAATATAAGTTTTTTAAACCTTGGGCAGTAATGTGTTTCCCTTTATTGATCAATTGCTGTTCTATTGAATAGATTTTATTTTTTATGGTAGCTATGTGCCTGTTAATCTCTTGTGATTCATAGTTGTTGCCCCTGGACAAATTTGCATGTGAATTCCAATTGTTGACATGTATTTTTCGGTTAATGCTCAATTCAGCCCGTTTGCCATCCACAGTTATTCTTAAATATATATTGGCCCTTCCAAGGCTATCTGATTTGCTCTTTTTTATGTAAAAAAGTAAAGAAAATGAATTTATCATAGGTGTCATTTGCTATTCATCCTTGAATGTACGAAAAAATAAATGAAAGATTGTATTTGTAAAATGTTTATTATCAATATTTTACATGGCATTCGGTGTCACTTGGAAAGAAGGAAAAGTGACACCGAATTAGTCCCTTTTTTTTTGGTATTAAAAAGCTATATATGATATTATTGAAAATTAAAAACCCTGTAAACATTTAATTTACAGGGTTTTATAGGAATTTGGTTATATTCTGGCGGAGAAAGAGGGATTCGAACCCCCGGAGGTGTGACCCTCAACAGTTTTCAAGACTGCCGCATTCGACCACTCTGCCATTTCTCCAAAGTTTAGTCATATAAGCTATTGGCTTATTGCGGGTGCAAATATAGAATCCTTTTTTAATACTTTCAAATAAAAATACTAGTTTTTTATAAATAAATTTAAACTCTTTTACTGTTGATTATTTTGTATCTAAATTCCTTAAAAAGATAGTTTCAAACCTTACTTTTGTAAAACATTAAAGATTATTATGGATACCATAGAGCAATTGAGATGGCGTTATGCCACTAAGAAATTTGACAAAAACAAAAAACTGTCTAAACTCAAAATAGATACTTTAAAAGAAGCCTTTAATCTTACAGCAATGTCGTTTGGTCTTCAACCCATAAGTATGGTAGTTGTTTCAAATAATAAATTAAAAGAATCTTTAGTTCCTTATGCATATAATCAAAAGCAAGTCTCAGATGCTTCCCATTTATTGGTAATATGTATCCAAAGCGATGTTAATGAAGAAGATGTGAATAAGCATTTTGATAATGTTAAAATGATTCGAAATACTCCAGAAACTATTCTTGAACCTTATAGAAAGAATCTTATTAAGACTATACAGAAAATGAGTGTAGAAGAACGAAAAATATGGTCAATTAATCAAGCTTATATTGCTTTGGGAAATTTAATGACAGTTTGTGCTTTTGAAGAAATAGATTCTTGCCCAATGGAAGGATTTATTTCTGAAAAATATGACGAAATACTAAATTTAAGAGGAATGGGATTAAAGTCGGTACTATTGTTACCTGTTGGATACAGAGCAGAAGACGATATGTTTGCTTCTTTTAAAAAGGTTAGAAAGTCATTAGATAAAACAATTATTGAACTAAACTAAAATATAATGCCAGGATTCGAATTATTTGGAGAATTAGAGAGAAAAGAAGTTAATGATGTTTTAGATAGTGGTGTTTTAATGCGTTATGGCTTTGATGGCATGCGTAATGGTCATTGGAAAGCAAAAGAACTGGAAAGTGAACTCCAAAAGCAATTTCAAGTTAAGCATGCACAAGTAATTAGTAGTGGAACAGCTGCTGTATCCATGTCTTTAGCAGTTGCTGGAGTTGGAGCAGGAGATGAGGTTATTATGCCTTGTTTTACTTTTGTTGCCAGTTTTGAAGCTGTTATGATGCTTGGAGCCATTCCTGTTTTAGTTGATATTGATGATACTCTAACTTTAGATATTGAAGAAGTTAAAAAAGCAATTACTTCAAAAACTAAAGCTATTATGCCTGTCCATATGTGTGGAAGCATGGCAAATCTTGAAGCTTTAAAATCTATTTGTGATGAACATAAACTTGTTTTGGTTGAAGATGCGTGTCAGGCAATTGGTGGTACCTATCAAGGAAAAGCATTAGGAACATATGGTGATGTTGGCAGTCTTTCGTTTGACTTTGTTAAAACCATAACTTGTGGTGAAGGTGGAGCAGTCATTACAAATAATGATAAATATGCCCAGTTTGCGGACCATTTTTCCGATCATGGTCACGACCATATTGGAAATGACAGAGGCGCAGAGTCGCATCCTTTTTTAGGCTATAATTTCAGAATTTCGGAACTTAATGCTGCAGTAGGTTTAGCACAAATAAAACGCTTGAGCGATTTTATAGCTATTCAAAAAAAGCATTATACCGTTTTAAGAGAAGCGTTGTCTCAAATTCCAGAAGTTGTTTTCAGAACGGTTCCCGAAGGTGGTGAAGAAAATTATTCGTTCTTAAATTTCTTTTTACCAGATTTGGAAATAACTCGAAATATTTCAAAAGCTTTTAAAGATAATGGTATTGATAGTTGTTTTCATTATTATGATAACAACTGGCATTATGTTCGTAAATGGGAACATTTAAAAGAGTTGAAATCCTTATATCCAATTTCTGAAGAAGTTAAAGATGGTCTAAAATATCTTCAAACTAAATCATTTGAAAAATCAGATCATTTTATTGGCAGAAATTTATCTTGTTTGATTAAACTTTCTTGGACAGAAACTGAAGTAAAAGAAAGAGCTAATAAAATGGTAGAAATAATTAAAAATCTATTAAATAATTAATAGCTCACATATTCAACAATTTCTAAACCATAACCTATTAAACCTACACGTTTGGTTTGTTCGGAATTTGATATAATTCTAAGTTTATGAATATTTAAATCATGAAGAATTTGTGCGCCAATACCAAAATCTCGGTTATCCATATCAATTCTTGGTGCTTTTGAAATTTTGTTTGGCTTTTGATTGTTTTTCAAAAAATCCAAGCGTTTTAAAATGTTCATCGATTGGGTTTCTTGATTTATAAAGATAATAGCTCCTTTGCCTTCATCATTTATAACCTTAAACATATCATCCAATTGTTTGTCTACATTATTGGTTAAGGTGCCAAGAATATCATTATTTATCAAAGTAGAATTAATTCTTGTAAGAACATGTTCATTATCTTTCCAGTTGCCTTTAGTTAAGGCTATATGAATTTGATTGTTTGTAGTTTGTTTATAAGCTCTTAATCTAAAACTGCCAAACCTGGTTTCAATTTGAAAATCTTCCTTTTTTTCAATAAGAGAATCGTGTTGCATTCTGTAAGCAACTAAATCTTCAATAGAAACAATTTTCAAATCTAATTTATTAGCTATTTGAACAAGCTCTGGTAAACGAGCCATCGACCCATCTTCATTCATTATTTCTACTATAACTCCTGCTGGTTTTAAGCCTGCCAATCTAGCAAAATCAATAGCAGCTTCGGTATGTCCGGTTCTTCTTAAAACGCCACCTTGTTTAGCAACTAATGGGAAAATATGACCTGGGCGAGCTAATTCAAACGGTTTTGTATTTGGGTCAATAAGTGCTTTTATGGTTTTTGCTCTGTCGCTTGCTGAAATTCCCGTAGTGACTCCATTTCCTCTCAAATCAACCGACACCGTGAAAGCCGTTTCCATAGGGTCGGTATTATTTCTAACCATCATGTTTAGTTCCAATTCATTACACCTGATTTCAGTAAGTGGAGCACAAATAAGACCTCTTCCATGTGTAGCCATAAAGTTTATCATTTGTGGTGTAACTTTATCGGCTGCAGCTAGAAAATCACCTTCATTTTCACGGTTTTCATCATCAACTACAATGATAACTTTACCATTTCTAATGTCATCAATTGCTTCATGAATGGTATTAAGCTTGAATTGAGATAGGTTTGCGGATGTTTTAATTTCTGAAATCATGATGCAAAGATATTGCTTATTTTAAACTATCTAAACAATTTTGTTTTAAGTCGTCATTAATTTTCCTTTTTAAAAGAAAGTAAGTTAAGAAGTAAAAAGGTAAACCAATAATTAGTAATGCTATACTTGGTTTACGTTTTACCTTATTAATATTCTTGTAAAAAGCAATTATGTTCAAGTAACTTTTAATATAATAAACGATATATAAAAACAGAGAAACTAAGCTTATTTGTATAGTTGCTGAAGCTAATGAAGGGAATTTATTATTTCTAAAAACAAAAAACAATATTAAAAGGATTACTCCTATGGTATATAAGGTTATTGAAAATTTTGAATGGTCATTGAAATCGTTACTTATTTTTTTGGATATAACAAATTCTTCTTTTAGATTGACACCATTATTTTTTAGTTCATTGTAGTAAATACCTCTCGAATTTAAAATTTTTATAGCTTCATAACGATAGGATTCTTCATAATTATGAGCTTCGTGATTTTTAATGACATCGTATAATTTTTCATTTTTGAAAGACATTAAAAATTTATAATCTAACTCGTTATCACCGTTTATTTTTAATAACTTTTTTATAGGTTCTATGAAATTACCAAAACTAAATAATCCTCTGTCCGCCGTTGCCCTTTTTGTTAAAACAATACCAAGAGGCAACATAATTAATGTTGAAAACCAAGCCGCAATTACTGGGTTAAATGTTCCGTTTTTTGCACTGTTTGTGGCAAAAATTCCAATAAAGTGATAGGTTAAAAAAAGTAAAATGGCAATAACCATAGGTAGTCCAATACCACCTTTTCTTATTAATGCACCTAACGGAGCGCCAACAAAAAATAAAATGATACAGGCAAATCCTAAGGCCAATTTTTCATGTAAAGCAATAACATGTTTATTGAAATTAATAGCTGATATTTTAAAACCAGACTTCCTTGTGTTGATTATTTGATTGGTACTTCTTGTTGAGTTTAATGCTATGTTAACTATTTGTGTTTTGTTCTTTGTTTCAAAAAGATCTAAAATGTTGCCTTTATAAATAGAGTCGGTTTTTTTAAGTTTTTCTCTTTTTAAAGAGTTGGTAAAGGCACGTTCGTATATGGTTTTAGAAAAATCGGTGTATTCTTCCTTGGTCTTTACTGTTAAAGAATCTAAGGTGTAATTTAAATCCTTAACATTTAGCATGTTATATTTATTGGTAATAGATTTATCATCATCTAATTCGGTTTGGGAATTTAAAGATGATAAATCAATATTAATGGTATATTTATCAAAGGCACTTTTTGCAAAAGGCGCTTTGTTTTTTTCTCTAATATTTTTTGGCTTTAAATCGTGATAGTAGTTACCATCTTTCAATACCAACTTTAGAACATCTGATGCTTCGTCACTTATTAATTCACCAGTTTTAGATTTTATGGTTGTGGCATTGGTTCTTCCATCGGTTCCTTTAATGTGAATAATAACATCTTTTAAATATTGCCCTTTATCACCGCTTTTTTCTTCAACTTTAATATTGTAGGCTTCAATTTCATTAAATTGACCTTCTTCAATAGCCAAAGCAGGTTTCAGTTTTGCAATATTTTTTCTCAGGTTAAACGAGTTGTATTCTGCCCAAGGAATAACATTGTTCGAAAAGAAAAAGGTTGTAATTCCTAGTATTACAATAAAAACACTTAACCCAGACATGGCTCTCATAAGTGAAATTCCGGTAGATTTCATAGCTGCAAACTCATAGTTTTCAGCAAAATCTCCAAAAACCATGATCGAAGCCAAAAGAATAGTTAGTGGTAATACTAATGGAATTAGTTTAGGAATAAAGTATATTAAGAATTTAAATATAATTTCAATATCTAAATCTTTCCCTGCTAATTCCCTGATATAAAGCCAAATAGTCTGTAATACAAAAATCAGCATGAGTATTAAAAACACGCTGATAAAAGTTTTAAGATACGAGGTTATTATGTAACGGTCTAATATTTTCAAGAGCTACTTAATCTAATTTATTGATGTAGTAATCTTTGTATTTATTAGCATCAAAGGTAAATAAGGTTTTCGATAAAGGCTCATTTGTTTTGAAAGAATTCACAGTAAGTGTTGTTTTAGTTCCGTTTTTGCCAATTTGAATTAAATTATAAATATGTTTGGTTTGTGAATCAATACCAAGAAGGATATATTTAATTTCAGAATTTGAATCAATAGGAATTAATTTAACGTATTGAATTTTTCTTCCTTTTACATCTTGAAGAATGTCCATTGTGCTGGTATAACCGTTTTCATAAAACGATAACATTTTACTTGGTGCAATTAAATCTTCATCATCGTCTTTTTTTGTAGAAACAGTTACCTCTTCATCTTCTGGACTAATATTGTACAATGTTTTTCCATCAAACAAACGCGTAACACCAAGAATATTCAATTTGTATTTATCTCCTTGTAAAACAACATCACCTCTGGTTTCTTGTTTAATGTTTTCAGAAGTGTTTTCAAGCACGTATTTAAAGTCAATTGAAATATTTTCATAGCTATTCACTTTATTAGATACGTCTTTTAATAATGCTTTTCCGCTTTTTTGAGCAAAACTGTTCATGTTAAATAGTACAAAAAGTACTAATGCTAAATGCTTCATTTTTTTATAAATTATAAATTTTCATTTTCTAATAGTCTATCTAAAGACGTTAAATCACTAACTAAAACCTGTCTGGCTTTACTGCCTTCAAAAGGACCAACTATTCCAGCAGCTTCTAATTGATCGATTAATCTGCCTGCACGATTGTATCCCAGTTTAAGTTTACGTTGTAAAAGAGAGGCAGAACCTTGTTGTGCTGTTACAATAACCTCTGCAGCTTCTCTAAATAGTTTGTCTCTGTCCGATATATCTATATCAAGACTTGTGCCGCTTTCTTCTCCAACATACTCTGGCAGCAAAAATGCGTCAGGATATGCTTTTTGTGAGCCAATAAACTCAGTTATTTTTTCAATTTCTGGTGTGTCAACAAAAGCACACTGAACTCGAATTAAGTCATTTCCTTGAGTGAAAAGCATATCACCACGACCAATAAGCTGGTCGGCACCAGAACCGTCAAGAATGGTTCTAGAATCTATTTTTGAAGTTACTCTAAAAGCGATTCTGGCAGGGAAATTGGCTTTAATAATACCTGTAATAACATTAACAGACGGTCTTTGAGTCGCAATAATTAAATGAATTCCAATAGCTCGAGCAAGTTGAGCTAAACGCGCAATCGGGGTTTCTACTTCTTTACCGGCAGTCATAATTAAATCGGCAAACTCATCAATAACTAAAACTATATAAGGTAAAAATTGATGTCCTTCGTTGGGATTTAATTTTCGTGCTTTAAATTTTACGTTATACTCTGCAATGTTTCTGCATAAAGCATTTTTAAGCAACTCATATCGGTTATCCATTTCAATACATAAGGAATTCAATGTATTGATAACCTTTGTGTTGTCTGTAATGATAGCGTCCTCACTATCTGGTAATTTTGCTAAATAATGGCGTTCAATTTTATTGAAAAGTGTAAGCTCTACCTTTTTAGGATCAACCAAAACAAACTTAACTTCTGCTGGATGTTTTTTATACAGTAATGAGGTTAATACGGCATTTAATCCAACAGATTTTCCTTGACCGGTAGCTCCAGCCATAAGTAAGTGAGGCATTTTTGCTAAGTCAACTACAAATGTTTCGTTGCTGATGGTTTTTCCTAAAGCTATTGGAAGCTGCATTTCTGAACTTTGAAATTTTTTAGAAGCAATCACAGAACGCATAGAAACAACTGTAGCATTTTTATTTGGCACCTCAATACCGATAGTTCCTTTTCCAGGAATTGGAGCAATAATACGGATGCCTAAAGCAGAAAGTGATAAAGCAATATCATCTTCAAGATTTTTGATTTTTGAAATTCTTACACCAGCATTAGGAACAATTTCATATAATGTTACTGTTGGTCCAATAGTAGCTTTAATACTAGCAATACCAATACTATAATTGTTTAAAGTTTCAACAATTTTATTTTTATTGTCTTCCAGCTCTTCTTGATTGATTGTAATGCCTTCAGAATCGTACTTTTTTAATAAATCTAAATGTGGAAACTGGTAATTTCCTAACTCTAAAGTTGGGTCAAACAAACCGAAATCTTCAACCAGTTTATTTGCTAAATTATCTGTTTCAGAAAGTTCTTCTTTGGTTTTTTCAACCACCATTTCAATATCAGATTCAAAAGTGTCATTCTTAATTTGAATATCTAATTCTGGTTCAGGTTTTGAATCTTTTTTTGGTGCTGGCTTTTTTTCTTCTAAAGGAATATCTAAAGCAGATTTAATGGCTTCTGCCTCAAGAGATAAATTATTGTCTAAAGCTACGGTATAATCTTCATCGTCTTCAGATTTAATGAAATCATCTTTTAAATTGTTTTTTGCTGATTTAAATAATTGAATAAAATTTTGAGGAGTCAGTTTAAAACGAACTGCCAGAAATACTATTAAAACAAAAAGAAGTAAAAAAACGGTGCCTATTTTGCCCAAATAATCTTGTAGATATGAGTTTATTTCAAAACCAATGGTGCCACCAAGAGAATCATAAAAATTACTAAAAAAACCAAAAAATGCAGATAACCAAATAATAGTTAAAATGCCCCAAAACCAATGACTTCTTAGTTTTGCTTTATTTGTATCAAGAAGGATGTATAAGCCAGACAGAAAAATTAATCCAGAAAAGATAAAAGAAGAAACTCCAAAACCTCGTAAAATAAAAAAATCGCTTAACCAGGCTCCAGATTTATTCAGCCAATTATCAGCTTTAACAGTTCTGGTTGTAAAATTTGAAATAGTACTTTGATCTGCTTTCCCTGTAAAGAAGAAAGAGATGAATGCGATACATAATAAGATACCAAAAATGACTAAAAAACTTCCAAAAATAAGCTTTTGTTGACTAGACAACTTAAAGCTTAAAAATTTTCTTTTTTCTTTTGGAATTTTATTAGTTTTAGTTTTACTCTTCGCCATTAATGCGCTATTATTTTAAACAAAAATACAAATTACTACCATTAACGAAACTATATTTTAAAAAATTGCAAAATGATAATTTCTAACAATCTATAATATAATGAAAGAAAATTTAAAGGCTAAATTAATATAGAGTTAGGCTTTTAAACTTTTTAAAAAATTTTAGGAATATATATTATTAAACCTACGACAATAGCAAAAAATGAAGCAAAAAAAACTGCGCCAGCAGAGATGTCTTTAATTAACCCTATTTTATTATGTTTTTCTGGATGAATAAAATCTGCAATTTCTTCAATGCCAGAATTAATGCCTTCAATACCCATAACCAATCCAATAGCCAAAATTTGTGCAATCCATTCAGTTTTAGAAATATTAAAATAAAATCCTAATATGGTAATTATTATCGCAATAGCAAATTGAACTTTTATACTGGCCTCTGTTTTTAATAGATATATAGCACCTTTTATAGCAAACCCTATACTTTTTATCCTGTTAATAAAAAAGGAATCCTCTTTATTCATAAATTAATGTCTGTTTCTAAAGCTTTTTTGCATTACTATTAAGAGTAGCTGTTGCCTTTTTTTAATAGGCGATAAAAGTAATAATAATTATGCCTTTGCTACTAAATTATTCGAAATTGTTTGCTAATATCTGTTATTGAAATTAATGTACAGAAATTTTTTAAACATATATAAAATCTATTTTAAAATGACGCTTTAATAAATTTTATTGATTTTAATATAATATTTTAAGATAGACTCGCTATTTATTTTGACAAGTAATTCTTAACTTTATAAAATCGAGAATAATTCAAATTAAACTTAATAATAAAGCTTATGAGCAATTCAGAAAAAGGGAAATGTCCAGTAATGCATGGCGGTAACACAGAAGTAAAAGAATCTGTAATGAGTTGGTGGCCCAATGCATTAAATCTAGATATTTTACACCAGCATGACACTAAAACAAACCCTTTAGGGAAAGATTTTAATTATCATGAAGAATTAAAAAAACTTGATGTTGAAGCTCTAAAAAAGGATCTTCATGATTTAATGACAGATAGTCAAGATTGGTGGCCAGCCGATTGGGGACATTACGGTGGACTCATGATTCGTATGGCATGGCACGCAGCGGGTTCTTACAGAATATCTGATGGCCGTGGTGGAGGCGGAACAGGAAACCAACGCTTTGCACCTTTAAATTCCTGGCCAGATAATGTAAGTTTAGATAAAGCAAGACGTTTGCTTTGGCCAATTAAAAAGAAATATGGCAATAAAGTAAGTTGGGCCGATTTAATTATTTTGGCAGGAACTATTGCTTACGAAAGTATGGGTCTAAAAACTTTTGGTTTTGCTTTTGGTAGAGAAGATATCTGGGGCCCAGAAAAAGATGTTTATTGGGGTGCTGAAAAAGAATGGTTGGCTCCAAGTGACGAACGTTATGAAGATGTAAGCAAGCCATCAACTATGGAGAACCCATTAGCAGCTGTTCAAATGGGATTAATTTATGTAAATCCAGAAGGGGTTAATGGAAAACAAGACCCTTTGAAAACAGCACTTCAAGTTCGTGAAACCTTCAGAAGAATGGCTATGAACGATGAAGAAACCGTTGCCTTGACCGCTGGCGGACATACCGTCGGTAAAACACACGGAAATGGTGATGCTAGTATTTTAGGACCAGTACCAGAAGCTGCTCCAGTAGAAGCTCAAGGGATGGGTTGGGCAAACCCAACACGAACAGGAGTAGGACGTGATACTGTAACCAGTGGTTTGGAAGGTGCTTGGACAACAAACCCAACAAAATGGGATAATGGTTTCTTTGAAATGTTATTTAACCATGAATGGGAATCAAGAAAAAGTCCAGCAGGTGCTAACCAATGGGAACCTGTAAGCATTAAAGAAGAAGATAAACCAGTTGATGTTGAAGATATTAAAACACGTCATAACCCTATGATGACTGATGCTGATATGGCTATGAAAATGGATCCAATCTATCGTGAAATTTCATTGAAATTCATGAATGATTTTGATTACTTCTCTGATACATTTGCTCGTGCTTGGTTCAAATTAACCCACAGAGATTTGGGACCAAAAGACCGTTATTATGGACCTGATGTTCCAAAAGAAGATTTGATTTGGCAAGATCCAATCCCAAAAGGTAATAAAGATTATAATGTAGATGCAGTTAAAACTAAAATTGCAGCTTCAGGATTGTCTATATCTGATATGGTTTCTACTGCTTGGGACAGTGCAAGAACATTTAGAGGTTCCGACTATAGAGGAGGAGCTAATGGAGCACGTATACGTTTAGCACCTCAAAAAGATTGGGAAGGTAATGAACCAAAAAGATTGTCAAAAGTTTTATCTGTTTTAGAACCAATTGCTTCAGAATTTGGAATCAGTATTGCTGATACTATTGTTTTGGCAGGAAATGTAGGTGTTGAAAAAGCGATTAAAAATACAGGAATGAATGTTAGTGTTCCTTTTTCACCTGGTCGTGGAGATGCAACAGATGCTATGACTGATGCCGAATCTTTTGAACCACTAGAGCCATTGGCAGATGGTTACAGAAACTGGTTGAAAAAAGATTATGTGGTTAGCCCTGAAGAATTGATGCTAGATTGCACTCAATTGATGGGATTAACCGCTCCAGAAATGACGGCTTTAGTAGGTGGCATGCGTGTTATGGGAACCAATTATGGTGGAACGAAACATGGAGTACTTACAGATAAAGAAGGAGCTTTGACCAACGA
This sequence comes from Gaetbulibacter sp. M235, assembly GCF_043876835.1. Lineage (NCBI taxonomy): Bacteria > Pseudomonadati > Bacteroidota > Flavobacteriia > Flavobacteriales > Flavobacteriaceae > Gaetbulibacter > Gaetbulibacter sp. M235. The sequence goes on from NZ_JBAWJZ010000006.1 coordinate 25,929, forward strand.
TTTTTTTGTAAATTTGACGGATATGGCCAACTATTGGAAACCCACAAACGGTAATTATGAAATATGCGACCGCAAAACAGGAAAGGCCAAATGGACAGCTACTAAAATTGATTTGGTATTTGGTTCAAACTCTATTTTAAGAGCTTATGCAGAAGTTTATGCGCAAGATGACAGCAAAGAAAAATTTGTGAAAGATTTCGTGAAAGCTTGGACCAAAGTGATGAATGCAGATCGATATGATTTGTCTTAAAGAATTTTGATTAACTATAAAAACAAAAAACCACTTCGAAAGAAGTGGTTTTTTAATGCAATTATTTTCTTTTTCTTATTTGTCAATGGAACCAAGTACACGAGACATAAATGTATTTAATGCCTCTTTTTTTGTTGTACCTTCTTTTACCATTTTGTTTACTTCAATTGCTCCGTACATATTAGAAATAAGTTCTCCAATAACATCAAGTTCTTCATCTTTTAATGTTGTAACCTCTGTTAAACTTTCAAGAGTTTCAATGGTTTCTACAACAAAATCCTCGTCGTTTTCTTCAATAAACTGAGTTAAATGTTTAATTATTGGTAACTTCATCTACTAAATCTTTTAAAACTTCAAATTTGTTTGTTTGAACTTGATTTACGAAACTTCCTTTTCTAAATGTGGCAAATGTTGGTAAATTATCAACTGTAGCTAATTTTCTGGATTCAGGAAATTTTTCAGCATCTGCAATAACAAATGCAATGCTTTCATTTTCTGAAGCAAGTTTTTTAACTTTTGGTTTCATTATTCTGCAATTACCACACCATGTTGCAGAATATTGTACCACAACGGTATCATTATTCGCAATGATTTCCTGCAGATTGTCAATTTCTAATTCTTGAAGCATAGATATTAATTTAAAATAGTTGATAAATATTCAGCAGTTGAATTTCTATCAGCTTTCATAGCATCTTTGCCTTCTTCCCAGTTTGCTGGACAAACTTCACCATTTTTTTGAACATGGGTCAAAGCATCAACTAAACGCAAATATTCATTCACATTTCTGCCCAATGGCATATTATTAATACTTTCATGTTGCACAGTTCCTTCTTCATCAATAATATAAGTTGCTCTGTAAGTTACATTGTCACCTTCAACAGTTACAACTCCAGTTTCTTCATTGTATTGCTCGTTTGAAATATCTAAAATTCCTAATGTTGACGCTAAATTTCTGTTTGAATCTGCTAAAATAGGGTAGGTAACACCTTCAATTCCACCATTGTCTTTTGGAGTATTTAACCATGCAAAGTGAACTTCAGCAGTATCACAAGATGCTCCAATAACAATTGTATTACGTTTTTCAAACTCAGCTAATGCAGATTGAAACGCATGTAATTCAGTTGGACATACAAAAGTGAAATCTTTTGGATACCAAAATAAAAGTACTTTTTTGTTATTGTTAACTGCTTCCTCTAAAACGTTTACTTTAAAAGTATCGCCCATGTCGTTCATTGCGTTAACATTTAAATTTGGAAATTTTTTTCCTACTAATGCCATATTAAAATTTTAAAAAGTTAAATTAATTTTTTGCAAACATAAGCCTAGAAAAGACTAATTTTTACACTCATTAATTATTAATATTTATACAGCAATAGCTTAAAAAGATGGGTTTAAAATAAACCATGAAATTTTATTATTTTGATAAAAATAAGTAAGTAAAAATATCAACTTAATAAAAAATATAAGAAAAGGATGAATATTATTTTTTTGCTAATTCTTTAATTTTAATTTTTAGTGCTGCAAATAAAAGGGTAGTGAAAGGACTTAACCAGTTGAAAATGGCATAACCTGCATAATGCAAAGTGTCAACACCTAAAACACCGCTTTGGTAAGCTCCGCAAGTATTCCAAGGAACTAAAACTGAAGTGACTGTTCCGCTATCTTCTAAAGTCCTGGATAAATTTTCAGGTGCTAAACCTTTGTTTTTAAAAGCTTTAGCGTACATCTTACCTGGAACTACAATAGCTAAATATTGATCACTTGCCGTAAGGTTTAAAGCTAAGCAACTTGCTACTGTACTAGCGAATAATCCGAATGTTGTATGAAATAGTTTTAATAATGCTTTACTGATAGTTGTTAATGCACCTATGCCATCCATGATACCACCAAAGGTCATGGCACAAATGATAAGCCAAATTGTTCCCATCATTTTAGCCATTCCGCCAGCTTTGAATAATCCTTTTAAGGCTTCATTTTCTGTTGGAATGAAAGTATCAGAAGTTATTGCATTCATAATGCCTTTATAGCCTGTAGTGAAATCTAAAGTTGTGCCTCCACCTATGGCAACAACTATGTTTGGTTGAAATATAAGAGCAGCAATTCCACCTAAAATAGTTCCAAATAAAAGAGCTATCAATGGAGATGTTTTTTTAACAATTAAAATTATTACGATTATAGGAACTACAAACAACCACGGACTAACGTTAATTGCGGATTCAATGGATTGTAAAATTTCATGTGTATCTGCAGTTCCTTTAGGTTCAAGATTTAAACCAATAATTACAAATACAATAAGTGTAACTATAATTGTTGGTACAGTTGTAATAAGCATATATCTTATATGTGTAAATAAATCGGTTCCTGCCATAGCAGGCGCTAAGTTTGTTGTATCACTCATAGGTGAAATTTTATCTCCAAAATAAGCACCAGATAAAATGGCACCAGCAGTCATACCCAAAGGAACACCCAAAGCCTCTGCTATTCCAATTAAAGCAATACCAACAGTTGCAGAGGTAGTCCAACTGCTTCCAGTAGCAACTGAAATAATGGAACAAATAATTACACAGGCTGCAAGAAAAATTGTTGGATTTAAAACCTGTAAACCATAATAAATCATGGTTGGAATGATGCCACTTATTAACCAAGTACCAGCTAAAGCACCAACCATTAATAATATTAGAATTGAACTTGCTGTTGATTTTATGTTTTCAGCAACTTCTTCAATCATTTGTTCAAACTTTACTTTATTAAATACGCCAACTATTGCAGCGACTGCTCCACCCATTAATAAAATAAATTGATTTGAACCGCTAAGGGCATCTTCACCAAAAGTATATACATTGTAAGCTAGCATGCCAACCAGTGCAAACACAGGAATTAATGCTTCCCAAATATTTAATTCTTTGTTTTCTACAATATGTTCATCTTGTGGTACTCTTGGTTTAATGTCTTGGCTTTTCATAAAAAAATGTAAAATTTACTTTTGAAGTGTAATGTTACGCTTTTAGAATAAAAATAACAAATAGAAAAAAGCCGAAAGATATCTTTCGGCTTTTAATGTGATTGTATTAATTATATTTAAAATGTTATTAATCCAAAATATTGAGCTGTTTCATACATGCATGCATCATTTGATAGGTTCTTTCAATGTCATCATCTAATCCTATAGAAAAGCGAACTAGCCCATTGCTTAATCCCATTTCTTTTTGTTCTGCTTCAGGTATTTCACTAGATGTAGATGTTCCTGGGGCGCTGAATAAGGTTTTGTAAAAGCCTAAACTAACAGCTAAATAACCAAGATTATTATTTTGCATAAGTTCCATAAGTTCATTGGCTTTGTCTAATGTGCCAACATCAATGGTTAACATGCCGCCAAAACCATAATCAGAGTGCATCATGCTTTTAAATAATTCATGTGAAGGATGCGATTTTAAGCCAGGATAAACAGTTTTCAAGCCATCTGACTCAAACTTTTCTGCAAGATATAATGCATTTTTACTGTGTTGTTTTATTCTAATATGAAGTGTTCTTAGGTTCTTTAAAACAGATGCTGCTCTTAAGCTATCCATTGTTGAACCCAATAACATGCAAGCACCATCATTGACATTTCGTAAGTCATTTATAAATTGTTGAGTGCCACAAACTACTCCACCAACAGTATCACTAGAACCATTTATAAACTTAGTTAAGCTGTGAATAACAATATCAGCACCTAAAATAGCTGGAGAAATTGAAAGTGGAGAAAAGGTGTTATCTACAATTAATTTTAAGTTATGTTTTTTTGCAATTTTAGCTAAAGCAGGAATGTCAGCTACTTCTAAAAGAGGATTGCTTACAGATTCACAATATAATACTTTAGTGTTTTTATTAATGGCTGCTTCAACAATATCAGGTTTAGTAATATCAACAAATGTAGTTTCTATTTGCATTCTAGGAATGAAATTTTTCAAGAAGGCATAAGTACCTCCATAAATTGTACGGCTACTTACAATATGGTCTCCAGCTTGGCAAAGTTGCAAAAGAGCAGGTGTTATTGCTCCCATACCAGATGCGGCAACGTTTGCAGTTTCAGTTCCTTCCATGGCAGCTAATGCTTCACCTAAATATAAGTTTGATGGGGAAGAATGTCTGGAATATAAATAGCAGCCATCTGCATTTCCTTCAAAGGTGTCAAACATGGTTTTTGCTGAAAGAAACGTATAGGTAGAGGAATCTGAAATAGAAGGATTTACTCCTCCAAATTCTCCAAAATATTGTAAATCTTGAATATTGTTAGCAGGTTTAAATGACATAATTTTAGTTTTAATTTATATCAAATTTCACAAATTATAGTTTAAAAAACAATGAATAGTTTTTTATTAAGAAAATAAAACTATAAAATGTTATATTTACAGTTAATAAGTTATTAGTAATTGGTTTTAGTGAATTATTTAGGAAAATTTTTCAATTATGGTATTAGATGTTATTGATAAAAAACTATTGGTCTTTTTACAGCAAGACTGTAAACAAACCAATAAAGAACTTTCAAACAAATTAAATCTTTCGGTTACTGCAGTTTACGAACGGATTAAAAAACTTGAAAAAGAGGGTATTATTAACAAATACGTCGCTTTAGTTAGAAAAGAAAAAATTGATAAGGCATTTGTAGTATTTTGTCATATTAAACTCATTCAGCATTCACAGGAATATGTTATTAAGTTTGAACGTGAAGTGGCTAATTTAAATGAAGTATTGGAGTGTTACCATATAAGTGGCGATTATGACTATTTGTTGAAAGTATTGGTTAAAGACATGGAAGCTTTTAGAGAGTTTATGGTTAATAAATTAACCAATATCAATCATATTGGAAGCACTCACAGCATGTTTGTAATAAGTGAAGTAAAACATACAACAGCCATAAATGTTTAAAAATGAAATCAGCCACTTATAAGCTTATAGAATTATTTTCAATTTTTATTTTGGTTCCTGTTAGTTTTACTTTCTCATTTCCGTTGTGGATTAAACTAACTATTGGTTTTTTTGGATTTATTTACATTATTTATGTGTTACTGAAAATTGAAAAGGAACAACTTAAAATTGCGCCAAGCTTAAACTGGAAATTGTTTTGGAAGCAAACAATTATAAAATTTTCAATTATTATTTTTTTAACCACACTTTTTGTTTGGTTTACAAATAAAGAAGCACTTTTTAATGTTGTAATAAGTAAACCCAAATTATGGATAATATTCACATTTATTTACGGGTTGTTCTCGGTATATCCTCAAGAATTAATTTACAGAACATTTTTCTTTAACAGGTACAAAGCCTTATTTAGAGGAGAAAATCAATTTATTTTTTTTAATGCAATAGTGTTTTCTTTAGGGCATATTTTTTTTAAAAATACGTTGGTTCTTATCATCACTTTTTTAGGCGGGTTACTTTTTGCAATAACTTTTAAAAAATCTAAATCTACGGTATTAGTTTCCATTGAGCATGCAATTTATGGCTCTTGGTTATTTACTGTTGGAATGGGAGCTATGTTAGGATTTCCTACTTAATGAATTGTAATTATCTTAATCTAATGTTTTTTGCTATTTTTATACAACGAAAATTATAATTTAAAAAAATGAAAAAAACGTCTCTCTTTTTATTAGGAATTATTCTAGGTGCATTAGCAACCTATTTTTTTTGTCCACGTTTGCCTAAAGGTGAGGATGTGGAAACAAAAATTATAAAGCCAATGGGTGTTATTACACAAGCCCAGGCAAAGGCTTTAAATGATAATTGGACACTTCACAGAAAAGCAGCTGTAGATTCTGCTGCTCAAAAACAAGGAAGGAATCAAGATGACCGTTCAACGTGGTGGTCATTAAAGGATGTAGAAGATTATCTTGCGTATGCAAAAAACCAATCCGATAGTTTGGGATACGACATGAATGGCATTCGTGTGTATTTAGGCGTTTATGGTAAGAATGCTGGACAAGCCAAAAAGGATTTAACTACCATGTTTATGGTGCCTACTGGAAAAAAATCAATGTCAAAAGCCAGTAGCATCAATTTAATGTTACCGGCACCAGGTGGAGATTTACCGGTAGATCCTTTAAATGAAGGACAAGGCGGTGGTAATAGTTATCCACAATAACAAGTGCAAGAATTTTTATTAAATAATTATAGTTTTTTAACACATTTTGTTGAAGTTTTGTCAGCTTTAACAGGAATATTTTTATTTAATAAATATAAAAATTCAATATCAAAATATTTTATTTACTTTCTAGTATACCTGTCTATCTGTGAGGCTATTAATACATATACATGGTTAGTATTTCCAGATAAAATATTAAGTTTTCTTGTTGGCACCATTATAGAAAAAAATTATTGGTGGACTACTTTGTATTGGAAAATTGGAGCTATCATGTTTTTTGCATTTTATTACAATAAAATATTAAGATATAAATCATTTAAAAAAATTATATCCTATAGTGCTTTAAGTTTTTTATTTTTTTCAATCTCATATATAGTGTTACATTGGCAAGCATTTTTTGTTAAATTTTTTCCCATAATAAGTATTTTGGGAGCAGTTATTATTTTTCTATGTTCTGTTTTTTATTTTATAGAAACCTTACAAGGAGATAGTATTTTAAATTTTTATAAATCATTGAATTTTTATATTAGTGCGGCTATTTTTATTTGGTGGCTAATTATTACACCCATAGTTTTTTATGACAACTATACAACTTATGAAATTAGTGTTTATGAAAGAGATTGGGATTATATAAAATTGAGAAGGCTTATTTATTTATCTGCTAATTTATGTATGTATTTAACATTTACATTTGCTTTAATTTTTTGTAAACCAGATATTGAAAATGACTAATTTTTTAACTCTTTTTCTAACACAATTAAAATCAGTTTCAACTGCTTCAGAACGCTATTTGTTAGTGTATATGATTATGGTATTAATTATCATAACATCTTTAGTTATTGTATTTTTTGTAGTATTTCAAAAAAGAAAAAACAAATTGCTTTTAGATAGAATTAGACAGCAACAGGCTTTTGAAGAAGAGATTACTAAAGCTCAAACCGAAATACAAGAGCAAACTTTAAAAAATATTGGTTGGGAATTGCATGATAACGTAGGCCAGTTATTGGCCTTTGCAAGTATGCAATTAAGTATTTTAAAAATGCAGGTTTCTGATGATGTAAAAGAAAAGTTTAAAGATACTTCTGAAGCATTAAAGGAAAGTTTAAAGGAAGTTCGTTCATTATCAAAATCATTAAACAATGAAGTGGTACTGAATATTGGTTTTGAAAAATCAATAAATAATGAGCTAGACAGGTTGAAGAAAATGAAATTTGCTTCGGCAACTTTAGAAGTTAAGGGTGAGAAAGTTGAATTTAATAACAGAAAAGATGAGATAATTATTTTCAGGATTATACAAGAATTTTTATCAAATTCTGTAAAATATTCTGAAGCAAAACACCTAAAAATCAAACTTCAATATGAACCGGATTATTTAAAGATAATTGCTTCTGATGACGGCAAAGGATTTAACATAAACAACGTAGAAAAAGGCTCTGGATTGCTTAATATGGAAAGTAGAGCAGCGTTAATTAATGCTCAATTAAATCTTGTTTCAAAACCTGAAAAAGGGGTACAATTAACTCTGGAATACCCATTTAAAGTAACCTAAAAATACTTTAAGAAGAATTTTATAAGCTTTATTTTTCCTTTATAAGGAGCGTAACGCAAAGGCACATCTAACCAATTGCCTCTTTTTACCACTGGTTTTTTATGTGAAAATGTATAAAAGGTGTGTTTGCCGTGATAAGCGCCAATACCGCTTGAGCCTACACCTCCAAAAGGTAATTTTGGGTTTGCAAAATGAACAATAGTATCATTAATAGCGCCACCTCCAAAAGAAAAACTGGTAATCATTTTTTTTGCAAATGTTTTGTTGGTACTAAACACATATAATGATAAAGGTTTGTAATATTTTAAAATAATGCTTTTAATGTCTTCTTCATTTGAATAGCTTAAAACTGGCAAAATAGGTCCAAAAATTTCATCTTTCATCACTTCACTATCCAATTTGGGTTCATTTATAACGGTAGGAGCCATGTATAATCTTTCTTCATCAATTTCACCTCCAATAATGATGTTTTCATTTTTGAGCAGGTTTCTCAACCTAGATAAATTATTGGAGTTTATTATTCTGGCAAAATCGTTAGATTCTTGAGGATTTTTTGAATAAGAATTTTCAATTTCATTTTGAAGCGCTTCAATAAATGCCTGCTTTACTGAATAGTGAATAATTATATAATCTGGAGCAATACAAGTTTGTCCAGCATTTAAAAACTTGCCCCACACAATTCGTTTGGCAGCTAGTATAATATTAGCAGTTTCATCAACAATACAAGGGTTTTTCCCACCGAGCTCTAAAGTTGTTGGTGTAAGATATTGTGCGGCGGCTTGAGCTACAATTTTGCCTACGTTTACACTACCGGTAAAGAAAATATAATCCCATTGCTGTTTCAACAATTCTTGGGAAACCTTTGCATCTCCTTGAACTACTGCTACAAAATGCTCTTCGAACACAGATTTTATTATTGTCTCAACAATTTTTGATGTGTTTGGAGTTAATTCACTAGGTTTTAACACAACAGTATTGCTAGCAGCAATAGCACCAATTACTGGTAATAATGATAGTTGAAAGGGATAATTCCAAGGAGCAATTACTAAAACTGTTCCGTAAGGTTCATAATATATTTTATCGGTTGATGGGAAGTTTAAAAATGACGGAAACACACGTTTTGGTTTAGCCCAAGAGTTTAATTTCTTTATGGTTAAATCAAGTTCAGAAAGAACAAGTCCCGTTTCAGATAAAACAGATTCAAATGCTGGTTTTTTAAAGTCAGCGTATAAAGCATCAATGATGATTTGTTCATTTTTAATGATTTCAGATTTTAAACGCAATAACGTTTTTCTTCTGAAAGCTAAAGATTTGGTTTCTTCAGTCAAGAAAAAAGCTTTTTGGTCATTAACTATTTTTGAAATCATGTATGTAACGATTTAAAGTAAATCTACAAAAATTATACACATGCATCCCAAATAACATCTTTTGGCAAAGGAGCAGTTATTTCGATAGGTTCGTTTTTTACAGGGTGAATGAATGATATGTGTCTGGCATGTAAATGAATGCTTCCATCTTCATTGCTTCTGTCAAAACCATATTTTAAATCGCCTTTAATTGGGCAACCTATTTGTGATAATTGTGACCTGATTTGATGATGTCGACCAGTTTCTAATGTTACTTCGAGAAGATAATAATTGTTCAATTTTTTAATCACGCTATAATGAAGAATAGCCTTTTTGCTTTCAGGAACTTCTTTGTTATAAACATATGATTTATTGTTTTTTGGATTCTTTTTTAACCAACCAATTAAAGTGTCTTTATCTTTTTTTGGCTTCTCTTTTACAATAGCCCAATAAGTTTTAACAATGTCTTTTGAAACAAAAAGGGCATTAAGTCTTGGTAAAATCTTACTTGTTCTGGCAAAAATAACTAAACCTGTTGTAGGCCTGTCAAGACGATGAACAACTCCTAAATAGACATTTCCAGGTTTGTTATATTTTTCTGCAATATATTCTTTTACAACATCGCTTAAAGGTTTGTCGCCTGTTTTGTCGCCTTGTACAATATCACCAGCTCGTTTATTTACAACGATGATGTGATTGTCTTCATACAAGATTTGAAGATTGTTTTTATTAGAAAGAACTTTAGGCACTAATATTGTTCTTTATCACTTGGGAAATCATTACTCTTTACATCGGTAACATATTGAGAAATGGCATGAGTCATGTCTTCATATAAATTCATGTACCTGCGTAAAAAACGTGGATTAAATTCATGCGTCATTCCTAGCATATCATGAAGCACTAAAACCTGTCCGTCAACACCATTACCAGCACCAATTCCAATAATTGGAATGCTTACACTTTCAGCAACTTGTTTCGCTAATTTGGCAGGGATCTTTTCAAGTACAATTCCAAAGCATCCAATACGCTCTAACATTTTAGCATCTTCAATTAAATCTTCCGCTTCTTGTTCTTCTTTGGCTCTAACAGTATAAGTTCCAAATTTATAGATGGATTGTGGCGTTAATCCTAAATGCCCCATTACAGGAATTCCAGCATTTAAAATACGTTTAATGGATTCTTTAATTTCTTTTCCACCTTCCATTTTAACCGAATGAGCACCACTTTCTTTCATAATCCTAATGGCAGAACGCAAGGCTTCTTTTGGATCACTTTGGTAGCTTCCAAAAGGTAAATCTACTACTACAAGTGCTCTATCCACAGCGCGAATAACAGAAGATGCGTGATATATCATTTGATCTAAAGTAATTGGTAGAGTGGTTTCGTGACCTGCCATGACATTACTTGCCGAATCACCAACTAGAATAACATCAATGCCAGCACCATCAACAATCTTTGCCATGGAATAATCATAAGCTGTTAGCATGGATATTTTTTCGCCATTGGCTTTCATATCAACCAACGTTTTTACAGTAATTCGTTTGTATTCTTTTTTAGCGACTGACATAGTTTGTTTTTTATAAGATGTAAAAATACTAAATTATATGATGAGAGGGATATTGTTAAACTTTTCTTTAACTGTATTTAGTAAAACAATATATCGTTTATATTTATTAAAAATTAAACACCATGACCAGAATTATAGCTTATTTGTGCATTGTTTTAACTTCAACATTATATGCACAAGACGATGAAACTATTAAAGTTAAAGCAGCTGTTGATACTTTTTTTGAAGGATTTCATAAAGGAGATACTATACTTATGAAATCTGTTATGATGGATAAAATATTATTACAAACCACTTATACAAATAAAGAAGGTAAAAATGTTTTAGTTACCGAAGAACCTTCAAAACTAATAAATGCTATTGCAAATAGAACCAGCGACCAAAAATGGGATGAGCGCTTATTGGACTATAAGATTCAAATTGATGGCATTATGGCTAATGTATGGACGCCCTATGAGTTTTGGTTTAATGATGCGTTTAGCCATTGTGGTGTAAATTGTTTTCAGCTATTTAATGATAATGGACAATGGAAAATAATTTATTTAATTGATACCAGACGTAAACAAGATTGTAATCAACCATAAATATTTTTCAGTTAACAATCCGACAAATTGACGCCAATAGCTAAACCACCTTCAGAGGTTTCTTTGTATTTAGAATTCATGTCTTTTGCCGTTTCCCACATAGTTGAAATCACTTTATCTAAAGGAACTTTTACATGTTCTGGATTTGTTTCTAAGGCTAACTCAGCCGCATTAATAGCTTTTAATGCACCCATTGAGTTACGTTCGATACAAGGTATTTGAACCAGTCCGCCAATAGGATCACAGGTTAATCCTAAATGATGTTCCATGGCAATTTCGGCAGCAATTAATACCTGTTCTGGTGAGCCGCCAAGTAATTCTGTCAAAGCACCTGCAGCCATAGCAGATGAAACACCAATTTCGGCTTGACAACCACCCATTGCTGCAGAGATTGTAGCACCTTTTTTAAAGATGCTCCCTATTTCTCCAGCTACTAGCAAGAATTTTTTAATGTGCTCAAAATCGGCTTTATGGTTTTCAATAACCATATAATACATAAGTACAGCAGGAATAACGCCAGCACTTCCATTAGTTGGAGCGGTAACAACACGTCCTAAAGAGGCATTTACTTCATTTACACTTAAGGCAAAACAGCTTACCCATTTAAGAATTTGCCTAAATTTAACTTCTGTTAATCTAATAGTTTCCAGCCATTCTTGAGGATTATTATAGGGTAAATCGCCTTTTAAATTTTTCAGGATGTCATTTGCTCGTCTTCTAACATTTAAACCACCGGGAAGATTACCTTCTGTATGGCAACCAATATACATACACTCCAACATGGTATTCCAGATACGTTGTAACTCAAAATCTATTACTTCTGGTCGACGGATTGATTTTTCATTTTCTAATACAACTTCAGAAATTGACATATCCAATTCTTTACAGTAAGTTAAAAGTTCCGTTCCCAATTTAATTGGATAAGGAAATGTGTTGAATAGTTCCTTGTTTCTTTTGGCGTTTTTCCGTTCTTCCTTGACCACAAATCCGCCACCTATAGAGTAAAATGTTGACTTTAGATTTTTTCCATTAACTGTGGCTGTAAACACTAATCCGTTGGCATGAAAAGGTAAAAATTTTCTGTTGAAAACGATATGTTTTTCAGGCTTGAATTCAAGTGCCATCTCATTGTTAAAAAGGATTGTATCAGTCTTTTTTATAGAATCAATAATGGTGTTAATGTTGTCTATTGGAATCAATTCAGGATTAGCGCCGCTTAACCCAAGCATAATGGCTAAATCTGTTGCATGTCCTTTTCCTGTTAATGATAACGATCCGTATAAATCTACTTGGATGTTTTCAACTTTGTTAAAAATATTGGCTTCTTTCAATTCTTTAATCCATCGTTCAGCAGCTCGCCAAGGTCCCAAGGTATGCGAACTAGAAGGCCCAACCCCAATCTTTAACATGTCAAAAACAGAAATACACTCCATATATTAATAACTAAATTTTATGCTCATAAAAATAGTTTTTTCAATTGAACTGTAATATAAAATGGTTTAAAGTTTAAAATTTTAAAATGACAGGTTGTCAGTTTTTTGTTGTTGGCATAATCATTGACTTTAACACCATGAATTTAAAAACGAACATTCAACACAATAAAAAATAAATTATGAGTAAAATAATTGGAATCGATTTAGGAACAACCAACTCTTGCGTTTCTGTAATGGAAGGTAATGAACCAGTTGTTATCCCGAATGCAGAAGGTAAACGTACCACACCATCGGTTATCGCTTTTGTTGAAGGAGGCGAAATCAAAGTTGGTGACCCAGCAAAACGCCAAGCAGTTACAAACCCAACGAAAACTGTTTATTCTATTAAGCGTTTTATGGGAAATAAATATTCTGAATCAAAAAAAGAAGCAGATCGTGTACCATATAAAGTAGTAAAAGGTGATAATGATACTCCAAGGGTTGATATAGACGGACGTTTATATACGCCTCAAGAATTATCAGCTATGATTCTTCAAAAAATGAAGAAAACTGCTGAAGATTATTTAGGTACTACAGTAAGTGAAGCTGTTATTACAGTTCCAGCTTATTTTAATGATTCTCAACGTCAAGCTACTAAAGAAGCTGGAGAAATTGCAGGTTTAAAAGTTAGACGTATTATTAACGAACCAACAGCTGCAGCATTAGCTTATGGTTTAGATAAAAAAGGTAAAGACCAAAAAATAGTTGTATTTGACTTTGGTGGAGGAACACACGATGTATCTATCCTTGAATTGGGAGACGGTGTATTTGAAGTATTATCAACAGATGGAGATACTCACTTAGGTGGTGATGATGTTGATGAAAAAATCATTAATTGGTTAGCAGATGAATTTAATGCTGAAGAAGGAATGGATTTACGTAAAGACCCAATGTCTTTACAACGTTTAAAAGAAGCAGCTGAAAAAGCAAAGATAGAGTTATCATCTTCTGCGCAAACAGAAATTAATTTACCATATATCACAGCTACTGCAAGTGGACCAAAACACTTAGTGCGCACATTAACACGTTCTAAATTTGAACAATTAATTGATGATTTGGTAAAACGTACTATTGCGCCTTGTGAATCAGCTTTAAAAGCTGCTGGTTTAAGTAAAAGTGATATAGATGAAGTTATTTTAGTAGGTGGTTCTACACGTATTCCTGCAGTTCAAGCAGCCGTAGAGAAATTCTTTGGAAAAACACCAAGCAAAGGAGTTAACCCAGACGAAGTAGTATCATTAGGAGCCGGTATCCAAGGTGGTGTTTTAACTGGAGATGTTAAAGATGTATTATTATTAGATGTTACTCCATTGTCATTAGGTATTGAAACTATGGGTAATGTAATGACGAAACTTATAGAAGCCAACACTACAATTCCTACTAAAAAATCGCAAGTATTCTCAACAGCTGCTGATAATCAGCCATCGGTAGAGATACATGTATTGCAAGGAGAACGTGCTATGGCAGGTGATAATAAAACTATTGGTCGTTTCCATTTAGATGGTATTCCTCCAGCAAGAAGAGGAACACCACAAATTGAAGTGACTTTTGATATTGATGCTAACGGAATTATTCACGTTACAGCAGGCGATAAAGCAACTGGTAAAACGCAAGATATTCGTATTGAAGCTTCTTCTGGTTTAACTGAAGAGGAAATCAAAAAAATGAAAGCAGATGCTGAAGCTAATGCTGAAGCAGATAAAATAGCAAAAGAAAAAGCTGAAAAATTAAACGCGGCTGATGCTATGATTTTCCAAACAGAAAGTCAATTAAAAGAATTTGGTGACAAATTATCTGATGATAAAAAGAAACCAATTGAAGAAGCATTAGAAGAACTTAAAAAGGCTTATGAAACTAAAGACATTGCTGTAATTGATCCTGCTTTAGAAAAAATAAATGAAGCTTGGAAAGTTGCTTCTGAAGAAATGTACAAAGCGCAAGCTGAAGCTCAACAAGGAGGTTCACAACCAGGTTCAGATGCAAGTCAAAACGGACAATCTACAGAAAGCAGTGATGTAGAAGACGTAGACTTCGAAGAAGTCAAGTAGCTTATCCTGAGCAAAGTCGAAGGGTAGACTTTGAGGAAGTAAAATAATTATTATTATGCTGAACTTGTTTCAGCATCTCATTAAAAAAACGCAATCATTTCTGATTGCGTTTTTCATAAGTTTAATCTTTATTATGCGCGCATAATATTTGTTATATTTGTTGTTCAACTCAATAAAATAAACATGACAAGCAAACTTTCTGAACTACTAGGCATTAAATACCCCATTATCCAAGCTCCCATGTTTTTGGTATCAAATACTACTATGGTGAAAGAGGCCATGAAAAGTGGTATAGCAGGTTGTATCCCAGCTCTGAATTATAGAGGTTTAGATGAGTTAAGAAATGCTGTTAAAGAATTGAAGGCAGCCAAAGTAGAAGGTGGCTCATTTGGATTTAATTTAATAGTAAACAAATCCAATATTAAATATAAGGGACAATTAGAAGTTTTGTGTGAAGAAGGTTGTGATTTTATAATAACGTCACTAGGAAGTCCTGAAGAAACTATAAATCAGGCCCATAAAGTAGGCATTAAAGTTTTTTGTGACGTGGTCGATTTAAAATTTGCACAAAAAGTAGAAGGATTGGGAGCAGATGCTATTATTGCTGTAAATAATGAAGCTGGTGGACATAGAGGAGATAAATCTCCCGAAGAGTTAATTAAAAATATTGTTTCAAATTGTAAAATCCCGGTCATTTCGGCTGGCGGCGTTGGTTGTAAAGCAGATATAGATAAAATGATTAGCTATGGTGCAGCTGGAGTTTCTGTTGGCAGTCCTTTTATAGCTTCCATTGAAGCAAATGTAACCGATGAATACAAACAAGCATGTGTAGATTATGGTGCTAAAGATATTGTTGTAACAGAACGTATTTCTGGAACTCCATGTACAGTTATTAATACACCTTATGTTAAAAAAGTTGGAACCAAGCAAACTTGGTTGGAGTCTATTTTAAATAAGAATAAAAAACTTAAAAAATGGGTAAAAATGATTCGATTTTCTATTGGTATGAAAGCAACAGAAAATGCCGCAACTAAAGTTACCTATAAAACAGTTTGGGTCGCAGGACCAAGTATTGAGCATACTAAAGCTATTTTACCTACCAAAGAAATCATTAAAAATCTTATAGAGTAATTAATTTCATGTTTTTTGAGTTGATAGATTATATTAATTTAAGAATGAGGGAGTTGAATAAAATAGTACTGGCTCTTAATAATACTTTTAATAAAAATTAAATTTTATTCCAAAATAAGTGTTCATAATTTCAGTTTTTTGATGAAAATATATCTATTTTTAGAATCTTAAAATTATAAAAATTAAACTACTATAAATTAATTATGAGTTCTGAAAATTCTACTACAAAATGGGGGCAATTCATTCCTCTTGTCTCAGTTTTCTTTTTTTGGGGATTTGTTGCTGCCAGTAACGATATTCTAATTCCAGTATTTAAAAAAGCATTTGATTTAACGCAGGGTCAAAGTCAGCTAGTTTCCCTGGCATTTTATATAGCTTATACTGTTGGTTCCCTTATTTATATGGGAATTTCTATTTTAATAAAGAAAGATATTGTTAATACAATAGGTTATAAAAATGGTCTTGTATTAGGACTTGTTATTTCTGCATTGGGAACATTATTGTTTTATCCAGCTGCAAATACTGGTTCATTTGCTTTAATGTTATCAGGTTTGTTCATTGTGGCTTTAGGGTTTTCACTACAACAAACCGTTGCCAATCCATTGGCTATCGCGCTTGGACCAATTTCTACGGGTTCACAACGTTTAACTTTAGCAGGAGGAATCAATAATTTTGGGACAACCATTGGACCACTAATTGTAAGTTTTGCCATTTTTGGAACCTCAATAGGAAAAACAACCAATATGAGTATTGAAAGTGTTAAAATACCATATTTGGTTTTAGGTTTGGCATTTCTACTTGTTGCAGTATTATTGAAATTTTCATCAATACCCGATAAACCAGAAGCAATTGTAGAAAAAGAAGGAAGCACAGGATTAGAAAGATCTTCTGCATTAAAATATCCACAATTAGTCTTAGGAATGATCGGTATATTTGTTTATGTAGGTGTTGAAGTTTCTACTGCTAGTAATTTACCTGCTTATATGGAACACAACTTAGGTTTTGCTATATCAGATATTGCACCCTATATTTCGTTGTATTGGGCAAGTTTAATGATAGGAAGATGGACTGGTGCTGTTGAAGCTTTTACAAATGATATTAGTCTTCGTAAAATATTACGTTTTATTGCTCCATATCTTGCGTTTGGAGTGTTTTTAGCCGTAAATGCAATAGCAAAACATAATTTGACCCCTTTTTATGTTTACGCTTTGATTATTTTGGTGTTAATAGCAGCCGATATTGCGAGTAAAGGAAATCCAGCTAGAATGTTATTTATATTTTCGCTTTTAGGAATTATGGCCTTAGCTGTTGGAATGTCTAATGATGGAATGGTTAGTGTTTATGCTTTTACAAGTGTAGGTTTGTTCTGTAGTACCTTATGGCCTTGTATTTTTACATTGGCTGTTAGTGGTTTAGGTAATAACACAAGTCAAGGAAGTAGTTTTTTAATTATGATGATTATGGGTGGAGGTATAGTAAGTTGGCTACAAGGATATGTTTCAGAAAGTATAGGTATTCATGCTAGTTATATAGTTGGAGTATTTTGTTTTGCATATTTGGCCTTTTATGCATGGAGAGTTAAAGGTATTTTAAGAGCCCAAGGTATTAGTTTTGATGAAAAAATTACTGGAGGACATTAAATTTTTTTCAAGAGTTTTATTTAAATAGCCTTTGTGTTATGAAGTATTTTAAGTTTATTTTATTAGCTGTTTTTTTGCTAATTGTGAATCAAAATGCCAATGCTCAAGATTGGGCAAATCTTCAAAAATTTCAAAATGAAAACAATCAGTTAATGAATTCAGGTGTTAAAGAGAATTCCGTTGTTTTTATGGGGAATTCAATCACTGAAAGCTGGCTGACATTTCATCCAGAATTTTTTGAAGGAAAGCCGTATATAAATAGAGGAATTAGCGGACAAACAACGTCGCAAATGTTGTTGCGTTTCAGGCAAGACGTTATAAATTTAAAACCTTCCGTTGTAGTTATTTTAGCGGGTATAAATGATATTGCTCAAAACACAGGACCAATTTCTATAGAAATGATTGCAGAAAACATTAAATCTATGGCAGAACTAGCAATGGTAAATCACATTAAAGTTGTGTTGTGTTCTGTTCTTCCCGCTATAGATTTTTCATGGAGACCAGGTTTAGAACCTGCTGAAAAAATAATAAAACTTAATAGTCTTATAGAAACTTATGCTAATGCAAAAAACATTGTTTATGTAGATTATTTTTCTGCTATGGTAGATTCATCTAAAGGACTGAAAAAGGATTTGGGATTAGATACTGTACATCCAAACAAAAATGGGTACTTAATAATGGAACCGCTTTTAGAAAAAGAATTAAAAAAAATCTTTAATCAAAATTAAAAAGCGTTAAAAACTTTTTCTTTTATAACTTTCCATTCTTCTTCTAACATACCATAACAGCAGGTGTTTCGCTTGAAGCCATCTTTTAAGTAAACATTCTTCCGCAAAATGCCTTCAAGCTTACAGCCCAATTTTTCAACAGCTTTTCTTGAACGAATATTACGCTCGTCAATTCTGAATTCAACTTTTTCAAAATTAAGGGTTTCAAATGCATAAGATAACATTAAAAATTTTGTATGCGTGTTCAAGCCAGTTCCCTGAAACTCTCTGCCAATCCAAGTTGATCCAATTTCTAGAACCTTATAATTCCAATTAATATTCATATAGCGTGTACAGCCGGCATATGTGTTTTTGGTTTTATCAAAAATTATAAATGGAATAGCCTTTTTATGATAATAAGCATCTACGGCAATTTCTACATATTCTTTTAATTTTTCTGGGGTTGAAATATCACTGGGAGAATATTGTATTAAGTTTTCTTGTTGGGCTATTGGCAATAAATGTTTGTAATTACTTAAATCAAGCAATGATAATTTTACACGGTCATTTTCTAATGTTGGAACTTTCATAATTCGCTCTAATCAAAGATTCATATTAAGCTTTGGTTTTGTACTTTTACATTTCAGATTTAAAAATACATTATTTATATGGAATTAAATAAAGAAGCTGTTTTAGCTGAAGCAAATTCTGCATGTAAAGGGACTTTAATGGAAACTTTAAATATTGAAGTTGTTGATTATGGAAGTGATTTTTTGACAGCTAAAATGCCTGTAAACTCAAGAGTATATCAACCAGATGGTGTTCTTCATGGTGGTGCAACAGCAGCTTTAGCTGAAAGTGTTGGAAGTTTTGCTTCACATATTTTTGTTGATACAGATGAATTTTTTGTTCGTGGTATAGAAATCACAGCCAATCATTTAAAAAGTGTTACAGAAGGTTTTGTTTATGCTAAGGCAACCTTTTTGCATAAAGGAAGGACTACACAATTACTAGATATTAAAATAACTGATGATTTTGATAATTTGATATCGGTTTGCAGATTATCAACCATTTCATTACCAAAAAAGAAATAGATTTGTTTACTTCTGATATGTTTTTTGAAACCATTCAAAAACAATTTAAAAATAAATTACCATTTGTAGCTTATAGAAAGCCTAATACATTAGAAATTAAGGCGCTTTTACAATTCAATGATGACATTCATTATGTTGAAAGTTATAGTGAAGTTGGTTTTGTTTTTGCACCATTTGATGATTCGGAAAAAGGAATTTTAATGCCTTTGGAAAGTGCTGATAAAATTGAAACTTCATATTTTGATAAAGCTCAGGAGAAATCTAAAAAAAGTATTTTTTATTTAAATCAAGAAGATAAACAACAACATATTAAACTTATAGAAAAAGGAATAAATTCAATAAAAAACAATCTTTTTCAAAAAGTAGTGTTGTCAAGAAAAGAAACAGTAAGCGTTTCAGAATTTAATCTTATCGACATTTTTAAGAATCTTTTAAATAATTATCCGCTTGCTTTTGTTTATTGTTGGTATCATCCAAAAATTGGGTTATGGTTAGGAGCTACACCAGAGACCTTAATGAAAATTGAAGGCAATCAATTTTCAATGATGGCATTGGCAGGCACACAAGAATATAAAGGAACTTTAGATGTGTTTTGGGAAGATAAAGAAAAACGCGAACAGCAAATTGTAACCGATTTTATTATTGCTAATCTTGAATCTTTAGTGCAAAAACTACAAGTGTCTGAAGTTGAAACGGTTAAAGCTGGTAATTTGGTGCATTTAAAAACCATGATAAAAGCCAGTTTAAAACTTGAAACATTTAATTTGAAGCATATTCTGTCTGTTTTACATCCTACACCAGCTGTTTGTGGCATGCCTAAAGTCCCTTCAAAGAGATTCATATTAGATAATGAACCTTACAATCGTGAGTTTTATACCGGTTATTTGGGTGAACTTAATTTTGAAAATAAGATTAGTCCAAAATCAAGTAAAAGAAATATAGAAAACAGAGCTTATTCAATTACTAAAAAAAGCAGTCAGTTGTATGTAAATTTACGTTGTATGCAAATTAAAGATAATAAAGCTTTGATTTATATAGGTGGAGGCATTACAGAAGCCTCTAATTCTGAAAAGGAATGGGAGGAAACCGTTTCAAAATCAAGGGTGATTAAAAACATTTTGTAATAGGTTTTTATAAAGCCTATTTCTTATTTTTGCTATAGAAAAAATAATCATGATATATCCCAAAATCCCTCTTGCTCAAACTGTAATTCAACTTTGTAAGGTAAAAAACATTCAGCATATTGTAATTTCACCCGGAAGCAGAAATGCACCTTTGACAATTGGGTTTACAAACGATTCTTATTTTAAATGCTACAGTATTGTAGATGAACGTTGTGCGGCATTTTTTGCATTGGGAATTGCTCAAAAAATCAAACATCCTGTAGCTGTTTTATGTACATCTGGTAGTGCTATGTTAAATTACTATCCAGCAATTTCAGAAGCTTTTTATAGTGATATTCCTTTAGTGGTTTTATCATCAGACAGACCAAAACATTTAATTGATATTGGTGACGGACAGACTATTAACCAAAAATATGTATTTGCAAACCACATTTTACATTCGGCTAATTTAAAACTAGATTTAAAAGACGAGAAAAATATTCCTGTTACTGAAGATCTTCCAATTATGAAAAATTTGGAAGATAAACTAGAGCGTTTTTTAGGGTTTCAAAAAGACATTCAAACACATAATGAATTTGAGATTAACACTGCAATTAACACAGCAATAATTAGTAAAGGTCCTGTTCATATTAACATTCCTTTTGATGAACCACTTTATGAAACCGTCGAAAAACTGAGTGTTGAACCTAAAGAAATAGAAATTCCAACAAAGTATAAGCCTATTGATTCTTATACTATGCAAGAGTGTTATGAATATTGGAATTCTGCTTCAAAAAAAATGATTTTGGTAGGGGTTAATGGACCCAACGAAATTGAACAGAAGTGGTTAAATGAAATTACAAAAGATGATAGTGTTATTGTATTTACAGAAACTTTATCAAATCTTCATGATGATAGTTTTTTTCCTAGTATTGATCAACTAATAGCACCATTAACCGAAGATGAAAAAAAGCAATTGCAACCTGAAGTTTTATTGACTTTTGGAGGATTAATAGTTTCAAAAAAAATTAAGGCCTTTTTAAGAAAATTTCAACCTAAACATCATTGGCATGTTGATAAGAAAAGGGCTAATGACACTTTTTTCTGTTTAAGCCTTCATATAGAAGCAACACCAAATCAGTTTTTCGAAGCACTATTGCCAAAAATAACACACTATGTAAAAAGTGATTATAAAGAAATTTGGACTTTGGTTAAACAAAATAGATTGTTAAAGCATGATTTATACATAAAAAAAATCCCTTTTTCAGATTTTAAAGTTTTTGATATTCTGCTAAAATCAATTCCTAATGATTATGCTTTTCAAGTAGGTAACAGTTCTGCTGTAAGATATACGCAATTGTTCAATTTAAATAAAACACTTGAAGTTTATTGTAATAGAGGAACAAGTGGAATAGATGGCAGTACAAGTACATCAATAGGATTTGCTGTAGCTAGTAAAAAACCAACTATTTTCATAACGGGTGATTTAAGTTTTTTATATGATAGTAACGGATTATGGAACAATTATATTCCTAATAATTTTAGAATCATTGTAGTAAATAATCAAGGTGGAGGTATTTTTAGAATTTTACCAGGTCAAAAAAACACACAAAATTTTGATGATTACTTCGAAACAAAGCACAATTTAAATGCTAAACACTTAAGTAGAATGTATGGTTTTGAGTATTTAAGTGCCAAAACGGAAAGACAATTAAAAAACAAACTGCAGTTTTTTTATTTAGATTCAGAAACTCCTAAATTACTTGAAGTATTTACTCCAAGAACAGTTAATGATGAAGTTCTTTTGAAATATTTTGACTTTTTAGCTTAATTAACAAAAAATTAATGTGACTTTTTTATTTGTTTGTTTCATAATAGTTATATTTAAAATTACTTAATTTATTATAAAACTTAAAACATTTATTATGAGCAAAAGAGATGAGTTAATTGCAAAATATGCAGCTGATTTAAAAGAAAAATGTGGGATTACTGCAGATATGGATTTATTAACTAAAGTTACTATTGGTTGCGGACCATCAATTTATAATGCTGATTCTTCAACAGTTTCCGGTACTGATGAGTCTGAATTAGCAACTGTAAAAAATAATTTTTTAATTAAAAAACTTGGATTAAAAGACAGTGCTGATTTAGATAAGGGTATTGCTTCAGTTATGGAAACATACGGTAAGTCAAATAGAAATAAATATAGGGTAGTAGTTTATTATTTATTAACTAAACATTTCAAAAAAGAATCAGTTTATTAATAATTGCTGAAATATAATATTTTAAAGCGTTGCAATATAGCAACGCTTTTTTATTTAAAAAACATGAATATCATTACCTTTGCAGCATGATACATTTAGGGCAAACAAACACATTAGAAATTATTAGGGAAGCAGTACAAGGTCTTTATATTGCAGATGAAGAAGGCAATGAAGTATTGTTGCCAAACAGATATGTTCCAGAAGCTTTTAAAATTTGGGACAAAATAGATGTGTTTGTGTATTTAGATAACGAAGAGCGACTAGTTGCAACTACAGATAAACCTTATATTAAATTGCATGATTTTGCTTTATTGCGATGTAATCAAGTAACCGATTATGGTGCTTTTTTAGATTGGGGATTGGTTAAAGAACTTTTTTGCCCTTTTAAAGAACAGGCCTTTAAAATGAAACCCGGCGGATGGTATTTGGTATATTGCTACCTTGATGAAAAAACCAATAGGTTAGTGGCCACTAGTAAAACAAATAACTTTCTGGATAACAAAAACCTAACTGTTAATGAGTTTGATGAGGTAGATTTAATAGTTTCTCATCCTTCAGAAATTGGTATGAATGTAATAGTAAATAAAGTTCATACAGGGCTAATTTATAAAGATTCCATATTTAAAGATTTAAGTATTGGCGATAGATTAAAAGGAATTGTAAAGAAAATAAGACCAGGAAATAAATTGGATATTTCTTTAGGTCAAATAGGCTACAGAAATATAGAGCCTAATGCAGATTTAATCATGCATGAGTTGCACGATAATGGAGGTTACCTAAATCTTACAGACAAATCTGATCCAGAAACTATTAAAGATGCACTTCAAATGAGTAAAAAGAATTTTAAAAAAGCTGTAGGTACTCTATATAAACAACGTCTTATTGAAATAAAAGAAGACGGAATTTATTTACTATAAGCCCTTTTAACCATGATATATCAAGATACTATAGTGGCTTTAGCAACCCCTTCTGGTGCGGGTGCCATTGCCGTTATAAGATTATCTGGAAAAGATGCTATAACAATTGCGGAAAAACATTTTAATTCAGTTTCTGGAAAACATTTAAGTAAGCAAGCAACACATACTATACATTTAGGACACATTATTGATGGTAATAAAACTATTGATGAGGTGTTGGTTTCGGTTTTTAAAAACCCCAATTCTTACACAGGTGAAAATGTTGTTGAAATTTCGTGCCATGGATCTCATTACATTCAGCAAGAAATCATTCAATTATTTCTTCGAAACGGTTGCAGAATGGCATCAGCTGGAGAGTTTACGCTTCGAGCTTTTTTAAATGGAAAATTAGATTTAAGTCAAGCAGAAGCAGTTGCAGATTTAATTGCCAGTGATAACGAAGCGTCCCATCAAATAGCCATGCAGCAAATGCGTGGAGGATTTTCTTCTGAAATAGCTAAACTTCGCGAAGAACTTTTAAATTTTGCTTCTTTAATTGAGCTAGAACTTGATTTTGCTGAAGAAGATGTTAAATTTGCTGATAGAACTCAATTTAAAGCCTTAATAGAACGAATTACCTTTGTGTTAAAACGATTAATAGATTCTTTTGCTGTTGGTAACGTAATAAAAAATGGCATTCCTGTGGCCATAGTTGGAGAACCTAACGTAGGAAAATCAACACTTTTAAATGCATTATTAAATGAAGAACGAGCCATTGTTTCTGAAATTGCAGGGACAACAAGAGATACCATTGAAGATGAAATTTCAATAGGAGGTATTGGATTTCGTTTTATTGATACAGCTGGTATTAGGGAAACTAAAGATGTGGTTGAAAGTATAGGTATTAAAAAAACATTTGAGAAAATTGATCAAGCTCAAGTTGTTATTTATTTATTTGATAGTACTCAGTTTAAAGTTCATAGCACAGAATTTAAAGTAGAACTTGAAAAAATTAAAAACAAATATCCTCAGAAACCACTCTTAGTTATTGCTAATAAAATAGATCAAATCAACGATTCCCAAATTGAAATGATGAAAGCTGAAATTCCTGAAATCATGTTATTGTCAGCTAAAACTGGGTTTGGTGTAGAACAATTAACTAATTCACTTCTCAAATTAATCAATACGGGTGCTTTAAGAAATAATGAAACCATCATCACCAATTCTCGTCATTATGATGCGCTTTTAAAAGCTTTTGAAGAAATTCAAAAGGTAAAAAATGGATTAGATACAGGTCTTTCAGGGGATTTAATGGCAATCGACATTCGTCAATCCTTATATCATTTTGGTGAAATCACTGGCGAGATTACCAACGATGATTTACTAGGAAATATTTTTGCTAATTTCTGCATCGGGAAGTAATTTCACAAAATACCACAAACCAAATCAACTACCCAATTATAAATGGATAAAAATTATTGTTTTTAATATATAATGATGTCAGCATAAGATAGTTTAGAAGTATAGTATAAAAATTTTTCTGCTTAATAATCAAGGTTAGGATTTTGCTTACGCCAGTTCGTTACACTCGTGTCCGAAGGAAAATCAGTAGCTAACAAACGAGCAACTAAAGTTGGTTTAGCTAAAACTAACATTTATTTATAGCCATTGTTGTACACAGTTTTTATCTTCCATGATATTCCATATTTGGTAAAGGTTCATTGTTTTTTAAATACTTATCAAACCATTTTAGAATTTGTTCGTTAACTTCCTTTCTGTGCTCAGAAATTCCGTGGTCACCACCTTCAAATATTATTAGTCTGTAAGGAATTCTGTATTTTTCAAATGCCAAAGCCATATTTAAGCTTTGTTCTGGTTTTACTCTTCAATCAGAACTTCCGTGTAACATAAGTATCGGAGCATCTTTCGGGAATTTATCAGCCCATTTTATTGCCGACCTTTTTTCTAATTCAGCGTCTTTATTATCTGCATAATTTGGAATTAACTCTGATAAAACATTTGTTTCCATTTCAGGTCTATCTTCAATCGAATGGTTAATATTTGGAGGGTTTCATTTATTAAAAATGGAATCAATCCCAATTTAATTCATCATTCTCTCTTTGAGTTTTCCTATAATTTGAGTGTTAAGGTATAAAACCATTTTTATTAAGATATTGATCTATGTTAAAAGATGCATTATTATTTAAATTATAATCAATGTGTTTTTCTACTTTCAAACTATTTACAATTACTGTTCATCTCCATTTTTAAAAGGGTAAATGGCCTGGTGATATAGTTTAAATAAATTTGGACTAATACATCCACATTAATAATTTAAAAACTTTAAAAATTTGATGAACTCTGGTATGAATTTTCAAATAATAGTTTCGTAATTCTCCTTTCATAACATATTAATATACACTAATTTTCAGTTTTGAAACAAAAATAGCAGAAAAGAAACAAACTTTAAGTTTAGCTCTTAACGGCTATTTTTTATATGCATTATATGTCACATTTTTATTCTACTCTGTTAACTTGGCAATTATAACAACCTGGACTTGAATTATGGATTTGAATATAGTCTGCTGAGTTGTTCTTTAAAATTATTTCTATTTCACTTTTAAGTATTTTACCTTCAATAGTTTTAGCATCTATCATCATTCCGTTTTTATCGTATACTCTTAATGACAAAAGTCTGTGTAATAGCATTTTTGGGATTTCATTAACGCCTAGGTTTGGACTTTTTGCATTTTTTCTCACAAATACTGGGCCGCTAGATTGATAAGGGGAATTGGTTTTATGATGCTGAAAAGGAAATAATATAACTTCTTCTCCTATTTCTGCATCTTCAAGACTTGCTCGACAAGGATATCCGGGTTTTTCGTCTACTATCATTTTGACAGCACCTTTGGCTGTTAATTCTTCTTCATTTAGGTTGAACAAGTGATTATAATTATTTTCAATTGCTGATATTTTAAAATTTATAGTCATAAGTTATATTTTTTTAGTTTGTTTTAAAGTTTGAGACATTAGTTTAGATAATGGAGTATTGAGTGTAGTTAATTCCTGAATGATATTTTCATAGTCTTTATTAGTTCTGTTCTGACTTAATTTGAATGATGCTTCTATTTTATCTACTGGAATTTCAAAACCAGTTACTCCTTTTAGCATACCTTGAATGTTATTTGGCAATGATTGTAATGAAATTGGGCATCTACTTATTTTTCCGTGTCGTTGAGTTAGTCTATCTACTGAATGCCATAAATCATCCTCATTTAGTATTGAAACTTTACCATATAAATGAACAGACATATAGTTCCAAGTTGGTGCATTAGGTTTATCATACCAAGATGATGAAATGTAATGTTGGATAGGAGAATGGAAAATAACCAAGGCATTTGGTTGGGTTTTTAATTTTTCACTTTGTGGGTTTGCTTTTGCAATATGTCCTCTTAATACTTGATTTCCATTGTCATCATATTCTAATTCTATTGGAGTATGTGTCGCAACAGGAAAGTTATTGTCCATAGTAATCAATGTTGCTAATCCAACTGAAGCTATAAAAGCTTTTATGGTTTTACTGTCTTCAACCTTATATTTTTCTGGTATCCACATAATATTATTTTATGCAAAGATTCCATATTAAAAGGAAGCCAACAATCTGATTCTTGCTATTATTATAATTTTATGGCCTCGTAGCTGTTTATTGCAATCTTTCTTTCAGAAGTCCATCTGTAATTCCCCACATTACCATCACTTTTTATTACTCTATGGCAAGGAATTAAGTATGCTATTGGATTTTTTCCTATCGCAGTACCAACTGCTCTTACTGCTTTAGGGTTTTCTATTATTTCAGCAATATCTTGATAGGCAAGAAGTTTTGATGAAGGAATTTGAAGCAATGCTTTCCATACTTGAATTTGGAAAGGCGTTCCAACTAAATCTAGACTAATTGGAGTAGGGGGAACTTCCCAATTTTCAAAATATTCTTGTACTAACTTTCCATTCTTTGACAATCCTTTTATAAAAATGGCTTGATGATAGTCTGATTTTATTTTTTCTATATTCAAATTGTCAAAGGAAAAGCTACAAATTCCTTTTTCAGTTTCAGCAATTATGGCATTGCCAAAGGGTGTTTCAATTTCTCCAAAATGAATTTTTAAATTCTTTCCTCTTTTTTGAAATTCACCGGGTGTACAAGCTTCTATTTTTATAAATAAATCGTGCAATCTACTATTTCCAGATAAGCCTATATTATATGAAGTTTCTAAAGTAGATTGTCCTTCTCTTAAGGATTCTTTTGCTTTTTCTAATGTAATAAATTGAAGATAATCTTTGGGGCTAATTCCAACCCATTTTCTAAAAACTCTTTGAAAATGAAACTTACTCAAATTAACATGATTTGCAATTTGTTTTAAAGATGGTTGTTCAAAATGGTAGTTTTTAATATAATTAATAGCCTTTTCAACTATATCGTAGTGATATTTATTTTCCATATTGCAAAAATCAATTTATTTTATCTCTTAATCAATCTGATTGTTGCTTTTTCGTAATGTGTTCTAACGGTTTACATTGTTAGCATTAGTTATTTCTAACTCTAAGGCCTTTTGAAATGATTTTACAGATTTAGAAAT
This sequence comes from Gaetbulibacter sp. M235, assembly GCF_043876835.1. Taxonomy (NCBI): domain Bacteria; kingdom Pseudomonadati; phylum Bacteroidota; class Flavobacteriia; order Flavobacteriales; family Flavobacteriaceae; genus Gaetbulibacter; species Gaetbulibacter sp. M235. The sequence goes on from NZ_JBAWJZ010000006.1 coordinate 54,335, forward strand.
GTCATTTTTAGTTGTGGCCCAAGAACAGATACTAATGCGCATAACCTTGTTACCAAACCAAACTGAGCCACCAAGCCAACATTCCCGCAGGTTTTGAATGTTATTTAAAACTCGTTCTGTAATTTTATCGTTATCACATCTAACAATAACTTGGTTAAACACAATATCATTATCTACGTAAAATCCGTTTATTTTACTAATTTCATATGAGAATTGTTTTGCTCTCTCGTGCATGGTCAAGACCATTTTGTCAATTCCTGCTTTTCCTAAGTATTTCATTATTGCCCACAATTCAACAACTCTTGCTCTTCTAGACATTTCAGGGGTATAAAACATTCCATCTCTTTGTGTGCTTTCTATAATATAGCTAGCAGACATATGTAATGCTGAAGTTAGAGCTTCTTTATCTTCGCATAAAACTATCCCGCAATCATAAGGTGTATTAAGGGTTTTGTGGCCGTCAACAGCCCAAGAGTTTGCCTTTTCAATCCCTTTAGTTAAATGTTTTAGTTCATCTACAGCTCCAGCCCAAAGTCCAAATGCACCATCTATATGAACCCAAGCGTTTGCCTTTTGTGCCTTGTTACAAATGGTTTCGAAGTCGTCAAATGAACCACTATTAACGTTACCAGCTTGTAAAATTAATATTGCGTTTTCATCCAATTCAGGAATTGCTTCAGGTATTATCCTTCCTTGATTGTCAACATCAACCCACTCAATATTTTCTTGCCCAAGGCCTAAAATACCTATAGCTTTTAAAACTGTAGAATGAGCTTGTTTACCTGCTACAATTCTTATTTTTGGGGCATTATATAATCCTTTTTTATTAATGTCCCAGTTATTCTTTTTGAGGATTCGATATCTTGCAGCGGCCAAACCGCATAAATTTGCTGCGGAAGTACCACTAACAAAACCAGCCACAGTACCTTTAGGTAATTTAAATAACTCTACTAACCAGCCTTCTACAACAGATTCTAATCTGCTTCCTATTGGAGAAAGAACATTCATAGCAGGGGCTTGATCCCAATATGTTGCCAAATTCTTTGCAGCTAGACCTATTGGTAGAGCACTTCCGCAAACAAATCCAAAAAAACGTCCGCCTAATGTTGCAGTTGTTGCTGGGCTTCCATATTGATTTAATTGTTCAAGTACTTTTTCAGCTTTTGTTGAGAAAAGAGGTAGCTCTTCATCAAATTTAGATAAATCATTTAGTGCTTCTTCTGTAGGATAAACATTTCGGTCAAAAACATTTTCTAAATAATCAAAAGAATATTGTTGAACTTGTTTAAATAATTCTTTATCTCTAATTTCTAGAAACATTTCATTTTGAATACTTGTTTTCTTCATTTTCTTATGCTTTACTATATTACTTTTATTTCTTAATCACTTTGGAAGATTGGACAATACTTGTCAGTCAAGAATTATCTGAAAGCAATTTCAACCTCTTTGAGCATTTTATTCAATGCTTGCCTATCAAACCATTTACCCTTTAAAAAAACACCCTCGATAGATTTCGTGTTTTGTATATCATCAAGAGGGTTTTTATTCAGTAATACCAGATTTGCATTTTTCCCTTCAGTAATAGTTCCTTCTACCGAGTATTTATTTAAATATCTTGCCGGATTAACAGTACTGGCCAGCAAAATATCATAGGGCTTAATACCAGCTTCTTGTAGAAATATAAACTCTTTATGTAATGAAAACCCAACAATGCCCATTCCATATGTATCGCTTCCGGTTAGTAAATGAACCTTGTTGTCTGATAAAATTTTTGCGAAAGCTTTCATCCAAGTAAAGTATGTGTTGAATAAAATGGGAGCTTTTATACCATCGAACTCACGGTCTTTAAGTTTACGATAATCATTTCTCTCTGAGAGAAAGTCTTCCCTTTCTTTTTTGGCAAGATATTTAACAAGGCTATCCAAACTAAATGCACTGAATTTTTCATCGACCAGACAATTCTTTATGAAATCAAAGATAACCAGGGTGGTGCCAATATAAACTCCACTTTCATACAACTGTTTAGCTAACACATTTAATTCATCTTTACTTTGCTTAAAAATGGAATTATTATTCTCATCTGCTAAATAAAGGAATTCTTCAATATGTTCAATAGATTTCATCCTCAAGGAGTATTCAAGTGGCAGGCTCCTTTGAGAGTGTCCAATTACTGGAATTTTGTAGTTTTTACATTCTTCCAGCAATTTTAGATATATATTTAGAGGCAAGTTGTCTGCAATCTTTAAAAAATCATAACCTCTTTGCTTATGCATTTTCACAACAGCTTTCACATCCTCGATTGTCCGTAGTTGTTCTGATTTTAAATAGGGTCCAGTAGTAAAGTAATTAGGGCCTAGTATTTCGCCTGAGGTAACTTTTTGTCGTATTGCTATTTGATCTTGGCCATCAAACTCTGCCATATTTCTTACAGTGGTAATTCCATTTGCAACTAATAACTTGAAGTCACTTACTATGTCATTGCTCCTGAAGTGATAATGCATTTCAGATAAGCCAGGAATTAAATATTTATCTGTTCCGTCAATGGTTAAACTAACCTTAACTTTAAACGGTGATAAACGCGGTTCAATATTTATAATTTTACCTTCTGAAATTAGAACTCTTTGGTTATGGAGCACAACATCTTTGGTCATAGGGATAATATTAACATTTTCAATTAAAATAGTATCCTTGTTTTGACCAAAAGATTTAGGTGTTAAAGTTGTTAGGATGAAAATAAAAGAGAAAAAATAGTTTTTCATAAAATGATTCTTATTTCGTTTAGATATTTATTAAATTGTTTCAACCCAAATGTCTAAAAATTTACTTGATTTCACATCAATTGCATATTCAAATAAAATACATTCTCCTTCATTTGAAATGTATTTAAATATAGCTTTCTAGTTATTCATCAAGTAAAAGTTAATAGCGATTTCATTTTTTATCGATTAAAATTATTTAAATAAAGTTGAATTTTTAAATTTTTTCTCCCAACACCATTAGCGTTGATGATACGGATTCGTTTTTTAGATGTATGAAGTTTTTCCTACTGTCATCTTTCATAAAATCATTTAAGTCTTGTTTAGAATCAAATGACATAAAGTGAATCTCATAAGGAAGTTCTCTTGTTTCAGAAATGAAATTCTCTTTTTTAGGTCGAATTCGGTAAATTATTTTTCCGTTGTATTTTTCCATTAGAGGTATTGCAAAATTTTCAAATTCCATGAATTCTCTCTCTTTTCCCTCATTTATAAAAATAAATTGTGTTAAGTAAATCACTGTTTTTTTAGATTTAAATATTGTTGTTTTTTATTGTAAAACTACTCTGCAATGCATAGTTTTTAAAAAGCTATGGATTAGATTAATATTCTAATTTATTCAATATCATTAAGTATTAAATTCCAGATGGTGAATTTATTTTCCTCTTTGAAAAATCCAAAATGACCAATTTTATTTAAGTTTAGATCATTAGGATTTAAATGCTTTTTTATGACTGTTGAATTTTTGAAAATTGATGCTAACCAATCAACTGAGTCTTTCGGAGCATAAGTATCATCACTACTACTATAACTATAAATGGGACAATTAATCTTATTAAAGAAATGTGAATCTTCTGAGATGTAATGTAAAAAATAATTCGGTTTTAAACCCCAATTAGACCATTCGGTTGCTACTCCTTTTGGTAAACTTTCCATCCTACTAAATTTATCTGAAGGTAAATAACCATAATATTTTACCACTATTGGGAAAAATAATTTCCAATAAAACAGCATTATATATTTATTAACTCCTTTCCAAAACTTCCAATATCCAGATTGCGAGCTTATTAAAATTATTTTGTAAGCTAAATAGCTGTATTTATTTAGTGCTATTACTTGTCCTCCAAGACTATGACCAATTAAAATTAATTTTGATGCTGAATGGTTTAGCTTAACATACTGTATTACTGTTTCAAAATCATAATTAATCCAATCTGATATTGACTTCTCATAATCTTTAAGGGAATGAAATTTTGACTCACCAATGCCACTGTAATCAAATGTGTAAACTGTATAATTTTGTTCTTTTAAAAAGTTCGCAAAACGTTCATAAAAGATTTGTTTAACTCCCATTGCAGGTACAATGATAACTACTTTTTGATTATCTGTTTTTGGTGTAAATTGGTTGACAACAATTGTATAACCTTCATTTACTTGAAGTTTTATTTTTTTCATATAAAATATTTATGAAGTAAATGAATAAGAAATTAAAAAATATTTAGTTATTCTTTATTATACAGTTGATTTTTACCTTCATTTTTCTTAATTAATTCAGCAATAGATTTTTCATTATTATCGTTACTTTTTTCAAATACTGAAATTATTCTTTGTCTTTCACTTTTTTCTTTGTTTTGACTTAATTTCTTTTTTGCTTGAATGTCTGTAACTGTAATTTGAAAAACAACAACACCCTTTAACATTCTTGTTTTGTATTCTATGGGTAAACTGTCCCACTGTGTTTTATAGTCTTCCTCAAAATTAACAATCATTTTTTCCATTAAATCAAGAGATTGTTCTTGTTCTGTAATTATTTTGCCTGTACCATATAAATGCACAGAAACGTAATTCCATGTTGGTACATTCATTTTTGAATTATAATACTTTGGAGATATATAGGCATGAGGTTCACTAAAAATAACTAAAACTTTATTGTTAAGTATTTCTGTCCATTGTGAGTTAGCCTTTGCAAAATGTGCAGTTAAAATAATCTCATTTTCAGTTTGTGTAACTACAAAAGGTAAGTGTGTTGCCGTTTGAAAGTTATCTTCAACAGTAATTATAGTAGCAAAACTATACGTTTTGATGAAATTTATGATTTCTTCTTTATCTGATTCTAAATAATGCTTTGGAATATACATTTTATTTTTATTTACAAAATCTTTAAAATTTCAGTTTTAGTGTTGGGCTTATTGATTCTTAATAAAAGATTTGTCAAGTTTTAAAACTAAATAAACAAAGATAAGAGTTGTAATAACTAAAGCAATGCCAAACTCTCCCTTAAAATAGTTGGTGTATTCCTTATCTAAAGTAATCCTATCAAAAAACATTTGAATCACTACATTATGACTGGCATGAAAGATGGCCACAGCCAAAACACTTTTTGATTTTAACCATATCCAAGACATAATTATTCCTGTAAAGACTACCAGTAACAGAAACATAATAAAACGAAAAGCAAAAGGTGTTTCTTCTACTCCGTAATTATCTAGTAGCATTGCGGGTAAGTGCCATATGGCCCAAAGAAAACTACTTAATATTGCAGCTTTCAAGAATGAAAAGTTTTTACTTAATTCAGGAAACAAAAGCCCACGCCATCCCAATTCTTCTCCCAAAGCAAAAATTACGGCAGGAATCAACATGAAAATTGTTATATAAAAAAAGGATATTGTAACTACTTGAAAAGTGGAATCTGATTCTAATCCAATAGTTAGTTTAGCTCGTTCTATAAACAACGGATTAGGGACATCTCCAATACCTGTCAACCAAATTATAACATAAGCCAAAGCACTATAAAGAATAGGTATTAACCAGGAGAGCAATGCATATTTTATGGAAAACTTCCATCCAAAGGCACTCCATTTTCTATTTGTAAAAACAGTTGCTATTATAGCTGATATACCTGGGACAAGCATAATAAATTTGATTAAAGAACCTCCAATGATAAATATTAATGAACTAAATACTGTTGTGGCTATTAAAAAAAGCCAAGTCGCTTTTGTTAATTTTGTTTTCATAATGATTTATAATAATTACTTAAACCTATAACCCAAGGTTAACATAATACTTCTGTTATTATACTTGTTTCCTTGAAAATCATCTTTATTAGCAATATTAGATAAGCTATGAATGTATCCTAATTGAATCATTCCTTTTTCTAAAACATGCATGCCTATTACAGCATTAAGTCCAAAGTCAAAACGCTTAAATCCAGCACCACCATCTTCAATATCTTTAAAAGCTTTTGCATCATAAAAATCTGTTTGGGTTTGAGAACCAATATGAGTGGTTTGAAATACTTCTATTTTACCAGAAATACCATATCCAAAAGAGGGGCCTGCACCCACATACCATTTGTTTGAATTGGTATCTATGTTATAAATTAAAATAAAAGGAACCTCTATATAATTAATGTGTATACGAGACTCTTGGGTTGTGGTATTTCCTCCTTCAATTATAAATTCTTCGGTTAGTTTAGACCTCTTTTGTAGGTAATTAATAGATGGTCTTAGATAAAATGCTCTTGAAACTGGAATTTCGGCAAATAGACCTCCTCCATATCCAAACTTCCAGTTTTTTTCTGGTGATGTATCTACTTCTGCTGTAAATGATGCCGTATTTAATGTTCCGTGTAACTGTGCCCCATATTTAATTTGAGCTTTTAATGAAATACTTGATAAAGTTATTGCTGCTAAAATGATTCTTTTTTTCATGATTGTAATTTCGATTGATAATAGATTATAATTTATTTTTCATTTAAAACGTATTGATATTGTTGTTCATGTCTTGAAGCTGTTGAGTTTTCAGAATAACTTATTTCTGCAATCTTACTTATGGACTCACTAATATTTAATTCAATTTGAGCTAATGACATTTCTGTATTTGTACCGGTATATATACTCTGCATTTTACTATTTACTCGATATTCATTTTTATCTAAAAAAGAATAGTAATCATTAGTTGATTCATTGACACTATTTATTAAATGCTTGTACTCAACTTGCACTTGTGAAAGTTCCAATGAGGCTCTTTCCTTGTGTTTTAATGCGTATTTGATATTTAAATTTTTCACCTTTTCTGGATCAGGAATTTTTCCTTCTCCCATAACTATCAGAGGTATTTTTTTATATAATTCTGAATAACTTTTATTCAATTCATCATGATTACCAGTTGTTTTTCGTAATTTTTCAATTGCTGAATGATAACTTTTAAAAGCTTCTGATATTTTAGAAAAGTTCTTACTGACAAAAGTGTTAATGTCTATCGTGTTTTTAGCATTTTGTTTTTGCTTTGATTGCATTTCAAATTCACTATTCGATACATCAACATTCTTTGTTTCTAGTTGATTTTTAACCAAATCTGCTTTCTGTTTTTCAGTCATATTATTATACTTCGCTGCCATTTGCTTAGCATAATCAGGGTCATTCATCATACGTTGCATTTCTGCTTCAGAAAAGGGACTAAATGTTGAAGCTGAAGTGTTTTTGGCTAGAGCTTTTTTAGCTGCTTTTTCTCGTTCTTTTTCACTCATTTGGCTAATCTTATCTACTCCACCCATTTGTTGTATCAATTCATTTTGGTTTACTTGTTTTTTTGGATCGTTATACAATCCTTCACGTCCTTTTTTACCATAAAAGTCTTGAGCCTTGGACTCAAGCGAAGACGCTAATTGATTGGAGTACATTTCCATCTTTTTCTTAAAATTTTCATACTGAGTTTCTAGTTGAGATTCACCTTGACAATTGATATCTTTATTACAAGCGTATTCAAAAGCAGCTTCAGGGGTTGATTGCAATACAGGAGCTGATTTTAATAGTACATAAAAATCTACGTTTCCTAGTATTGATGGCTTTGATTGTTGTGAATAAATACTGTTTGTGATTATTAAAAATAAAATTGTGAATGATAATTTCATGATGATGTTTGTTTTAAATTTTGCTTTTTTATAGTATGAGGATTTCTGCCGTTTTTTTATGTAATAACTCAAGTTGTACATCTTCTAAAGCAATTTTAAACTTACTTTTTAAAATGGTGTTCAGCTCTTCTTTTGAAGATATTGAAGTAGCCAATTTATTTTCTCCCTTAGTACTAATAAGTTTTGGACCAGTTAAGGTTATTCTCCCTTCTTCTTGATAAATTGAAGCTAATGTTCCTTTAAGGAAAACCGATTCTGGTGAGGTTTCTATAAAGACACAGGCTTGTTTAAAGTCTTCTCGCTTTCTAGGAAATAAATCAAATACATATCTAGGGGTTAATTCTCCATTGGAATCTTTAAAATACAATGCCTTAATATCCTGAAAATCATTAACTATATAATGTGAGTCTTCTCCTCTTGAAAATATCTTTTTTATTATTGGAATAGGACTACCAAATGATTTACCATTACCCACATCAACCAAATATATTTCATCATCAATACGAACCAATAAGGCCATGTGCATATAATTGGAATCATTTTTAAGCGGTAGTCCCTTAAACATTTCACCACTTATAAAGTTTACCTCAAAACCAATAGCTTTCAAAATATCATAAAAAAGACTATTGTTTTCATAGCAAATGCCGCCTCTATGCTGTTCAATAATTTTATTATAAACATGTGATGATGAATAGTCTAAAGGGGTATTTAAATGAATATCAAGATTTTCAAAAGGAACATGCAATAAAAACTGCTTTTGCAAATTGTTTAAAACATCATAAGTGGGTTTAAATTCACCAAAGTATTGAATTCTGCCTCTTACTCTTTCTAAGTTCATAATTTAATTATTAACTATTAAATTTTTATAAATTCTACACGCCTGTTCTTGGCTTTTCCTTCAGTTGTATTATTGTCTGAAATAGGAATTTTTTCTCCCTTACCAGACGTTTTCATACGTTCTTTTTTAATATTGAATTGAGTATTAAAAAAGGTGCTAATTGAAGTTGCCCTTTTCTGTGAAAGAATCAAATTGTCTTCTTCATTTCCAACATTATCAGTATGTCCAACAATTTCAATATTTAATTCTGGATTTGATTTAAGGATATTTCCTATTTCATTTAAAATACCATAAGACTCTGGTTTGATGGAGGCTTTATTAGTGTCAAAAAGTATAGCTGATGTAGAAAATGACCCTTTACTTAAAAGGTTTTTTCTTAAATCTGAAATACCTTTGGCAACACGTATATTTGAAATAAAAATCCCAACCGTATCATCTGAAAGACCAGAATTACTTACCTGATAGTACAATTGATTAATTTTATGAGATGTTAAAATGGCCTTAGGAACATCAAAGACCTTATCTTCATTTATCCAAAACCGGAAACGCTCTTTTTGAACCTGAATGGCTATGTGGATAGGCTTTCCAACCAATTTTTCTAGTTTTGGAAATAACTTTAATTCTGATTTAAAATATTCACTTCCGTTTTCTAAACTTTCAAGCTGCAATATTGAGTTTCCATTACCATCCTTAATCAATCCTAAATATACCTTAGTTATGAAATCTTCTTCAGGAAACCCTAAAAGCGAATTGTGATTAGAAGGTTTTTTTCCAGAGGAAAGAAAACCAAAATAAAAAGCTGGGTAATAGGCAATCTCATCTCCAAGACTATTAAACATTAGTTCGAATTCTACTGTGAAGTTTTCTTCAAATAAAGACGTGTTATCTGTTAAAAAGGTTGAATTCTGCATTAATTTTAACCAATTTCCAGATAGATTATTAAAAGTTACCATCTCGCCAGATCCATTGGTGTTCCAACCCGTTGGGAGTTCTCCTATATTGTCTTCTACAAAATCCCTGTAGTAAACAACCGTTTCTCCAGGAGTAAAATCGAACTTAGAATATTGCTTTAAAAAAGTTGGCTTTACCGAATCTGTTTGATGTGCTATTTTATCTTCATTTTTTGAAGACTTTTTATATTTTTTCTTAGAAAAAGCACTGTCTAAAGTATTTGTGGTTTTCTCTTCTGCATTATTTAAAATAACGTTTTCTGAAGTTTGTTTAGCGGTTTCCTTTATCTTTTTAAACAAGCTTTGAGATTGTATTATTTGAGATAAAAGAATACACATAAGTAGCACTAAATATTTCATTGTTAGTTTTATAATTAAATGATTTTTTTATTTTTAGACATAAATAGTCTGGCTCCAAAAGGGGAGTTTATATCTATAATAAAAATGGAGTTATACTTTAGATTTGTGGGGCTCTATTGGCTGTGGAACTATATTTTCAACAGGTTTTATACTTTTTAAATATGTAAAAATGGCTTTGATGTCTTCATCAGGCATTTGTGAGTAGGAAGGCCATGGCATAGGAGGCAATAGTTGTCTGCTATTTTCAAGGCCTTTATACTTTCCTTGTTTCATAGCTCTTAAAAATTGTTCGTCAGACCACGACCCAATACCTGTTGCATCTGGAGTTAAATTTGCAGCGAAAGATGTTCCCCAAGGACCTACAACTGCCGTACTGTTCATGTTAAACAAAACATAACCTTTAATTGTTTCTGGGTTAAAAGGAGGTAATGCTTCATTTGAATCATGCCCGGATAACAACCTGTTAGGATCTGGAATAGGACCTTTTTCTGTCATGATTTTGGGAGAGTGGCAATCATTACATCCAATTGTATTTACTAAATACTTTCCTCTTGTTATTTGATCTTGCAAGGTTGCATTGTTCTGATAATCTTTTTTTTCATTGTTTGAGTTATTGCATCCTAAAATAATTAGAACTGTAATTGCTGTAACTAATTTAAAAATGTTGTTTTTCATGATTTTATTCGTTTTTTGATTGATGATTGTTTTCTAACAGATGTAATGACGGCAGTCATAAAACATTGTTACAATATTTATTGCTTTTTTTTATATAGTTTACTATTCTTTTTGTTGTGTTATTAAAATATTTTTACTACTTGTATTTATAAATGGATATATTAAATTAAGGATACAAAGAACATATCAATATCGAAGTTTGACAATAACATGAAAATGTGAAAATCATCTTCAAAAAAATAAAAAGATGTGATAAAAATTCACATCTTTTTATTCAAATCATATTAAGATCAAATTATTAAACTCTAATAATATCTTTTGGGTTTTAAAGATAATGTTTCCTTCTTGTCTCTCCTTTTAATCTCAACAGTAAAGGTTTTATTGGAATCATTTAATATTTTTCTAGCATCTGAAGTGTTTTCACAAGTCATTCCATCAATACCAATAATAACATCATTTTTTTGAAAACCTGCTATAGAAGCAGGTGAATTTTCAGTAACATAATTTACTATAATTTCGTTTTTGTTCTGTTTTAAACTTAAACCAGTTAAATTGAAATTAAACGGATTGCTATAATGACTGTTAGGAAAAAGAATCAGGCTAGTTTTTTTATAATCCAAAACCACATTGAATCTTTTAACAATATCAATTCCTAAAATTCCATCTATTTTTTCAGACGAAGAGGCTCCTGATTTCGCCATTGAAACAGACATTGGTAAATCATTAAATGAATAATTTAACAATGTTAATTGATTAAGAGTTGCCATATAATTTTCAAAACTATTGGACATTGAGGCATCCATAACTGGAATTTTGGTTTTTTTATCAAATTCATTTAAAAGGTTGTGTTTTTTTGCAAATGAAGAATTGACGCTCAAAGAAAAACCGGCACCAGAATCAAAATAAAAATTTCCAGCAAAGGTTTTACCACTTGTTGTAGTAAAACTTAAACTTACCGTTGGTAAATCCTCAACTAGTGTAAAAGGTACCGAAATGTAAGTATCAAAAGCCTTAGTATTAGATGGGTAAAACTCTAATTGATTCTTTTCATAATTTAAAAGAGTTACATAATCCTTTAATAATTCATAACCAATAACACCATCCAACTTTTCCCCTTGAAAAGTTATATGCGAAATATCATCTATATAAAAGTTTATGTTATTGATATCTAAACCTTCTAAATGCAACATGTTGTCATGTGAAATAGGCACAGTGCTAACACCTCCGGCAGTCTCTAAAACAACTTCTTCACTTGATTTGATTAATTTAGTTTCATCTGCTAATGATAAAGACGCTACAGATGAACCAGCTCCAGTATCAAATAGAAATACATAACTTTTATCAGAATTATTTATTTTAACTTTAATAAAGGTATGTACTCCTTGTTGTAAAAGTGGGACAATGGCAATAGATTGTTCTTGAGCTTTACAAAAGAAACAAATCATTACTACCAAATAGAGTGCTTTTAGATTTTTCATTTTTTAAATTATCTCAGCAAATAAAAGATGTTATTACATGTTCTGCAATCGCATAAAAGAGTGAAAGTTGAACCCTAAAGCAAAAAAAACGTGAATTTAAATCACATCTTTTTTGCTTCCTTCTACAACTATTTATAGTAATTTATCTTTAAAGGCTTTAGCCACAGCTTCGCTCTTGCTGTTTACATGAAGTTTTTCGTAGATTTTTTTTATGTGAGAACGAACCGTATCAATGGCTATAAACATATCATTAGCAATCATTTTATAACTGTAACCATTTACAAGAAATTGCAAAACCTGTTTTTCACGTTCACTTAAATTATATTCGTTATTTGATTGTTGAGGTAATTCTGAAAACATTTTAAGAACTTGTGTAGCGATAGATGAAGTCATTGGTGCTCCACCTGAAGCTACGTCTCCAATATATTCTAACAATTTTGCTGGTGGTGTTTTTTTTAACAAATAACCATTAGCCCCATTCTTTAAGGCCTCAAATACGTTTTTATTATCATCAAAAACAGTAAGCATTAAAATCTTAACTTCTTGGTTAATTTCTCTTACTTTTTTGAGCCCTTCTATTCCATTTACTCCAGGCATATCAATATCCATTAAAAGAACATCTGGCCCCCATGTTTTTAATTCGCTTAAAATATTGTTACAGTTTTTGTAAGAAGCCACTACATTAAACCCTTCACTTCCATCTATGAGCATTGTTAAGCCTTCTCTTAGCTGTGGATTATCTTCATAAATTAGCACTCTTATCATAATTTTTTGTTACAAAATTACAAATTGATTAACAATCAAAACACACATAAATATGTGAAAATCATGTATTGACAGGAATATTTAAAATAACTTCCGTGCCAAAACTTTGTTGACTTTTTATTTCTATTATTCCTTGCAATGACTCTGCTCTCTTTTTCATGTTTCCTAAACCATTTCCTCCATCTGCTTCAAGCACTTCAAATCCTCTCCCGTTATCTTTTACAATCATTATAAGCTTATGATTCTTGTATTTTAACTCAATGTCCGCTTTACTACAAGAAGAATATTTAGCTATATTATTTACAGCTTCTTTAAATATTAAAAATACATCACGTCTTGCTTCCATATTTAATCTAATATCAAGTACTCTTTCTTCAATATTGAAATTAATTTCTATATCTTTTGGTTCAAGTATTCCTGAGACATATTCCCTCATTCTAGCTACAATTTTTAGCATGCTGTCATTATCTGGTTTTATACTCCATACAATATCATCCATAGCCTCCATCATTTGTTGGCTATTATCTGTTATCTTACTTATATATGAACTTGTCTTAACAGGATCTGTAATCATTTTACTTTTTGCCATTGAGCTTAGGATATTTATTGTGCTTAAAGTCGAGCCAATATCGTCATGAAGATCACGAGCAACTTTAGTTCTTATACGTTCAACAGCCAATAACTTGTTAATGCGTTGATGATAAATAAAATATATTAAACTACTTACAGCAAGTAAAACAAGAATTGTGAACCACCAAGTTTGGTAATAATGCGGTAAAATTGACAGACTTAAAGAGGTGATGCCAGTAAATTTGTCACTTTGCTGGTTAACACATTTAACTTTAAAATTATAATTACCAGGTGGTAAAACGGTGTAATTTGCAGCAAGTTCACGCCCTGCTTTAACCCATTCGTTATCTACTCCTTCAAGTTTATAATAATATACAAGATTATACTGCTGTGTATAACTTAATGATGAAAAATAAATTGTAAATGAATTTTGTTCGGGTTTCAGTTTTACTTTATCTAATGAAAGTAATGAGTCAAGGGGAATGAATTTATTGAATATTTTAAAACCTGTTAATGTCACTTCATTTGGAACATTATCAACATTTAGTTGGAAAGGATTAAATTTGTATAATACATTTTCTCCAGCGAACCACAACTCACCATTTCTCTTTTTTAATTTACTAAAAATTGATTTATTGCCGAAAATAACTCCGTTTCTTTCATTGTAAGAAGCAAATACTTTTTTTTCATGATTATAGCTTCCAATACCGTTGTTATGAGTGAACCATAGAATTTCATGATTGTCCAATAACATTCTAGAGACTTCTGCTCCTGCTAGTCCATCTAATTGGGTAAGTGTTTTAAAGTCACCAGTATTAGAATTAATGATATTTAGAAATCCATTACTGACGAAATAAATACTATCATTATACTGTTCAATATCAGCTACACCAAGTCCAATTGGAGGCAAATCTGTATAAGGCTTTTCCATAAAATGTGAAATCACATTTTTCCCAATAGGATCCATTAAATATACACCTGCCTTATGCGTTCCAATCCAGATACGATTTGCATTGTCCTTATAAAGAACAAAAATACTGGTATTAAACTCATGAATAATTTCAAAACTTTCATTAATAATTTTACTTCCTTTTGTCCACTTAATGAGGCGTCCACTTTGAGTTCCAAAAAGAAGATTTCCATCTTTATCCTCCAGAACCTGACGAATTGTTGAATTCTCAAATATTGGCAGGTTCAATAGTTCTAAAGGCTTATTTGTGTCTGGATTGAAAATCATTAAAAAGCCACCTTGACAACCTGCCCAAATAAGTCCCGATTCTTCATGCTGGCATAAATCCCAAACCTGAGAATATTGCTTATGCTTTTGTATGGGTATTGACTCATATAGATTATTTTTAATTTCCTTTACATAGTTGTCAAGTAAAAAGATTCCATTACCCCAAGTTCCTATCCAATTTTTTGAATTTTTTGTTTCAAGTAGAGATGTCACCGTTAAATTATTGTTCAATTCACTTTTATCAAAAGTATAATTGAAGATAGCATTGTCTTCAGAAAATATATAAATCCCGTTATCTGTACAAATCCAAATGTTACCTTCACGATCTTGGTACATTTGATTTATTTTTCTGCAATTAATATCAAAATCTGAAGGAGTAGACTTTTTATATTGAACTAATGCTTTTGATTCGGGCTCATATTTAAGGAGTGAGTTTAGTCCTCCAGACCATATATTTCCCTTTTTAGTTTCAAAAACCCAAGATAACTCATAATAAGCAGGTAAATGTGACTTTAAGTCAATTGTATCAGGAATAACTTGATTCTTTTTAGGATCATAGTGAATAATTTTTGCCCTTTCATCCAAAGGATTATAATCCCAGTAAAAAATCCACCAGGTATTGGATTTGTCAATATAAAAATTATATACAAATAACAAATTTTGATTTTCAAAAAATGCTATTTTTTCCTGATTGTGATTGTGGTAATTGATGGATTTATTTTTATGATTATATACTGCTAAACCTTTAGCACTGCATATCCAATAATCATCTCTTAAAGTATCTTCATATAAATCACTAACCGGCCACCCATCGGGTACTTTAATTGGTAGGTTATTTTTAGTGAATTTATTATTTTCTTGATCATACCAGAGGAGCTCATATTTTTCTAAACATAAAAATGTATTATCCCTACTATCACGAACCAGTTTGATATTTCCTGAGCTAGAGTATTTATGGTAGTCCTCTATTGGTATATTAGAATATTCAAAAGTAATTGGGTTGAATAAACCAACAATACTACCCTGCCTTATCCACATTTTATTATTACCAGCATCCAATATCTGATCTATGCTGTAAGGAGGCAATGATTTTGTAAGACCATTACTTCTAAAGTTTATAAATTTACGACCGTCAAATCTTTGAATTCCATTCTGAGTTCCAATCCAAAAAAAACCTTTTTTGTCTTGATAGATGCAGTTAACTTTATTTGTATTTAAACCTTCAGTAGTTGAAATTCGGTTATAAACATTTTGTATTTGACCAATTGCTGAAAGGTTAATAACAAACAAAATACACAAAAAGATAACACGAACCATTTATTGCTTTTATAGTAAAATTACAAAAACATTCTTTTCAATAAATGAAAAAACTTAAAACCACATGTTTATGTTATATAACTTTAAGCGACATAGGTTTATGATACTTCATTTAGTAAATATAAATATTGTCAATATAAAAATTAAGGGTTTTGTGTTCGATAAAGTAGAAACATTATAAAACCAAAGACTATTTATGAATTTATTACTATAATTCTTCAATTTTTTCAACTTTTATCAAATTATATAGAAAGATTTGGCAATCCAAAATGAGATTTTTTGTTGAGACACAATTTCAAATTTGATAGAACAAATTAGTTTTATTGTATTTTTTATTAATACCAATAATGATAGATATATTGGCGTTGCTGAAAAGTAGAATAATGGGAGATTTAGCCAGTAAAGTCTTAATATATTGGACTCATGCTTAATGAAATTAATGTTTGAAATTAAGTAGCCTTTATTTAAGACGGGCAGTTTTTTAGTATAAAAGGTAACTGTTTAAAACTATTTAAATTATTCTTTAACAATGCCAACAGCAATTCCTGTTTTGCAATCAACTCTTAATAACTCTCCCTTTCTTAATCCATATTTATATGGTGAAACTTTATAGTTAGCCATTCCATTATTAGAAGATACCATAATAAGTTGTGTTCCATCTCTTGGGTCTATCATTGGATTTATACATGAGTTATCATTAAGAGATAAACCTTTTGCTGGCAAGAAATTTTCAGGGGTATTTTCAGCTTGTCTAATAACAAGATTGCTATTTCCAGAATTTTGAAATGCACTACATCCTATAGTTAGTATAAAGAATGTAAAAGCTATTAATGAGAATATTACTCTTTTCATTTTTTATAATTTTATAAAATTAAAAATAGGTATTTTTTAATTTAAAATAGAAAATGAGGATTATTATTTTTCGTTAACTACAATTCAGGTGTCATTATGTGAAAATTTATAATAATAGCACCAATTAAAATTGGTAGATGAGCTAACATCATGCTAACAAACATAAAACATATGCCTTTAATAAACAGAAAAACACCCTAGTAATACGTAATAAGTTTAGAGGAAAATAAGTATGACCAATTGTATTCATTCTTGAAATGGCCAAATACAAAATTTCATTGAAAAAGTAAAATTTAACTTATTAAAAACCAATTTGAGTTGCTTTTATGTCTGTTGATTAAAATATTTTTTAGAAGAAAAGAGCCTAAAGTTTAGTTGTTTTAATCAATTATTTAAGATTAGAATTAAAAAAATACCTATTCTGATTCGTTAAAAATGGAAGCTAAAAGATTTTTTAAGAGTGTTGATTTTTTAGATAATATATTTTATCAACAAAAATACTTTTAACTATTTGTTTTTAAATAGATTAATTTAAAAAAATGAGATATTG
Organism: Gaetbulibacter sp. M235; assembly: GCF_043876835.1. Lineage (NCBI taxonomy): Bacteria > Pseudomonadati > Bacteroidota > Flavobacteriia > Flavobacteriales > Flavobacteriaceae > Gaetbulibacter > Gaetbulibacter sp. M235. Next base: position 71,595 of record NZ_JBAWJZ010000006.1, read on the forward strand.
AAAATGCCTATATATTAACTTTTTAAAATTTTAACAAAATATTATAGGGGTATTTATAATAAATGCGTCTTAAATAATAAACGATAGAATTGTATTTGCATTTTTAATTTTGTTGAGTTAGTCATAAAACAAATTATTTAAAAGGACAGTTAAGAACTATCCTCTTTTATTAAAAGTATCTTAAATAAACTTTTGTAAACTGTTAAAAACTTATTTTTGCCACATGAGACGTATTTGTTTATTGAAATTTTCTTTTTTTATTGATATCAACAGTAAATGTCAAGTTAAAGAAATTATAGAACCTGTTAAAAATGTATCTAAATTAGAGGTGTATTCTCTAGCTTTAAGAGGAGAGACTTTAGTATCCTATTTAAAAAAGGTTTTATCAGAAAAAACAATCAATATTTGCATAGGTTTGAGAGATAATAGCGAATCGCTTTTTGGTAATTCAATAACAAAAGATGATGAAATTATGTGGCAAATGGTTATAAAGCCTCGTTTTAATGAGCAAGTATTAAAAGTTTCATATAATCTTGTCAGGCAATTTTTAAACCAAAGCAATAAATTATACACATGAAAAACATCATTTTTATTTTAGTCTTCTTAACATCATTTATTACAAAAGGGCAGATATTAGAACCTGTTAAATGGACAACCTCAGTTACAAAAATATCTGATTCAGAATATGAACTGATAGCAACAGCAACAATTAAATCAGGATGGCATTTATATTCTCAAAATGTTCCACAAGACGGGCCAATACCAACAAAATTTGCTTTTGAAGGCAATGTAAATTATTTTAAAAAAGGTAATACTGTTGAAGATAGGGGCCATACTATTCAAGACCCTATTTTTGGTATGGAAATCACTTATTTTGAAAAAAAAGCAGCTTTTAAGCAGCGTATCAAAGTTAAAGGAAAAGCACCATTTCAAGTTAAAGGAACTGTTGAATTTATGGTCTGTGATGATAGCAGATGTTTACCGCCTACAGAGGTTGACTTGATTTTCAAAGTAAAATAATTTAAATTAATATCATGAGGAAGTTACTTATTGCATTGGCAGTTTTAGTTTTATCTACAACTGGATATACGCAAATCTTAGAACCAGTAAAATGGATAACATCAGTAGAAAAAGTATCTAGTACTGAGTACAACTTAATAACAAAAGCAACCATAGAATCGGGTTGGCACTTATATTCTCAAACAGTTCCAGAAGGTGGTCCAATAGCAACGTCATTTATTTATGATGATAGTGAAGGTAACATTACAATTGTAGGAAACACATCTGAAGAAGAAGGGCATACCATTAACGATCCTGTTTTCAAAATGGAAATCAAATATTTCGAAAAAGATGCGACCTTCAAACAACGCATAAAAGTTGAAGAAGGCGTATCAACCGTCATGGCTTTTGTAGAGTTTATGGTATGCGATGATTCCAAATGTTTACCACCAACAGAAGTAGAGTTGGTTTTTAATTTATCAGAGAACACAAAAGTAATAACCACCGGTACTGATAGTCAAAGTATAAAAGCTGATGCAATAGAATCTTCATCATCTCAAAAAGAATCTCAAAAAGGGCTTTGGTCTATCTTTTTTATAGCCTTTCTGTCTGGATTTGCAGCCTTGTTAACGCCATGTGTATTTCCAATGATACCCATGACAGTAAGCTTTTTTACCAAGCAAAGTAAAACAAAAGCAGCAGGTATAAAAAATGCCATTATTTATGGAATTTCTATTATTGCTATTTATGTGTTATTAGGAACGGCAGTGACCGGTATTTTTGGAGCAGATGCCTTAAATGCACTAGCAACCAATGTATGGTTTAATATTATTTTCTTTTTACTATTAGTCATTTTTGCAGTGTCCTTTTTAGGAGCTTTTGAGATTATGTTACCAAATTCATGGGCTAATAAAGTGGATTCAAAAGCTGATAGAGGCGGACTTATAGGTATTTTCTTTATGGCACTGGCATTAGCTATTGTGTCTTTCTCTTGTACCGGTCCCATTGTTGGAACATTACTTGTGCAGGCAGCCTCAAAAGGAGGATTAGCTCCAATTATTGGGATGTTAGGTTTTTCACTAGCTATTGCTTTACCATTTGCCCTTTTTGCAGCCTTTCCAGGATGGTTAAACTCCTTACCAAAATCTGGCGGTTGGCTAAATACGGTAAAAGTAGTATTAGGGTTTTTAGAATTGGCATTGGCGTTTAAATTCTTATCGCAAGCTGATTTAGTATTGCAAACACATATTTTAGAGCGTGAAGTTTTCTTGGCTATTTGGATAGCTGTTTTTGGAACTTTAGCACTTTATTTATTTGGAAAAATTAAATTACCACATGATTCACCATTAACTCATATCTCAGTTGGTAGACTAAGTTTAGGTCTTTTGGTGTTATCATTCACTATTTATATGATTCCGGGTCTATGGGGAGCACCCTTAAATTTAATAAGCGCGTTTCCACCACCACAGAATTATAGTGAATCGCCTTATGGAGTAGGCTTTTCAAAAGTTAGTGAAGGTAGTTCACAATCAAATAGCAACCATGATAATTTACCAGAAGGGGCACATTTATTGGCGCCTCATGATATTATTGCCTTTAATGATTATGATAAAGGATTGGCTTATGCTAAACAAGTTGGCAAACCAGTAATGATTGATTTCACAGGATGGGCTTGCGTAAACTGTAGAAAAATGGAACAAAACGTTTGGCCAAATCCTAACGTATTAAATATTTTAAAAAATGATGTGGTTTTAATTTCATTGTATGTTGATGATAAACGTCCATTAGAGTTAAGTGATGTTGTAGAGTCCAAACTAAAACCCGGAAAACAACTAAAGTATATTGGACAAAAATGGAGTGAGCTACAAACCTTAAAATACAAAGCAAATTCACAACCATTTTATGTGTTAATGGATCATAATGAAGAAAATCTTATTGATCCTGTTTCATATACTCCTGATGCTGATGACTATCTTAATTGGCTAAAAACAGGAATTTCTAATTTTAAGAATTAGAAAAAAAATATTAAGACAATGGCTAATCATATTGAGAACAAAACAAAACTAGAATCTTATTTTTCTAAATTTAGAGAGAATATAGTAGGTATTAATCAAGAGTTTGAATCTCCTTACGGAAAGAAAAAAATCATTTACGCCGATTGGACAGCAAGCGGACGATTATACAGACCTATAGAAGAAAAAATACTAAATGAAATAGGGCCGTTTGTAGCCAATACACATACAGAAACATCTATTACAGGAAGTGTAATGACCCATGCTTACCATAATGCTAGAACTATTATTAAGAACCACGTAAATGCATCAAAAGATGATGTGTTAATCACTGTTGGAACAGGAATGACTGGTGCTATTAATAAATTCCAGCGTATTTTAGGTATCAAGCTTAATGAAAACCTAAAAGACCATACCAATGTTCCTGATGACAAAAGACCTATTATTTTTGTGTCCCATATGGAACATCATTCTAATCAGACATCTTGGTTAGAAACCATTGCAAAAGTGGTGGTTATTCCTTCAAGTAATGAAGGTTTACCGTGTTTAGACAGTTTAAAATCCTTATTGCAAAAATATAGCCAGGTTCCTATTAAAATTGCTGCTATTACAGGTTGTTCAAACGTAACAGGAATCAGGACCAATTATCATGAAGTGGCCAAGATAATGCATCAAAACAATGGTATGTGCTTTGTGGATTTTGCCTGTTCAGCACCTTATGTGAATATTGATATGCATCCAGCTGATGAAGATTCATATTTAGATGCCATAACTTTTTCCCCGCATAAGTTTTTGGGTGGACCAGGAACATCGGGAGTTTTAATCTTCAATAAAAAACTATATAAGAATTTAGTGCCAGATAATCCAGGAGGCGGAACGGTGAGTTATACAAATCCTTGGGGTGACCATGATTATATAGATGATATTGAAACCCGTGAAGATGGTGGGACACCAGGTTTTTTGCAGGCCATAAGAATTGCTCTATCTGTGAAACTAAAAGAAGAAATGGGCATTCAAAATATTTTGGAGAGAGAACATGAACTCAATGCAATTATATTTGATCGATTATCTCAGATTGATAATTTAAAAATACTGGCTCCAAACCATACTGACAGATTAGGAGTGTTTTCATTTTATATTGAAGAAGCTCATTATAACTTAATAGTGAAATTATTGAATGACCGTTTTGGAATTCAAACCAGAGGAGGTTGTTCGTGTGCCGGAACTTATGGGCACTATTTGTTGCATGTAGATCAATTGACATCCAAGGCCATTGAGCAAAAGATATTAGAAGGATGTTTAATGGAACGTCCAGGATGGGTCCGTATGTCTATACATCCAACCATGACAAATTCTGAAATTGAATTTATTTGCAGTGCTATTAAAGAAATAGCTGAGAATTTTAAAAATTGGGGAGAAGATTATACATACAATGCCATTAAGAACGAATTCATTCATAAAAGTAATAAATCCATAGAATCTGAAATTACTCGAGATTGGTTAAGCATTGTTTAGAACTTTTTTCTCTAAATAGTATTAATTATTTTAATAATCAGAAAAATAAGATATAAGATTGTATATGTATCTCATAAACAAAATGTTGACTGATTATAGCTCTATTTCCACAACCTAGTTGAGTCTTGTGTTTATTGATTTTGCCATTTTTTTTGTCATTGTATTGCCCATATTATATAAAACCTTATAAAATATAATCTTCAAATATTGCGTCGTTAAATAGCAATTAAGAAAAAAAATCAATTAAAAAATGTGTTATCAAAAATCTAGATAGTGTTATTTTAAATTATTTAAAATCAAACATATACCGTTTGATAAATTAATCGTTACTTAATCGCATTTTATTTTTTTATATCAAAAATTAGTTTAAATTTGGCCATCTCTCCCCGAGTCTTTTTTAATAGCATACTGAAGACTTATGAAATAATATTTCAATAATTCTTTTAATTTTTTTTGTATAAGTTCATACAGTTTTGTCAAATTAACTTTTGTCGAGCAGTATTAATTGTTTTTTATTATAAACCAACCAACCAAGAAAATAGTCATGAAAAAAAAGTGTGCTAACCAAAAATTTTTATTATTTATTCTTTTATTTATTTTTATTTCAATAGAATCGTTTGCTCAAAAAAGTAAAGATATTGAGCCTGTCCTTTATTGTGTTAAAGATTTAGGGAATGGGCTTTATCAAGCAACATTCAGTTATTATAATCCTTCGAATAAAGAAGTTGTTATAGATGAATCTGGTAGTATAATAAAATATAATAACGGAAAAAAAGTAGCTAAAGGTTTAAATAAATTTAAGCCTGGGTCGGTAGATAAAGTTTTTACCAAAGAGTTTGGTCCGCATGATTATGTTGAATGGACTATTATTAGCAATGGTAATACCCATACGGTTTATGCTAATGTTAATTCAGCTAAATGTTCTCCCAATGACGGATTTATTTTTCCGGTAATTGGGAATAATGGAAAGTCGTACGATCTTATAGGTCAGGAATTATCATCATTATGTGATAATGTAGCTGGAGAAACTCCTTCAGATTTGATATTTCAAGTAGCTGGAGGTAAGGTTCTTGTGGAAATAGTTCCTAAGGCTTCCCAAATGCAAGCGGTACTTACACTATTACAAGGGTCCCCATTTAATATACCTACTTCAGATTTTTTACTTGATATTTCTGAATATAGCAATCTGGCAGCTATCGATGTATATTTTAATTCTCAAGATTTATGTGCTTTAAACAATTATGGCGAAATTATTAATTTTGCCAGACCTGTTTATCCGGCATATAATAACTCTGGTGGAGTTATTTCACAAGGAGATGCTGCACAAACATCTGATTTGGTACGAGAATCATTTAGGGTAATTAAAAGTGATGGTAATATTTTACCGGTAGACGGTACAGGAATTAAAGTTGGTGTTTTATCGGATAGTTATGATATGGCACTTGGCGTTCCAGGATATGCAGCTCTTGATATTGCAAATGGAGAATTACCGGAATCTGTTGAAGTTTTAAAAGATAATGTTTATAAATCGTCAGATGAAGGAAGAGCAATGCTGCAAATTATTCATGATGTTGCACCAGTCGCCTCATTAGCTTTTCATACAGCAACGGCATCACCTAGACAGTTTGAGGTTGGGTTTAATGCTTTAAAAGATGTAGGTTGTGATATTATTGTGGATGACATCACATTTATTACAGATCCATTTTTTGGGTTAGGTCGTATTTCAGAAAGTGTGCAATCATTTGTAAGTGAGCCTGGAAAATTTCATTATACCTCTGCAGGCAATATTGCCAATAAAGGATACCAGGCTACTTTTAATACGTCTTCAAGTGTACCAATAACAAATTTTATTCCTCCAGGAGATCCAACTCGTGCTCATGTTTTTGGAACTAATCCAGATGGTTCTCAAGATTACTTGCAGAAAATAAGCGTGGTGCCAGGAACTTATTTAATTGTTTTACAATGGAAAGAGTTTGCAGCATCACAAAAAAACCAACTAGGAGCTGACAATGATTTAGATATCTATGTAGTTGATGACTATGGAAAGTTATTGATAGGTAATAATCGCGTTAATGTAAACGGTGACCCTACCGAAATAATTGTATTCAAAGCTACCGGTACAGGAAATGCAAATATTATAATTACTAGCGCAAAGGGACCTACTAATGTTCCTTTTAGATATATAGCTTTTAGAACTTCAGCTGATGACAGCACACCTGATGGACTTAAATTTTCTGAATATTTTGGAAATGGTGCGCCTACAGTAAGTGGACATGCAATGACACCAGAATCTATTACAGTGGGAGCTGTAGATTATCGCAATGCATCAAATCCAATAGCTGAATCATTTTCGAGTTATGGTGGCTTATTGAAAGATGGAGTAAATCTTCAAGTTGATATGTATGCGCCAGATGGTGCTAATACTGCTTCTACAACTATTGGGCAATTAGCTACCTGTGACACTTGTGATAAAGATGATAAGCTTAATTTTTATGGAACATCGGCAGCAGCACCTCATGCAGCAGCAGCTATGGCTTTATTAAAATCAGCTTTACCTTATTGGTATCCAGATGGTTCCGGTTCAACAACATTCTCTGCTAGTGAGGCCCTATCAACATTTAAAAATAGTTCTATTACTTTCACAGCTAGAGATGGGTCTAATGGTTTATTTATAAACACGTTAAATGCTTTTAAGAGTATTGCTGCTCAAACAGCCAAAATTACATCATTAACTATTTTAAGTGGAAATGTAGCGGTCGAACCAATTACACTTTCTATAATTGGGGAATTTTTTCCTTTGAAAACCGCTGAACCTTATCCAGCCAAAGTTTATTTTGATGGAAAAGAAATTACAGATATCCAAGTTGTATCTGATACTGAAATTATTGCAACAATTCCAGCGTTTACAGGAAACCCAGATTTAACAATTTATACAGAGCCAAAACCAGGTACAGAAGGTAATGGAGGTTTTTCTGATCCAGTTAAAATTTTGCCAGATGGTAAGTATGCTATTAATATAATTCCTAATAATGCCGTTTTTGAATATGGACAAGATATCAGCTTGTCTTATATTGTTCAAGGTTTGCCACCAGATGAAATAGATTCATTACTTTCATATTCTGAAATTCTGACGTCTTTAGGATTTCCAGAAATTAAATTAAATTCTGGTGCAGATGCTAAACTGGCAGTTGGTGATTATCCCATTGTTTTTGATTATGTCATTACACCTTCATTTGCAGAACCTTTATCCCAAGAATTATTAGATAAATATCAGGTAAACTTTATTTCTGGTTACATTGATCCAAACACAGAAATAGGTAAGGTTGGATATTTAACAATTACTAAGAAAGATCTAACCATAACACCTCCAGATGTTACTTATACTTATGGAGACCCAATAGATTTTGCTTTTAATTATCAATTTGACGCTACAGGAATTTCTGATGAAGAGAGTTTTAGGTTATTAATTGATCAAACACATGCAGAAGATTTTAAAGATGGTATCCCAAACAAGTTTCAGGCTCTTGTAAGCAAATTCCAAGCTTTAGTAAGTAACTATGATATGAGCTTTTTAGATGGAGGTAGTTGGAGTGCTTCTGAACGTACCATTCAAAATAAATTTCAGGCACTAGTAAGCGGTATGAATGTTATAAGTTTAGATAATGAAAACTTAACAAATTACATTTCTGCACGTGAGGATTTTGATGATGGGACTACAAGTAAATTCCAAGCACTTGTAAGTAAGTTTCAGGCATTGGTAAGTGCTGAGGACTTGTTTGCTGGAGATGTAGAGTTAGGTGTTGAAAACAAATTTCAAGCTTTAGTAAGTAAGTTTCAGGCATTGGTTAGCAGTGATGATCCAGAAAGACCTTATAAAGATTACGCAGAAGTGTTTACAATAGTTGACGCTGAAGACGCTCCACCAGATGATGGTTCTGATGATGAGAGAGCTATTTCTCAGATATATGCATTAAATATGCTAACAGGTATTGATGTTACAAGTTCTGATGAAGAAAGGCATTATATATTTCCCGGGGCATTTTTAAATGAAATGGCTGCAAACTTTAACATTACTTACGAATCTGGGCGAATAATCATTAATGCTAGAGATTTAAATGTAAGTGCAGAAAATATTACCATTCCTTATGGTGAAATTTTAACAGAAGTTAAATTGTTACAATATACATCATTTGATGGTTGGGCATTTGAAGGTGAAGCACAAGAATCTATAGAAACTGTTTTTCCTTATGGAGTACCGTTTTATTTTGTTAAAAACAATGTAGAATATGAACTTTCTGAGCTTAAGGAAATAGGTGAATATGAGATTAAAATCCGTAACCCTAAAAATTATAATGTAGTTAATGAAAAAGACGACACTCATGGTACATTAACAATTACACCAGCAATACTGAATGTTGTTATTTCTCCTGAAGAATCAATTGCAATACAAGGTAGTATCCCTGACTTGTCTTTTGAATTTAGTGGATTTGTTTATAATGAGAATGAATCTTCAGTTTTCCCTGACGGTATTCCATATTACTTTATTGATGAATATGGTAACGAGTATTATGACACTTCTATTCCTGGTGCATATTATGTTAAAATAGCAGATCCTGAAAACTATGTCATTGTTTCAAATGAAGCACATCTGTTTATTAATCCATCGGATGATAATGCCAAAAAAATAAGAACATATGCAGATTGTGTAAGTTATAACCCAAATGAAATTAGTACTTTAAAATATACTGTTATTTATAGATATGAGAATGATAATGATTATCCAGTATATGTAAATGAAGGTGAAGACAATAAATTGACAGGCATAGCTTATAGTGGAAAAGTGCCAACTGTTTTTATGCCAGGTGATGGAACTTTTGAGATTAAGTTTGACGGAAGCCAATTAGTGTGGAGTTTAACAACATATGATGGAACCCATAAGAGTTCGGTGTCTTCTGCTTCAACAAGCGAAAGCGGAAAATGTGATGCTAAATTAGATGGGGCTTACACAATTTATCCAAATCCAGTTTCAACTACATTATATATAAAACAAAATGTTATAGAAAACAATGCTTCTGTTTTGATTTTAAACATGTATGGTTTTGTAGTTATCAATGCAGGTACGTTTACTCAACCATTTTCAATAAAAGAAGTTGATATGTCAAATTTACCAACAGGTATTTATATTGTTAGGATTACAAGCGATATAAACATTAGAACATATAATATATTAAAAGAATAAATAGTTTTTTATGAATTTCCACCGTAAGGTATTTTTAATTTTAGTTGCTTTTTTTTTACTGTTATCTAGTTTTATGTTTGCTCAAAATATTAAGATAGATAGTTTAAAAAGAATTGTTGAAACTGGAATTAAAGACACCTCAATGGTGATAACTTTAAATGCATTAAGTAAGGAGATAATTAATACGGAAAACATTTCTGAATCTTTGATTTATGCAAAAAAAGCAAATGAGTTAGCTAACAAATTAAACTACAAAAGAGGGTTAGCGTATTCTTTAAAAAATATTGGGCTTGCTCAGTATTATCAAGGTAATTATTTAGATGTACTTAATTCTTGGACACAGTCTTTAAAAGAATTTGAGTCTATTCACGATACAATTGGCATAGCCAATCTTGTTAATAATTTAGGGGCTATTTATTACAGCCAAGGAAGTAATGCCAAAGCTTTGGACTACTATTTAAGGTCATTAAGTATTTCTGAAAAAATAAAAGACAATTATAACACGGCTCAAACCTTACTTAATATTGGTGGCCTTTATGCGGAAATGAACAATTTCGATAGAGCTTTAGAGTATTATAATAAATTTAATGAATATCGTAATCAATTAAACAATCCTCAACTAACTTTTGGATACCTAATGGGAGTAGGAGAGATTTATTATGAAAAGAGACTTTATGATGAAGCGTTAAACTATTATCAAGAAGCACTATCGAGTAATAAGATTATAACCTTAAGAGCAGGTAACCTTATTAAATTAAGTAAGGTGCTTTTGAAGAAAAATAACAAGCAAAAATCTATTGAATACCTTAATGAAGCTTATCAAATAGCAAAATCAAATAATCAACAGTTATTGGTTGTACAAGCTTTAGAAGGCTTAGGAGAAGTTTATAAGCAAGATGATTTTAAAGCGTCAATAAAAGCATTTAAAGAAGCCGAAACATTAGGAAGAGAAATTGAAGCCAATGATGAATTAAGAGATATTTATTTTGGATTGTCTAATACTTATGCTTTAAATAAGGATTTTAAAAATGCTTATTTTTATAAAAACCTATATATAGCTCAAAAAGATTCCCTATTTAATTTAAAAACTGATGATAAAATACGTGGTCTTCAATTTAATTTTGATTTGGAGAAAAAAGAAGATCAAATCGGGCTTTTAGAAAAAGAGTCAGAGATTCAACAGTTAAAGCAAAAAAAACAACAAGGCGTTATCTTTGTTTCACTTTTGGTAATTTTATTAATATTTCTTTTGGCGCTAGGTTTAAAAAGGCGATATAATTTTATTAAAGAAACCAATCGTATTATAGAAATTGAAAAAAACCGTTCTGAAACTTTATTGCATAACATTCTTCCAATTGAAACAGCAATGGAATTAAAGCAAAACGGTAAAGTTGAAGCCAAAAAATTTGATTCCGTTACCGTATTGTTTACAGATTTTAAAGGGTTTACAAACTTTGCTAAAGATTTAACCCCTGAAGAGTTGGTTAGTAGCGTAGATTATTATTTTTCTAAGTTTGATCAAATCATGGAAAAATACGGTATGGAAAAAATTAAGACTATTGGAGATGCTTATATGTGCGCTGGTGGTTTGCCTTTTCCAACTATTGATCATCCTTTTAAAATGATTTTAGCAGCTTTTGAAATAGTTCAATTTATTGAAGAAACCAAATTGAACACAAAAGACACAGTTTCTAACCTTGATATCAGAATAGGCATTAATACGGGTCCTATTGTAGCAGGAGTTGTGGGTACTCACAAATTTGCCTATGATATTTGGGGAGATACAGTAAATGTAGCTTCAAGGATGGAAACATTATCTCACCCAGGAAGAATTAATATTTCTGAATATACTTACGAATTGGTTAAAGATGTATTTAATTGTAAATATAGAGGGGAAATTGAAGTGAAGAATAGAGGAATAATGAAAATGTATTTTGTGACTGGTATAAAAGATAAGGCATTTTTAAACGAGCTTCTAATGAAAAAAAATGTTGGATAATTTTTTTATTGTAAATTTATTTTGAATTAAAACATAAGCAAAATGACACCTATTCATGATCCAAATAATTATTGGGAACAACTAGAAAGATTAGAAAAGTTAATTCGTGCTTCAGAACTTAAAGCAGGTGTTATTTTTTCATTTCATAGTCTTGTATTAGGGCTTTTCTTTGAAAAATTTGAACAACTTGAAGATATGTTAAACTCAAGTATCGTTTCAATCGTATTTGTTTTTTTATGGTTTTTTAGTGTAATTATTTCAATTTTTTATTGTTTTAAATGTTTCAAACCTCAAATTGAATTAAAATATGACAAAAATGTATTCTTTTTTGGAGATGCCGTTAGAGCTTTTGGAACTATTGAAGAATATACAAAAAAATTAATTGAAGTGTGCTCAACAGAAGAAGAGTTGTATAAACAGCTTGGTGAGCAGATACATGTTGAATGTAAAATTATTGATGCAAAATTTAAATGTGTCCACAGATCAATGCAGTTTTTTGGGTTAAGTGTCATTTTTGTAATTTTAATAATTGGTTACTGGTTAATAACATTAAAATACTGATGGAGGAGTATGAAAGGGTATTTAAAACTAAGAAAAAGAGCATTAGAGATTTTAAATTCTAAATTACCTAAAGATTTAACTTATCATAATGTTAGACACACTTTAGATGTAGCGAATGTTGTAAATCAATATATAAGAAGAGAAAAAATTGAAACCCATAGTGCTTATTTACTTAGAATTGCAGCATTACTTCATGATATGGGTTTTACGGCTACTAAAATTGAGCACGAACAGAAGAGCATGGAAATGGCAGAAAAATTAATGCTGGAATATGGTTTTCCAAAGGAGGATGTTAAAGTTGTTCAAGGGTTGATTAAAGCTACTCGTGTTCCTCAAACCCCAAAAAACTATTTGGAGAAAATAATTTGTGATTCTGATTTAGATTATTTGGGAAGAAACGATTTTTATGAGATAAGCCAGTTACTATTTAAAGAATTAAAAACTGCTTCTATTTTTACAGATGAGAATGAATGGAATAAAGCACAGATTAAATTTTTGCAAACTCATCACTATTACACTGTTTTTGCCCAAAAATATAGGCAACCAAAAAAGGAAAAAAGAATTTCAGAGATTGAAAAACTTATTAAAAAGTAATAGTATTCAATCTTTCACTTATTTTTTATTAAAATCATTTAATTTTTTTTTGAGCCATTTTCTTTTTTTAAACAGAATTCAACCTTCTATATTTTTTAATCATTTAACGGTCAGTGTTTAATGCTATTTTAAATGATTTAGTGCTTTCTTTATGATATATATCAGTAAAAGTATCTAGTATTTATTAATAAATTTAGGGCTTAAAAAAAGCAGTTAATATGATAAGTAAATATAGTAAATGGTATCATCCATATGAACCAGATAAGAAGTATGAAAAAAAAGTAGCCTATTTTAGTATGGAGTTTGGAATCCATCAAGCACTAAAAATTTATTCTGGTGGTCTTGGGTTTTTGGCAGGTTCACATATGCGTTCAGCACATGAACTTAAGCAAAATGTAATTGGAATTGGAATGCTTTGGAAATATGGCTATTATGATCAAGCCAGAAATGAAGATCAAACCCTTCGCACAGATTTTATTGAAAAAACATATAATTTTTTAGAAGACACCGGAATTGAAGTAACCATAAAATTACACGACAATCCAAACGTAAAAGTTAGAGCTTATGTTTTGAAACCTGAAATCTTTGGGTCTGTCCCTATTTATTTGTTAAGTACCGATATAGATGGAAACGACTTTTTATCTAGGACTATTACGAATCATTTGTACGATGCCAATGAAATAACAAGAGTTTCTCAAAGTATTGTTCTTGGTATTGGAGGTGCAAAAGTTGTTGAAGCTTTAGGTGGCGCAGATATTTATCATTTAAATGAAGGACATGGGTTGCCTGCTTTTTATTATTTAAAGGATAAAGGTATAAAAAAACAGCAATTAGCATTTACAACACATACGCCTGAAAAAGCAGGAAATGAAGAACGTGACGGACGTCATTTAAACCGTTGTGGGTTTTTTGGCAGAATGCTTTCTGATGATGAATTAGCTAAGGAAACAGTTAATGGCGGTATGATTAATTACACAGTTTCTGCACTAAGAATGGCAAAAAAGGCAAATGCAGTTTCAAAATTGCATGCTGTGGTATCAAATGATATGTGGAAAGATTTTGATAAGATTTGTAAAATCATTCCTATTACCAATGCTCAAAATCAAAATTTTTGGCAAGACAATCAAATTAAAAAAGCTTGGGAAAAAAGAAACACTCAAGCATATAAACAAAGAAAGCTAGAGCTTAAGAAACAATTGTTTGATGAGGTTCTTGATCAAACAGAAAAACTATTTGATCCTAATGTATTAACTTTTGTTTGGGCAAGACGTTTTGCTGGTTACAAAAGAGCTGATTTGTTATTGTATGATATTGAACGCTTTAAAAAATTAATTTCTAATACTAAATATCCAGTGCAAATTATTTGGGCAGGAAAACCTTATCCAATGGATTATTATGCTATTGATATTTTTAATCATTTGGTGAACTATTCTAAAACAGCCTCAAATTTGGCGGTTTTGATTGGTTATGAAATTGACTTGTCTAAAAAACTTAAAGAAGGATCTGATATTTGGTTGAATACTCCTAGAATTACAAGAGAAGCTTCTGGTACAAGTGGTATGACCGCTGCCATGAATGGTTCTGTAAATGTTTCTATAAATGACGGTTGGATTCCTGAGTTTGAAAAGAATGGAGAAAATTCCTTTGTTTTACCAGAATTAGATCATAATATGCCGGTTTGGGAACAAGATAAATTAGATGCAAATAATTTATATGACATTCTTGAAAATAAAGTGATTCCTATGTATTATGATAACCCAGATGAATGGAATAAAATTGTTTTTCAGAGTATAGACGATGTGATACCTGAATTTACAAGTCATAGAATGGCTGAACAATATTATAAAGAGCTTTATAAATAAAATTGATTACCCGATTTAAAAAGGCAAGCTATTATAGTTTGCCTTTTTTTTTGAACTATTGTCAGTAAAATCAATATTTAATTAAAATATTCTTAAAGTTGTTTAAAAAATTAACTTTATTTTAACAAAAATTCCTTTCAGTAGAGCTTAAGTTTTTTACCTTATCGGCAAACACAATTTTATGAAAGTTATACAAATAAAAAGGAAAACAAAAACAGAAAAACGTTACAGTAAAAAAATGGGTGAATTAATAGTACAAGTTACTTATATTAAAAAACATCTATTGGGATTGCCTATTAAAACACTTCACAAATACCGCGAAACTTACTACGGTAGCATAAAAGATTGTAACGATTGCTCTCTTTCCAGATAGGGCATTTATCTAAATTACAATTCATTTTTACATTAATTTATATTTAAAAAAATTAAATACTTTATGAAAGTACTAGTTATTGGTGCCGGTAACATGGGGCTTACCTATGCGCAAGGCATGTCTAAATCTAAACTTCTTAAAAAAAGAAATATTATGATTTTAGATAATTCTGAAGAAAAAACTAAAGAACTAAATAAAATATTGCACTTTGATGTCTATCAAGATTTAAACGATTGTGTGCCTTTGGCAGACATCATTTTTATAGCTGTAAAACCATATCATGCTGAAACAGTGTTTAAAGACATAAAACCCTTAGTAAACAATGAGCAAATTATTATATCGATCATGGCGGGAATCACCATTGATTTCATTAAAGGTTTTACAGGACTATCAAAAATTGTAAGAGCAATGCCAAATTTGCCAGCCCAAGTTGGAAGAGGTTTAACATCTTATATTGCTTCGACAAATGTATCAAGAGTAGAGCTTTTAATGGTTGAGAACCTATTAGATACTACCGGAAAATCAATATTGGTAAGTAATGAAAATTTTATTGATGCTTCAACAGGTATTTCTGGCAGTGGGCCAGCCTATGTTTTCTATTTTATGCAAAGTATGATGGAAGCAGCGCTTCAAATGGGATTTTCAAAAAATATTTCCAAAGTATTAGTAAGCGAAACATTTACCGGTGCAGTCGAACTTTTTAATCAATCAGATTTGTCACCTAATTCATGGATGGAGATGGTAGCCTCAAAAGAAGGTACAACCCGTGCAGCTCTAGACTCCATGGAAGACAATAATGTAAATGAGCTAATTAAAGAAGCTGCGTTTGCAGCATTTAATAGAGCTGTTGAACTTGGAAAATAAGATGGAAAAATATAAACAAAAAATAGTTGTAAAAGTTGGTACTAATGTAATGACCAACAAGGATAAAAGAATAGTTAGACCAGTTTTAAGACGATTGGTACGACAGATAGCAGAGCTTTATGAACGGGATATTATAACAATTCTTGTGTCATCTGGTTCTGTAATTGCCGGAAAGGAAGTATTAGGACGCTCAAAAATAAAAGATAAAACCCAACGAAGACAAGTTTACTCTGCCATTGGACAACCCAGAATGATGCGGTTGTATTATAATATTTTTATGGATTATGGTATGAAATGTGCCCAAGTGCTTCCAACAAAAAGAGATTTTAGTCCTGGCGTGCACAGAGAAAATATGATCAATTGTTATAAAGGATTATTGTCTGAAGGCGTTATTCCTATTTTAAATGAAGATGACGCTGTTTCAGTAACCATGTCAATGTTTTCTGATAATGACGAACTTGCTAGTTTGGTAGCCCAACTTATAAATGCCGATAAACTTATCATTCTAACAGATATAGATGGTTTATATGATGGACACCCAGATTCAGAAAACAGTACACTTATTGAAGAAGTAAATTCAAACGAAAATGTAGATAAATATATTAAAGAAAGTAATAAAGAAGAGGCAGAAGGAAGAGGAGGCATGGGGTCAAAGCTAGATTATGCTAAACAAGCTGCGGCCATGAATATTCCAACCTTTATAGCAAACGGAAAAAAAGATAATACTATAATTGATATAATAGATGGAAAAAGTGTAGGAACTAAAATCATGCGCTAGTTTTTTTGTAATTTTGCAGTCTTTATTATGTTTTGTCTTTATGGAATTAAAAGTTAAACAAAGGATTGCTTTAGGAGTTTATTTCTTTCTAACAGGTTTAAGTTTTGCAACATGGGCATCGCGTATACCAACAATTAAAACTCTTTTTAATTTCAATGATGCTGAGCTTGGAACGGTGCTTTTAGCAATGCCAATAAGCTCTTTAATAGGATTGCCTATTTCTGGATGGTTAGTATCCAGGTTTGACAGTAGAATACCTTTAATTGTTTCTTTTATTGGTTTTTCATTTGCATTAACGCTTATAGGTTTTGCAACAACTCCTTTTTTATTGGTAGTGGCTGTTTGTGCTTTTTCATTTTGCATGAGAATTTTAAACATTGCCATTAACACACAATCATTAACCTTGCAAAAAAGATTCGAAAAACGTATTGTAGGCTCTTTTCATGGACTTTGGAGTACTGGTGGTTTGTTTGGGGTTGCCTTTTCAACTCTTATGGTAAAAATAGGAGTAAGCATGCAAGCTCATTTACTTACCATTTCAATTATTATTTTGACAATGGCTTTAATAGTTTATCAATTTACATTAAAGAATGATAAGTCAACAACGGGTAATAAGATAATCATTGGAAAACCAGATACTTTTATTTTGTATTTAGGGTTGATAATTTTTTTAGCGGCCATTTGCGAGGGTGGCATGTTCGATTGGAGTGGTGTGTATTTTAAAGAAGTAATAAAGGAAAAAGTTTTTACCTATGGATATCTGTCTTTTATGATATGCATGGCAATATCTAGGTTTTATTCAGATAAATTAATTCAAAAAATAGGAAGTAAAAACACCTATGTTTTTAGTTCTTCAATCATAACAGTTGGAATTTTGGTTGCTATTTTGTTTCCTTATTTTTGGTCTGCACTAATAGGTTTTTGTTTAGTTGGATTTGGTACAGCAGCAATTTTTCCAATGACATTTGCTTTGGCCGGCGCATCAAAAAAATATTCACCAGGAATGGCTATTTCAATAATTACCACTTATGGTATTATTGGAATGTTTATTGGCCCACCAGTAATTGGGTATTTAGCACATGCTTTTGGGTTGAAAAACGCTTTTTATATTTTTGTTTTTGTAGGGCTTTTAATCATTCCTTTTTCAAGAATGTTTTTTAAAAGTCAATTAAAAGCAGAATAAAATACTAGTTTTCAATAATTTCTACTTCAAACAATTTATCCCAACGTTTGCCGGTTACAAAAATGGTTTTTGTTTTTGGGTTATAGGCAATACCATTTAGTACATCTAAAGCTGCATGTTGAGTTACCAATTTTTTTAAAGGAGAAAAATCAATAACGGCAATTACAGCACCGTTTTTTGGATTAATGATTGCCACACCATCTTTTTGATATCTATTTGCATAAATTTCATCATCTATCCATTCCATTTCATTAATATCTGTAATCTTACCTTTATTGGTATATACTTGAATATAATCTTGTTCAGTAAGTGTTTTAGGATTTAAAGTCCAAATGTTTTCGGTTCCATCACTTTTATAAATTACATGGTTGTCATTGCATAAACCCCAACCTTCTTTACTGTTTCCATATTTAAAACTATTAAGTTTCTCAAAGGTGTTTACATCATAAACAAAACCAATTCCCTTACGCCATGTTAGCTGGTAAATTTTATCATTTAAAATGGTTAGCCCTTCACCAAAATATTCGTCAGCAAGATTAATGTTTTTGTAAACTTCTCCTGTTTTGTAATTTACTTTTCTAAGTTTAGACTCTTTATATTGTCCGGTACTTTCATATAATGTGTCATTAAAAAACTCTAATCCTTGCGTATATGAAGTAATATCATGAGGGTATTCATTTAATATTTTATAGGTGTAGATTTTAGGAACTTCATTATTCAGTATAATAATGTTTTGTGTTACCGTTTGATGTTCATTATTATAAAAAATTTTGGCTTCCATGGTTAGCTTTCCTAATTTAAAAGCAGCCAAAGGAATTGAATTTTGAATTTTTTTCCCTTCCAATGAATAAGTTATTGAGTCTATGGTATGGCTTTTAGGATTTTCAATAGATAATGTTAATACATCATTTATTGAAAATGTATTGTTTTTTGAATTTGTTTTTAAAATGAAATCGTTATTTTTTTGTCCACTATTTGAGCCACAAGCTATTATTAATGTACTTAAAAACATGATAGTGAGGTATTTGTAAATATTCATTTTGATTGTAAATTTTAAGCAAGATATTTATTTAAAATCAGTTTAAAAAATCATTGTGAAAATTTTAAAAGGTTGTATCTTTGCACCCGGCAAGTCCTACACAACCAGCTCCTGTTGAATCCTCCAGGTCGGGAACGAAGCAAAGGTAAATGGTCGTAGCGGTGTGATGTAGGTAGCTTGCCTTTTTTTATGCCTTTTTCTTTCCTAAAAAGTATTTACAATAGTAACTTTACATTCTTATTTACAAACAAAAATATGTCTAAAGTTGTTTTAATTACTGGTGGTTCTTCTGGAATAGGAAAATCTATTGGTGAGTATTTATGTGATAAAGGTTATACTGTTTATGGTACAAGTAGAAATCCTGAGCGTTATGAATCCAGTAAGTTTTCCATTCTTACCATGGATGTTAAGGATTTAAAATCTATTTGGAACACTGTTGAAACGGTTATTGAAAAGGAAGGAAGATTGGATGTGCTTATCAATAATGCAGGTGTTGGAATAACAGGACCTATTGAAGAAATTCCAGAAGTAGAGATTAAAGCCAATTTTGAAACAAATTTTTTCGGGCCAATCAATGTTATTAAATCTGTTTTACCACAAATGCGCAATCAAAACGAAGGTTTAATTATAAACATAACATCTATTGCTGGTTACATGGGGTTGCCTTACCGAGGTATTTATAGTGCCAGTAAAGGCGCTCTTGAATTACTAACAGAAGCCTTTAGAATGGAGTTAAAGGATTTCAATATTCAAATGACTAATGTGGCTCCGGGAGATTTTGCAACAAATATAGCTGCTGGAAGATATCATAGTCCACTTTTAAAGGATTCCCCTTATATCAAGCCTTATGGAAACACTTTAGAATTAATGAATACTCATGTAGATAGTGGAAGCAATCCAAATATGATGGCGGAAGCTGTTTTTAAAATTATTAACACTAAAAATCCGAAAATTCATTATAAAGTTGGTGCTTTTATGCAGAAATTCTCTGTTTTTTTAAAACGTGTATTGCCTGACAAGATGTACGAAAAATTATTGGTAAAGCATTATAAATTATAAGAAATTTTAACATATCTTAGGTTGCTAACTTTTTTTAAATTAACAACTTATGATAAAATTACTTTCACGAACTCTGTTGGTAACTGTTTTTTTATTTTGTAGTTGTCAAGATATTTTAGAGTGTATAATAAACAAGCGCCCAGAATTATCCGATAGAAAACTAGCCCAAGCTTACGTTAATCAACTATATAGCGAGAAAATTACTGCTGGTATCAAGAATGAACCATTGGATAATAGTTATGACTATTATTTCCATATTGATGGTGAATTACCTGAAGGAATTGAATATATTATAAATTACAGGGATATTGTTTTACAAGGAAGACCACTATCTTCTGGTACTTATAAATTTACAGTTAGACTCAGTGCAGAGCAGAAATATAATTATAGTGACGATTGTGAGAGCAATTTTAACGATTGTGATGGATTATGTGATGAATCCACTAGTAGAGCTTATACTATAATAGTAAATTAAGATTCTTCAAATTATTCTTTTAATTTATTTTTTCTATTAATGGACTAAGTGACTGTCTAATTATCGTAAATTTGCCATTATATTTTAGCACAACCTAAACAATTATTTTAATGAAATTTTTTATTGATACGGCCAATCTTGGTCAAATTAAAGAAGCCCAAGAACTTGGAGTTCTAGATGGTGTTACAACCAATCCGTCATTAATGGCGAAAGAAGGTATTACTGGGCATGATAATATTATGAAACACTATGTTGCTATTTGTAATATTGTTGATGGTGATGTTAGCGCAGAAGTGATAGCTACAGATTTTGAAGGCATGATAAGAGAAGGAGAAGCATTGGCCGAATTACACGATCAAATTGTAGTTAAATTGCCAATGATAAAAGATGGTATTAAAGCTTGTAAATATTTCTCTGAAAAGGGTATAAAAACTAATGTTACTTTGGTGTTTTCTCCAGGACAAGCGTTATTAGCAGCAAAAGCCGGGGCAACTTATGTATCTCCTTTTATAGGTAGATTAGATGATATTTCAACAGATGGTTTAAACCTGATTTCAGAAATAAGGCATATTTATGATAATTATGAATTTGAAACTCAAATTTTAGCCGCGTCAGTTCGTCATACAATGCATATTATTGACTGTGCAAAATTAGGTGCCGATGTTATGACAGGACCTTTAAGTGCCATTGAAGGGTTATTAAAACATCCTTTAACAGATAGTGGTTTAGCTCAGTTTTTAGCCGACTACAAAAAAGGAAATTAAGATACTACTGTATAAAATAAGCAAAAAGCCTCAAACTTTAGTTTGAGGCTTTTTGCTTATTTTATTTATTATTTGCTTATCAATCCTAAAAGTTGTTCTTCGAAATTACTTGAAAACATGTTAGAATTACTATTAACAATAATATTGTTTTTATCAATAATTATAACTTTAGTCATAGGGTAAATAGCTAAAGTATGCATTGATTCTTCTGGGTTTTTAAAACGATATTCGTTTGTTAGCGGAAAGCTGTTTTTGTTAAGAGAGTTTATCCATTTTTTAACATCATCACTGTCAATGTTTACGGCAATAAAATTAATTTCAGGATATTTTTCTTTTAATTCATTCACCTTGTAATGACTATCTTTAAAGTGGTCATAAAAATTATGGGACCAAAAATATATAGCTGTTGGTTTTTTTATTAAATCATTGAAATTTAATTCAGAGTTTTCATTATTAACAAGGTCAATGTTAGGGAAAACTTCACCTGGTTTTAAGTTATTTATTGACTCTGCAAGATTTGAAATGATTTCGTTATTTTTCTTGTTAGTACTTTTACTTAAAAAGAATTTTGTTAGCTTTTCATTGTTTTCAATATCATTATTCTTGTTTAAAAAAGACATTGTAAAATAATAAAGCAAATCATTTTTTATAGAATGATTTGTAACTAAGCTATCAATTAGATTAAGCCTGTCTAGATTATAGCATATAGATTTACTATTAAAATGATTTTCTTGCGAGTGGTGTAAATGTTTTTCAAGGGCAAGATTATTAAAGTTGGTTCTTAAAAACGAATTATAACTTAAGTAGTCTTGGTAACCTTCATTATTATAGTCAACGTTTTTTCTGTAATCGTAAAAATCTTTGGGTAAATCATTAATGATGTTTCGCTTGTTAGATCTATAATTTATAATGGGATAAATTTCTTTACTGGTGTAATAGCTATAATTAATATTGGCTTCGGCAATTTCTTCAAACAAATCTGAAGTTTTGTTATTATTAATAAAACCTTTAAGCTCTTTAATTTTATTGGCTTTGATTAAATTTATCTTGTTTTCAAAATCAACAGGATTTAGCTGGCATAATTGAAAGATTTCTTTTTCAATAACCTCATTTTGCAAAAACTCATTAATGAAGTAATTATTTTTTTTAGAACCGTCGCCTGAATACACCAAGGATTCATCAAAATCAAAAGTATTAAGTCTAAACATAATACTATCATTAGGTTCTAAAAAAACCATTTGAATTTCGCTACCATGCCTAAAAGTGTAAAACCCTGGTTGTAGGTCATTAATTTTATATATAAACCTGTTATGGCTGTCAAGTTTAACTGTATCTAAAACACATTCAGATTTTAAAATAACAACAAAATCGTTATTAGGATTGATTATTTCTCCTCCTAAAACCGCATAATTTTCCTTATCATTTTTGCAAGTAAATACTGAAAAAGCAATAATTAAACTATATATAAAAACTCTCATAAATCTTTTCCCTCAGAGGCATGTGTTAATTTAGCCATAATTGTACAAATTTATGGGTTGCAATTAAGATGTGTTGTTAATACGTTGTTAAATATTTAATATTAAGTTATAGAGTTTTAATATTCAATATATTATGCCATATAAAAGTTATTTTTTTTATAGATAAAAGACTTTTAAAAATAAATGACGGATGTTTCGTCTAACGGTTTGATTTTTCTACTTTTGCGCAAACTTACAAAAAGGTGTGTTTAGTAGTATATCTTATGGTTGTAAGTTCGTCAAGATACAATCAGCGAAAATAAATATCTGAGTAAAATTTAAAAAACAACATTTATGTTATCAGTTTCAAATCTTTCTGTTCAATTTGGCAAACGCATTTTATTTGATGAAGTAAATACTACTTTTAATCAAGGAAATTGTTATGGTATTATTGGAGCAAATGGTTCAGGAAAATCTACCTTTTTAAAAATTATTTCTGGCAAGCAAGATCCAACTTCGGGACAGGTTTCTTTAGAGGCAGGTAAACGTATGTCTGTATTAGAGCAAAATCATAACCTATATGATGAGCATACCGTTTTGGAAACTGTTTTAATGGGAAATAAGCCATTGTTCAAAATAAAGACAGAAATGGATGCTTTGTATGCAGACTATTCTGATGAAAACGCTGATAAAATAGGGGAGCTTCAGGTTCAGTTTGAAGAAATGAATGGTTGGAATGCAGATAGTGATGCTGCAGCAATGCTTTCTAATTTAGAAATAAAAGAAGAATTTCATTATACATTGATGAAAGATCTTGATGGGAAACAAAAAGTAAGAGTATTATTAGCTCAAGCTTTATTTGGAAATCCAGATGTTTTAATCATGGATGAGCCTACCAACGACTTAGATTACGAAACCATTTCTTGGTTAGAGAATTTTTTGGCAAACTACGAAAATTGTGTCATTGTTGTTTCGCATGACCGTCACTTTTTAGATGCTGTTTGTACGCATATTTCTGATATAGATTTTGGAAAAATTAATCACTATTCTGGTAACTATACCTTTTGGTATGAATCTTCACAGTTAGCTGCCCGTCAACGTTCACAACAAAACAAAAAAGCTGAGGAAAAGAAAAAGGAATTAGAAGAATTTATTAGGCGATTTTCTGCAAACGTTGCTAAAAGTAAACAAGCAACCAGTCGAAAAAAGATGATTGATAAATTGAACATCTCTGATATCAGACCAACAAGTCGTCGTTATCCTGCGATTATATTTGAAAGAGATAGAGAAGCCGGTGATCAAATTTTAAATGTGCATGGTTTGCAAGCGTCAATTGATGGCGAATTATTATTTAAAAACATTGATTTAAACCTGGCTAAAGGAGATAAAGTTGTTGTTTATTCAAAAGATTCAAGGGCTACAACAGCATTTTATCAAATATTAAATAATAAAGAAAAGGCTGATGCAGGAGAATTTTCATGGGGAATCACTACAACACAATCGTATTTGCCTCTTGATAATGCCGAATTTTTCAATAATAGTTTAACATTGGTTGATTGGTTACGTCAATGGGCTACAACCGATGAAGAGCGAGAAGAAGTTTATATTCGTGGGTTTTTAGGTAAAATGATTTTTAGTGGAGAAGAGGCACTAAAAAAATCGAATGTGCTTTCTGGTGGAGAAAAAGTGCGTTGCATGTTAAGTAGAATGATGATGTTAAGAGCCAATGTTTTAATGCTTGATGAACCGACAAACCATTTAGACTTAGAAAGTATTACGGCTTTTAATAACTCATTAACAAACTTTAAAGGCACTATTTTGTTTACAACCCATGACCATGAGTTTGCTCAAACAGTTGCAAACAGAGTTGTTGAGTTAACTCCAAATGGAATTATTGACAGATACACAACTTTTGATGAGTATATGCAAGATCCTAAAATAAAAGAATTGCGCGCACAAATGTATACGGTTTAAGCTTAAATATTTTTAGTTAAAGAAAATTGATTAGTCTTTAATGTTGGCTACAATTTCTTCAACTATCGGTATTGCTTTATCTAATTCGTCTTTGTTTACAAAGATTTCTTGAAATCCAGGAACAATACCTCCGCCATAACCACCCAGTCTTGCAGATTCGGTATCATCTTTCACAATAGAATTTATACCTATTTCTTTAAGATTATCCGTTATATGCTGTACAATAATAAAACTACCTGTAAATATTTTTATATAGTTTGATTCCATCATTATTTATATTTAAGGTTATATATAAAGATACAATTTTAAATGTTATTCGGCTTATAATAATAACTCTTAATGATTGAAAATAAATTTGTTAATTAAAAGTTAATAGTTTTATATTTGTTATTATTAATAATATTTAAAGTCTAGTGAAAAACGGTACAGTAAAGTTCTTCAATGAATCTAAGGGATTTGGATTTATAATTGAAAGTGGTTCTTCAAATGAGTATTTCGTGCACGTGTCTGGTTTAATTGACAAAATTACAGAAGGTAACAAAGTAGAATTTGAATTGAAAGAAGGTAAAAAAGGATTAAACGCAGTTAACGTGAAAGTTATAAAATAAGCGCTATTAATTTTTTTTAAGATTTCAAAGCTTGCATTTATGCAGGCTTTTTTTGTGGTGAAATTAGTCAGTTGCTTTATTAACTACTATTCGTTTATCTCTATTGGCAAGCTCCCAAGCTGTTGTAAAAATTAATCGTGCTCTTTTTTCTAACATGTCATAATTTATTTTATCTGGTGTATCTGATGGTTTATGGTAATCAGCATGAGTGCCATTGAAATAGAAAATGACAGGAATATTATTTTTTGCAAAATTATAATGATCCGATCTGTAATAAAACCTGTTAGGATCATTATCATCATTATAAGTATAATCTAATTCCATATCATAATATTTCTTGTTAACTGCTTCAGAAATATTATGTAACTCTGTACTTAGTTTGTCTGAACCAATTAAATATACATAATTTGGGTTTTCTGTATGTTTAGGGTCAATTCTGCCAATCATATCAATGTTTAAGTCGGCAATTGTGTTTTTAAGTGGAAAAATAGGGTCAACGTCTGTGTAATAGCGAGAGCCATACAATCCTAATTCTTCACCTGTTACATGAAGAAATAATATAGAACGTTTTGGTCCATGCCCATCATTGGCAGCCTCTTTAAAAGCTTCAGCAATTTCTAAAATCGCTACTGTACCAGAACCATCATCATCAGCTCCATTGTTTATTTGTCCATCATTTGAAATTCCTATATGATCTAAATGGGCTGAAATAATAAGAACTTCATCTGGTTTTTCAGTACCTTTTATATATGCTACAACATTTTCTGAAGCCTTAATGCCAGCTTTAAAAAATGATTCTGGAATTTCCTGAAAATAATCATCGTTTCCTAATGGAGAAAGAATATGGTCATTTACATAGTGCTCTTTAATGAATTCAATTGCTTTTTTTTGACCAGGTTCACCTGTTCTTCTTCCTTCAAATTCATCAGAAGCATAAACATAAAGCGCTTCTTTAAGTTCTTCAGAAGTTATTGAATTGACATATTTTGTAATATCTTTTTCAGTTGAGATTAATGCATTGTCTTGAGCAGTACAAAATTGTAAACTTAAAAAACTTAATAATATTAGTATTTTCTTCATTATTTAAATTTAAAGTTGGGGTTTAATAAATGACTCCATGATCAACCTTTATTCGATGATCAAGATTTGCTAATTCCCAAGCTGTAGCAAAAATTAGTTTTGTACGCTTTGCTAATAATTCAAAATCTATTTTATCTCTGGTGTCTGTAGGTTTATGGTAGTCTTCATGTTCGCCAGTAAAATAAAAAATTACTGGAATATCATGTATTGCAAAATTATAATGATCTGAACGTTCATAGTATCTATTGCTATCATTTTCAGAATTATACTTATAATCTAAAGTTAAATTGGAAAAGGTTTTATTAACTTTTTCGGACAGATAATGCAGTTCACTACTTAATCTGTCTGCTCCGAGTAAATATATGTAGTTTTTATTATTAATGTGACTATCGTCAAAACGACCAATCATATCAATATTTAAGTCAGCAATAGTGTTTTCTAAAGGGAAAACTGGGTTTTTAGCGTAGAATTCTGATCCTAATTTTCCAATTTCTTCTGCAGTTACATGCAGAAATAAAATACTTCTTTTGGGGGTAAACCCTTCATTTTGTGCTATTTTAAAAGCTTGAGCAATCTCTAGAAGCGCAGAAGTTCCAGAGGCATTATCATCGGCGCCATTATTTATTTGTCCATCTTTGGTTATACCTAAATGATCATAATGAGCCGAAATTATCAGTACTTCTTCAGGAAACTCAGAGCCTTTTATATATGCTAAAACATTTTCTGATGATTTTGTTTCTTTCTGGAAAAACGATTTGGGTATTGTTTGGTAATAATTTTCTTTGCCTATAGGAGATTCTATATTTTGATTTGTATAATAATTTTTAAGGTATTCAGCAGTCATTTTTTGACCTAATTCTCCGGTGGCTCTTCCTTCAAAACTGTCGTCTGATATTGTATAAAGGTGTTCTTTTAGTTCTTTTGAAGTAATAGAATTTGAATACTTAACAACTAACGAGCTGTCAATTAATTTAATACTGTCTTTTAAGTTTTGAACTTTAGTTGTATATTTAGTAGTTGAACAAGACCCAACTAAGGCAAAAGCCGAAGCTATAAAGAAAATTTTCATTAATTGAAGCTTTTTTTTAAAAATCAAATATAGCTAAAAAAACTAAAAACGTTAGCTAGTCTAAACTAATATCATCTAAATCAAGTTCTTCTAAATCTTCTATGGCATTTTCTTTTGATTCGGTTTCTTTCTCTTTTAATTCTGTATTGTTGGTTACTTCTGTTTTTGTAAATACCGCTTTATAAGTAGTAATGGCTAAAGAAATGATTGTAAGCAAAAATGTGAATTGAATTATTTTTTTTACTTCTCCAGTTTTTTTTGATAAATAGAAAGCAATTAACCCAAATATTAAAGATGCTATTGCAGGTAAAATGGCCAAATTTGAAACAGGAAGGACAGATAGTATAACGGAAATTATAGCGGCTGTCAAGGCAAGAATAGTAAATAAACGTTTCATATTTTATATTTAGTTTTTAAGTCCTTGTGCTGATTTTATTTTTAATTCACCATTGCCAACAGGAATTTTGAATTTCCCATAAACAATTATTTTGTTTTCATCTGCAGTAAGCCATAAAAGGTTATTGTTTTTTCCTTGCAAAACACTATCGCTCGAACTTATCGATAATTTATAACATTCTTTTTTTCCAATACTAGTAGAAATCGTTTCTTTACCAAGATAAGTAATTTGAGCTTTTATTTCTTCTCTATCAAAAACAATGGTAAAACTTTTTTTGGCTCCAACATTCATGGTTTTATAGTCAAAAAGTCTTATGTTATAGAGAGTAGAAACTATGTCTTTTGTGCCCGCATTTATTGAGAAATTCTTGTTTTCTTCTTTATTGTTTTTCTTACGTTGTTGTGATTTTATGGTATTAGTTTTATGGTCAAAGGTATATTTCATGAATTTGTAATAATCACCTTCGTTAATATCACGCTTATATAAATAAGGGGTTAGGTTTTTTGGATTAACATAACTTTCATATAAATCAACAATCTTAAAAAAATTATCCCATTTGCTATAAGTTGTTGCTGTACATTTAAGCCTTAAAAGTGTTGCTTTTGATGTTTTTGCTTCGCTTGTTTCCATAGTTACCTGTGCTATATCATTAAGAATACCAGACATATTGTATGAAGCAGTATATACCAATTTTTCGCCTGTTGCAATGGCATTATTTTGGGCATTTATTGTAAAAGAAATTATAAATAAGGCTGTAATAAGTAGGTGCTTCATAAAAATATTAATTTAAATTTTATAACGTATAGATTAGCATTTATTGTGCCGAAAATACAATCCTTTAAATTATTATACTAATTTTTAGTATTCAAAAAATTTCTTAGGTTTCAACTGACTTTAGTCATAGTTTTTGTTCTTATCTAGAGTTATATTTAAAGATAATTTTAAAACTATAACTAGATGAAATCGATTTTATTACCAACAGATTTCTCTAAGAACTCTGAAAATGCTATTAATTATGCAATGGCCTTGTTTAAAGATGTCAATTGCGATTTTTATTTGCTTAATGTTCAAAAGGCATCTTCTTTTATTACTGACGACATGATGGTAATGTCGGCATCGGCTACTATTTATCAAACTATTATTGATGTTTCTAAAAAATCACTTGCAAATTTGATTACTAAAATTGAAACGAAATACAAGAATGATAAGCATACATTTCATTCAGTAGTGGATTATGACAATTTTATTGATTCAATAAATCAGTTGACCATCAATAAACAAATTGATTTAATAGTTATGGGAACTAAAGGAGCAACTGGATTAGAAAAAGTTATTTTTGGTAGTAATACTGTTCATGTTATGCAGAGGTGTGTAGCCCCTGTACTTGCAATTCCAGATGGATGTTTGTTTAAAGATTTAGATACTGTTGCTTTTACAACTAATAATGTGACTTTACATAATGTTGAAGAATTAAAACCACTTAAAAAGTTGTTAACTCTTCATAATTCAAAATTAAATGTGCTTCATTTTGGTGATATTGAAGAGGGTAGCGATAGAAAAAAGAGAAATAAACTATTCTTAAAAACATATTTTAGCGATGTAACTTATGAAAATATTGATTCTTACAGTAAGGATTTATATAGAACTCTTGAAGAGTATGTACATGCAAATAACATCAAATTAATTGCAATGATGAGAGAAAAACACACTTTTTTAGAAAGGCTTTTTAATAGACATCCAGAAGAAGATTTGGCCTTTAATATTGATATTCCATTTTTAGTTATGGAGAATTCAAATGTAAGTTAACTATTCTAATTATATAATGAACAGAACCTGTTTCTTGCTGGCAAGAAACAGGTTCTGTTTTTTTTAAAATTTATTGGCCTTCTTTTATATAGCCCCAGCCTTCCTGCTGTCTTTCAATAATTTCTATAATACCATCAGGCACGCTTTTTACACCAGGAATAATTTGTGAAGCGTCAACGTTGTGACGTTTCATTGTTCCTTCACAAATAACAAATTTCACATTATCTTTTTTTGCTAAAGCTTCCATGTCTTCTTCTACAGATGATTTACCTTTCAGAACCATATCCATAGCACCGCTATACATAACGACTTCAAATTTAGACTCAGGATAAGCCTCAGACATGGCCTTTACATGTCTCATTGCCGATTTATGAACAGCTGTATTATTGCTGGTAACATCAAACACTATTTTTACAGGTTTTTCTTGTGAAAAAACTATTGAGGTAAATAGAATTGCTATGAATATATTTAAATAATTTTTCATAATTTTTAGTTTATAGATTATTATCCGGCAAAAATATAACCACAACCGTGTTCTTGTGCTCTACCTAATGCCCAAACACCAGAAGGTACAAGTTGTATACCAGGAAGTATGCCTGCTACCCAGTCTTCATAGACTTCCTTAGGATCTAAATTCATTTTTGTTGCAACTGCATTACTATATACTTTTGTTGCTAAATCACAAGCACAAAACATGGCTTCTCGTTCTTGCATTCGTTTTATGCCATCAATTCCTGGTAACGGAAAATCTCCATCTTGAGGTTCGTAAAAAGGATTACGTTTGTAAGGATTACCAGAACTATCATTCATTCCAAAGACTTCTCCTAAAGGATATTTTTCCCAAAGACGATCTTCAAAAGCTATTGGAAGAGCTTCATGTCTTAAAACGGTTACGGCTGTCATATCCTTGTCTGAAGTTCCTGTGCCATTGTTAGTTAAATAAAATGCCCAGTTCCAAATGACTGGAAACCCATGGTTTGGTGTAGATCCATCATAAACAATACGGTGCGATCCTTTTACTTTATCAAACCATTTATCGGCTTCATGCAATTTTTTTGTGTCTGAAATTGGCACGTTGGCATAAATAGGGCTTGTTAGTACAGATAATGTACTTGCTGTGGCACCAAGTGCCATGGCTCCTAAAAATTGTCTTCTTGAGTTGATTTTGATTGTTTTCATATTAATTGGTTTTAGTGATATTATATTTTTGTTTATAAAATTCGATAATTGGTTGAAAAGGGCCTAGTTTGTGTTGTTCGACTGAAAAATTATCTACATAAGGAGGATAAGGTGTAGAAACGGGTTTTTTCTTTAAGTCGGGAAAATCTTTTTCTAGATTAGATTTTTCTGGACGGTTTTGTTGATTTATATATCCAGCCACATCATAAGCTTCTTCATCTGATAATATGGGTGTGTTGTAAGTAGTTCCAAAAGGCATATTGGCTTTTATAAATTGTGCCGCAGTGATTACTCGTGCCATGCCAGCTCCATTATTATAGGAATCATTTCCCCATAAAGGAGGATATGTATAAGTGTAACCATCAGAAGATATTAATCCTTTTCCATTAGTTATATGGCAAACAGAGCAGGTAGTCATAAAAACTCGTTTACCATTATCAAGATTAACAGCTCTATTAGGAATATCGATTTTAACAAAACCTTGCCCTTCAATTTTCCCATCTTTAGGTGCATATCTACTCAACCATTCTAAATATTTAACCAAAGCTTTCATTTCTCTACTTTCCTTTGGAAGCATTTTACCATTCATACTGCGTTCCATGCATCCATTAATACGATCTTCAATAGTGCCAATTTTGTTTTCTCTTCCTCTATACTGTGGGAATCTTTGGATAATGCCAATAAGGGGTGCAGAATATGGCTTTGTGCCAGAATTAAGGTGACAGTTTTTGCAAGCTAATCTATTACCTTGGTATACCATATTTTCATTTCCATTATTTGGACCAAGGTATTTTGGGGTAGTATTGAAAAGGTCGTAACCATATTTTATTTCCTTGTTTATTTCTGATTCATCCAAAGTAGATGCATCGTAATTCTTGTAAAAAACATTTGAGATTTTAGGGATTTCCTTTTCTTTTTTAATTGGGATTATTCCGCAAATCATTAAGGTTGTAAAGACTGATATAATTATTAAAAGGCAAAAACAAGCCAGTATTTGCCAGTTCAGCTTACTGAAAATTCTATTTGGTTGGTTATTCATAATTTTAAAACAAATACTTTATTTAAGCATTAAAGTTTAAATAACATTTAAGATGTTAACTGGTTTGATTTAAGATTTAGAACTCATTTACAGACAGAAACATTTAACCCTGTTTAACAGTCAATTTGTTAGCCTTGATAGCATAATTATTATACTGTTTTGTAAAAAGATGACGTAAGTTACAAAAAAAAAATCGTGATATTAATTATAACATACTAGATTTTAAACTTTTATACCACTACAAACTATAAATTCACCAGGTATTTCATAGCCACTTTTTGTTTTAAAGGGTTTAATAGATTCTAAATATTCATTTTTAGCTTCTTCTTTTGTTTGTGCATCAAATCTAGCATAAGCCATTGCTACTGGGCCACCTAAAAATGCAGCATCACAAGCTTCTTTAGGTGTAGAATAAATTAATTTACTGATTAATAGGCTGTAACATTTTGTTGCTTATATCGTCTTATTTAATATATCAATCAAAAAACACTACCATCATGAGACAGGATAATCAATTATTAGTAATAACTCATTTAAGTCAGTTAGCTAGTTTGTTAACAGGCTTTGGAGGTTTATTAATTCCTTTAATTCTTTGGGCAACCCAAAAGGAAAAGGTTTTTAATATGGA
This sequence comes from Gaetbulibacter sp. M235, assembly GCF_043876835.1. Taxonomy (NCBI): domain Bacteria; kingdom Pseudomonadati; phylum Bacteroidota; class Flavobacteriia; order Flavobacteriales; family Flavobacteriaceae; genus Gaetbulibacter; species Gaetbulibacter sp. M235. Next base: position 104,148 of record NZ_JBAWJZ010000006.1, read on the forward strand.
TGAACAAGGCAAAAGCATTGTGAATTTTCAATTGAGCTTAATTATTTATGCTATCATATGCATACCACTTATACTTTTGTTAGGCTTAGGAATTCTAGGGTTTATTGTTTTAGGAATTATTTCAATTATTTTTCCTGTAATTAATGCTATAAAGGCCAGTAATGGTGAAACACCAGACTATCCTATGTCTATTCATTTTATAAAATAAAATATTTTAATCTCTTTATTTTATTAGTTAGTTTGAGATAAAACAAAACGCTCACCATTTGGTGAGCGTTTTTCGTATAATTTATTTAGTTTGTTAAGTAGGTTCTTAATTATTAAGCATTACTGGCATAACTAACATGGTGATAGATTCACCTTCATCAAGACCATCAATAGGTGTTAAAATACCTGCGCGATTTGGTAAACTCATTTCTAATTTTACTTCATCTGCATTTAAATTGTTAAGCATTTCGGTTAAAAATCTTGAGTTAAAACCGATTTGCATGTCGTCACCTTGATAATCACAAGTTAAACGTTCTTCTGCTTTGTTGCTGTAATCTATATCTTCAGCAGAAATATTCAATTCTGCTCCTGCAATTTTTAATCTTATTTGATGTGTGGTTTTATTTGAGAAAATACTAACACGACGTACAGAATTTAAAAATTGGTTTCTGTCAATCATTAATTTGTTAGGATTTTCTTTAGGAATAACTGCTTCATAATTAGGGTATTTACCATCAATCAATCGGCAAATTAACTGCGAATTTTCAAAAGTAAATTTTGCGTTAGAATCGTTATACTCAACAGTAACTTCTTCGTCACTTCCTGCCAAAATTCCTTTTAAAAGATTTAAAGGTTTTTTAGGCATTATAAATTCTGCTTGCTGACTTGCTTTCACATCTTCACGAGTATATTTTACTAGTTTGTGGGCATCAGTAGCTACAAAGGTTAAACCTTGAGTAGAAAATTGAAAAAACACGCCGCTCATTACCGGACGTAAGTCATCATTTCCAGCAGCAAATATGGTTTTGCTAATAGCTGTAGCCAAAACATCTCCGGTAACAATTGTTTTACTTGGATCTTCAAGCGCAACAGCTTTTGGAAATTCATCTCCATTTGCATATGCTAATGCATATTTACCGTGGTTAGAACTTATTTCAACGGTGTTATTATCTTCAACTTTAAAAGTTAATGGTTGTTCTGGAAATGTTTTTAAAGTATCAAGTAACAAACGTGCAGGAAGTGCAATACTACCTTTGCTATTACTTTCTACATTAAGAAGTGAAACCATCGTGGTTTCTAAATCACTTGCAGAAACGGTTAGTTTAGAATTATCTAATTCAAACAAAAAATTATCTAAAATAGGAAGTGTATTTGAACTATTAATAACTCCTCCTAAAACTTGTAATTGTTTTAATAAATATGTGCTAGATACTATAAATTTCATTTGATTATTTATATTTTTTTAATTGATAAATGTAGCATTCGTTTGATTAAAATTTCAATTTAATAAAGGTCTGAAATCATGAATGGTTCATGTGTTAATAATATGTTTGGTTTTTTAAAATACTACTTACAAATATATTCTATACAGACTAATATAGGAAACAAACTTATTAACATTTAGCTTGTGTATTTTTTCTTTCTAAGATAATTGAAAAGGAAACCAAATATAGCCAATAACCCTAATGGTAGCAATATATTAAAGAGTTGCCAGCTCGTTTTTTGGCTCGCAATTTTTTGTTGATCCAAAAAGGCAACAGCAATTTCTTTTGAGCGAATGTTTATAAGTCCGTCATCATCCAATAAGTAATTCACAGCATTAAGCAAAAATTCTTTATTACCATAGGTTTGTCCTGTCCATCTATCAAATCCTAATTCTTGAGGTTTATTTCTAACCACATCATTTTTTATAACATCACCATCTGATATTACAATCATTTTTGTTGGGATACTTTCATCTTTTTCATCTGAAAGTTTAATTGGCTTTATTCTGTTTTTGTAAACAGAAGTAAATTTACCTTCCAATAAAACTGCAAGTGGTTGATTTCCTTTATTGAAAAGTGTTGGGTCTTGCTGTTCTGTAACAATATCCAAACTAATTTCACGTGGTGTACCTTCAATTTTTGTGAGCGGTGCACTTTCTAATAAAATTGTTTTTTTAATATTGTTTTTTAACGTGTCCATTTGATTGGCAAAATCAAATTTTACCAGATTCAAATTATTTACAATAGGATGCGTACTATTGGTTGATGCTAATGGTGAATATGGCCATTGCAAATGTTGAAATTGCGAATTACTACCTTCTCCTATAGCTAGTGTAATTGGAGCTGAGTAAAGCGAGCTTATCAATAATGGATTAATGCGCACACCGTATTTAAAAAAGAAATCGGTTAAATTTAAATCCCTTGCTACGGCATATGTTTTACCAGATTCGTTATATAAGCTATCTTTTTCAATGGCTACCTCGTCAATAAGCCACAAACTTTTACCACCATTCATAGTGTATTGGTCAAGCACAAGTTTTTCTTCTTCAGAAAAAGTTTCTGTAGGTTTTGCAGAAATTATTAAATCAAAAGCCTTTAACTCATTTAGAGATTTTTGGGCATTAACTGCAACACTATCTAAGGTAAAAGGGGCAATGTAATAGTATTCCCCAAGTTTTTTAACAAAATCAAAAATGTAGTTATCATCTAATTCGCCATTACCTTTTAAAATAGCGATTTTTCGACGTTTAGGTTTTGTTAATTTGCTAAAAGCATCTGCAAATGCATATTCTAAATGCTGAACAGAATTTGTAACTAATTCTTGTTGCGAAGCGCCAATTTTGTTTTTTACTAAAGAAATGGTGACGGTTTCATCATTATAACTTGCCAATGCCCAAGGAAAAATAACTTCTTTTGTGCTTTTTCCGTTTTCTTGAACACTTAACTGCATTGGTGTTAACCCACGCTGACTTAGTTGTTGAATATTTCTTTCGCGTGTGGTTTCATCTTCTAAAGGATTTATAAAATGGAAGATGATATTGCTGTTATTTGCTGAAAATTCTTCTAGTAATTGTTTTGTTTCTCTTTGAAGACGTTTAAATTCTGATGGAAAATCATTTCCTTCTAAAAAAACATCTATCACAATAGGGCTATTTACATCTTTAATGACATCTAAAGACGCTTCACTTAACGTGTAACGTTTATCATGTGTTAAATCAAATCGTTTAAAAACAAAACTGTTTAGGTAGTTAATTGCAATTAATACAACAATTAAAATGATGATATGTTTACTATTTCTCTTCAAAGGTCTTTTCTAATTGATATTGATGTGTATTGTAAACAACATTGTTTTTAAATTCTAACTCAATACATTCTTGCATCATGTTAAAAGCACCTGGTTTGAAACCTAAATTATAGTTCCATTTTTCTGGTGAATTAGCTTTTATTGAATCGTCCCAACCATACCATTCACTTTTTCCCAACATATTTTCAACTTCATTTTTATTTTTTCCAAAAAACAAACTGTCACGAATCATTTCATCACTCATTTCATAACGCAAAGCAGGTTTGGCTTTCCAATCTTCAGAATCAAAATATTTTTGATGGTGATAGCTGCTAAAGATGTTTATAAATGGATAAAACACATAAAAATAAACTATTGGAGTTAGTACGATACTTGTTAAAAATGTAACCCACTTACGTTTATCGATAGTGTTGGAAAACATCCAAACTAAAATAAAAACAACACCTAACAGAATAATAAAAACCGGAGTTATAATCATATACTAATTTTTGAAATTTAATTTAGTTAATACAATAAAAAAAGCAGTGACACTTAAGAAATAAATGATATCTCTAGTATCTAAAACACCTCGACTCATACTTTTAAAATGGTAACTCATACCTAATTGTTCTATTAATGAGTTAGATGTAAAATCTGCAATGCCTTCAAAACCAATATAAAATAAAAAGCATAGCGAAAGTGCAATTAAAAAAGCTACAATTTGGTTTTCTGATAGGGTTGATGAAAAAACGCCTAACGCAGTATAAGATGTTATTAAAAATAACAATCCAAAATACGAACCTATGGTACTTCCAATGTCTAAATTTCCAATAGGATTACCTAATTTATAAACAGTATAAACATAAAGTAGAGTAGGTAGTAGTGCTATTATTATTAATATAAGCGAGCCAAAATATTTACCCAAAACTATTTGCAATTTTGAGATTGGCTTTGTGAGTAAAAGCTCTAAAGTGCCTTGTTTTTTTTCATCAGAAAAACTACGCATGGTTACTGCAGGAATTAAGAACATTAAAATCCAAGGAGCAATTAAAAAGAACGATGACAAATCGGCAAAACCATAATCCAAAATATTAAAATCGCCTTTGAAAACCCATAGGAATAAACCATTAAGCAATAAAAATATGGTAATTACTAAATATCCTATTGGAGATGAGAAAAATGTGTTTATTTCTTTTTTTAAAATGGCAAACATTTATGTTTATTAAAGTTTAGTTTTAAAAATTATTAAATAAGGGTATTAATTTTGTCAACACTCCAGGCTTCAGGTTTAGCGTTAAAAAACGGTTTTGTTTTAGACCATACACTTTTAAATAAATCTGATTGTCTGTAATTTTCTAAATTGCTTTCAGATTCCCAATAACTGTAAGTGAAAAATATATTTGGATTGTTTTTATCCCTGTAAAGTTCTAATAAACTACATCCTTTAAAATTTCTTATTTTGTTTTTGTTTTCATCAAAATTAGTCAGAAATGCATTGATATGTTCTTCCAAAAAACTCATTTTTACAATTCTTACAAACATACTCAATTTATTCTTTTATAAAATTAATTGTAACAGTGTCCATTAAATTGAGCCCCATTAAAGTAGAGGCGCTTCCAACAGTAGCACTGTTGCTTTTATAAACTGCAATTTCCAAATAGTTACTGGAGTTGAAAACCACCAAACCTCTTCCTTCATCATGGCGTCTATCTTCTGGAATATCAAAGTTTACAAAATCACTGTATTTTCTGTGTATGGTTTTGAATTTGTAATTCCTTGCTGAAATTTCAAAATCCCTACTTTTTTGAATGTTTTCAAAGAAAGACTTTTTAATATTTGTAATCACATTTCCGTAGTTGTCAATGTAAATAATACTTCCAATAATTTGAGATTTATCTTCATTAACGTAAGGAACAATATTTTTTATTGGTTTAATTTCAGAAATTGTTTTGCCTACCACTTCAAGAGTGCCGCCTCTGGCAATATGACACGCCACTTTTACAAATACATCAAGAACTGGAAAACTGGTTTGAATTTTATCGTGAATATTTATTTCAACAATTTTTTCAGGAACAATTTCCGAACAAATCATGCTCATAATACCATTATTTGCACAAATAAAAAAATGGTCGTCAAGCTTAACGGCAATATGTTTGTTTTCTGGATTTAGCTCAGAATCAATACCAATTAAATGAATGGTTCCTTTAGGGAAACTACTGTAAGCATTTTGAATTACATAAGCAGCTTCTGAAATGTTGAAAGGTGAAATAGAATGTGAGATATCAACAATTCTTATTTCTGGCATTTCACTGTAAATAGCTCCTTTTATCGCACCAGCAAAGTGATCTTTTTCACCAAAATCAGTCGTTAATGTGATAATCGCCATGTTTAAAATTGTTGATATGTTTTTAATGAGACCTCAATCAAATTTATGTATTTTTGAGTTTTACAAAACTAATAAATCATTTCATCTGAGTAAACTTTATTTAGGTTTATGTTTGATGAATTTTCAAAACAAAAACAAAAGCCTTTGAACGAAATTATTATTGAACTTGAAGAGATTTCTCCAAAAGAATTTTTCGGAGATCACAACACAAACATTGAACTACTAAAAAAATATTTTCCCAAACTAAAAATCGTAGCTAGAGGTAATAAAGTGACAGCTTTTGGAGATGAAGAACTTCTTGAGGAATTTGACAGAAGAATTACCATGCTTTTGAAACATTTTGCTAAGTATAATAAATTAGATGAAAATACTATAGAGCGTGTTTTAACAAGTCAAAGTAGTGATGATTATTCAACATCGCATCAAAGTGGTGAAGTATTAGTTCATGGTGTTGGCGGAAAGTTGATAAAGGCTCAGACTGCTAACCAGAGAAAACTGGTTGAAAGCATGCGTAAAAACGATATGGTTTTTGCAATTGGGCCAGCAGGTACAGGAAAAACATATACTGGTGTTGCTTTAGCAGTTCAAGCTTTAAAGAACAAAGAAGTTAAGCGTATTATTTTAACAAGGCCAGCAGTTGAAGCAGGAGAGAATTTAGGGTTTTTGCCAGGAGATTTAAAAGAAAAATTAGACCCTTACATGCAACCATTGTACGATGCTTTGCGTGATATGATACCAGCTGAAAAACTGGCTATGTATATTGAAAATGGCACCATCCAAATAGCGCCTTTGGCTTTTATGCGTGGAAGAACATTAGATAATGCCTTTGTGATTTTAGACGAAGGGCAGAACACAACCCATAATCAAATGAAAATGTTCTTAACCAGAATGGGGAAAAATGCCAAGTTTTTACTAACAGGTGATCCTGGACAGATAGATTTACCTAGACGTACTATTTCTGGTTTAAAAGAGGCTTTGTTAATATTAAAAAATGTTGAAGGCGTTGGTATGATATTTTTAGATGACAAAGATGTAATTCGTCATAAATTAGTTAAAAAGGTTATTGAAGCTTATAAAAGTATTGAAAACAGAGAGTAATGAGTAATACAATTATTGACACCAATTTTAATTTTCCTGGACAAGTAAGTGTTTATAAAGGAAAGGTTAGAGAAGTATATAATATAAACAATAACTTGTTGGTAATGATCGCTACCGATAGGTTATCGGCTTTTGATGTTGTCATGCCCAAAGGAATTCCTTATAAAGGGCAGATTTTAAATCAAATTGCTACTAAATTTATGTCTCAAACAGAAGATTTGGTACCAAATTGGTTGATTGCTACTCCAGATCCAAATGTGGCAGTTGGGCATTTATGCGAACCTTTTAAAGTTGAAATGGTGATACGTGGTTACATGTCTGGTCATGCAGCACGCGAATATAAAGCAGGCAAAAGAATGCTTTGTGGTGTTGAATTGCCTGAAGGCATGAAGGAAAATGATAAGTTTCCTGAGCCAATTATAACTCCGGCAACAAAAGCAGAAATGGGTGATCATGACGAAGATATTTCAAGAGAAGGTATTTTAAGTCGTGGAATTGTTTCTGAAGCTGATTATTTGGTTTTAGAAGATTATACTCATAAACTTTTTAACAGAGGAACAGAAATAGCGGCTTCAAGAGGTTTGATTTTAGTAGACACTAAATATGAATTTGGAAAAACTAAAGAAGGCAAAATTGTTTTGATTGATGAAATACATACACCAGATTCTTCTCGTTATTTTTATGCAGATGGTTATCAGGAAAGACAAGACAGGGGTGAGGCTCAAAAACAATTGTCAAAAGAGTTTGTGCGACAATGGTTAATCAGTAATAATTTTCAAGGGTTAAAAGGACAAACAGTTCCTTTTATGAGTGATGAATATATTGAAACAGTTTCTGAAAGATATATCGAGCTTTATGAAAATATTATGGGGGAAACTTTTGTTAAAGCAGATGTTAGCAATATTCAAGAGCGAATTGAAGCCAATGTAAATGTATTTTTAAAAAACTATAATTAAGCTTCGTCTAAGCCATCATCAGTTTTTCTGTTTTTTACCAAATGTAAAAAGCGTCTTAGATGTTTATAAATAAAGGCATTTGTTTTTCCACCATAAAAAACTATCAAACAAACTGAAATCATAAATGTTATTGCACCGGCAATAGCTTGCCAGGGTTCTAATGATTTATCTAAAAAACGTTTTAATCCTAAGCCGGTAAAACTTCCATATATTATAATAAAATGGACGACATAGATTGATAAAGTCTTCTCTCCAATTTTAGTTATTATGGATTGTTTTAAAAAATTTTCAAAAGCATAAAAGAAAGCAAATAACAATAAAACGTTTCCTAGCCTTGTAAACAGATAATTATAATTAGCACTTCTTTCAAACAATTCAAAATCAGTTAAATAATATAATTCATGTAAAGCGAAAGTTGATAAAAAAATTAAAAAAATACCGCTTGAAATAAAACCAGTCAGCACAATTTTTTTGAAGTTTGGTTTATGCGGATATTTAAAGAAAATGGTTGCAATTACTCCGCCATAAGCCATATATCCAAACCAGGGTAAAATGGTAAATATAGATCCGTTGGCTATAGTCATGTAGTTTGCAAAAAACTGTGGCACACCTTCTAAAGTTATAGTTCTGTAAAGGGGTTCTGTTATGAAACAAACAAAACCAATAATAAAAAGTATAAAAGCTAATACACCACTGTTTTTTCGGGTTAAAAGATATAAACCTATTAATATTATTAACGATAAACCAATACACTGTAATACATCAATTACTAATATGTAATAGTTAAAATAACCACTTAACCAATCTTTTAAATTTAAACGCAATAAATAGCCAATGCCTATAAGCATTAAACCTCTTGTTAGCCCTTTTTTAATTCTTTTTTTGTCTGTTCCTTTTGCTTTTGCTTTGAACAATAAGTATAAAAAAACCAAACCGGAAATAGTGAAAAAAGTAGGAGCGGTGATACCTCTGAAATAAAACCATATATTAAAAGCTGTATAAGACGTGTCTTTATAAATTGGTTTTAATAAAGTATCTATGAAATGCCCCTGAAGCATCATTAGAATAGCAAATGCCCTAACAGCATCAATGAAGTATAATCGATTTGTATTCAAATGGTACTAGTTTGTCGGGTTAAATATAATCTAAATAATTAAAGTTAAATACATCTAAAATAATATATTTATAAAATAAAAATGAAACAAAATTAATACATGGAACAATTTTTTGAGAAATTCTCGTCTTACGCTTGGGGTTTGCCTTTAGTAATATTATTAATAGGTGGTGGGCTATATCTTTTGGTTTTATCTAAATTTTTACCATTCAGATATATAGGTCATGCCATTCAGGTGCTAAGAGGTAAATATGATGACCCTGATGATCCAGGACAGATCAGTCATTTTAAAGCGTTGTCAACAGCGTTATCTTCGACAATTGGTATGGGAAATATTGCTGGAGTAGCTGTGGCGATTTCTATAGGAGGGCCAGGAGCCATGTTTTGGATGTGGGTAAGTGCTGTTGTAGGGATGTCTACTAAGTTTTTCACGTCGACATTGGCTATTATGTTTAGAGGTAAAGACAGTGCAGGTGTTTTGCAAGGAGGTCCAATGTATTTTATTGTTGAAGGTTTAGGGAAATCATGGAAACCTTTAGCAATCATGTTTAGTTTTTTTGGTATGATTGGTGTTTTACCTGTTGTAAATGTTAATCAATTAACACAAGCCATTAACGATATTGTTTTAATTCCAAATGGAGTTGCTGTTGGTTTTAAAACAAATGTAGTGATTGCATTTATATTGGTAATTTCAACTTCTATTGTTATTATAGGTGGTTTGAAAAGTATAAGTAGTGTTGCATCTAAAATGGTGCCTACTATGGTAATTCTGTACTTTATTTTGGTGTTAATCATTTTGATTGCAAATTATGAAGTAGTCCCAAAATATTTTTTAATGATTTTCACAGATGCATTTGCAGCCGACAATTTTAAAGGAGATCCTTTTCTAGGCGGGCTTTTTGGAGCCTTGGTTTTATTAGGAATTAGACGTGGCGCTTTTTCAAATGAAGCAGGTATTGGTACAGCCCCTATGGCTCATGGAGCCGCTAAAACAGATGAGCCAGTACGTGAAGGTTTAGTAGCTATGTTAGGACCCGCAATAGATACGCTTGTTGTTTGTTCATTAACGGCATTGGCTATTTTAGTAACCGGAGTATGGGAAACTACATCAAACAATGGAGTTAGTTTAACAGCTTCTGCTTTTGAAGCCACTATGCCAGTATATGGTAAATATTTACTTATGGTATGTGTGCTTATTTTTAGTGTTTCATCCTTATTTTCATATTCTTATTATGGAACAAAATGTTTATCCTTTTTAATTGGAGACGATAAAAAGCACTATTTCAATTACTTCTATATATTAAGTATTATTATTGCTGTTATGACTCCGTTTAGCATGATGTTAAACTTAATAGATGGTGTTTTTGCATTAATGGCAATACCTACAATGGTTAGCACATTAATTTTAGCTCCAAAAGTTATTGTGGAGTTTAAAAAATATAAAGCAAAAATTAATTAATATATAATCTATATTAAACTGAATATAAGATTTATTTTAAAGCACTACCTTATCCTAAATTAATTAGTTCTTAAGATAAATTATAGAGATAAGCTGTTTTTTATTTTAAAACAATTTTTTTACTTTTTGTGCTTAATGGTTAATTCTGTTTGATTTTTTGTGCTAAATTAATATATTTATGCTAAAATAATATATATGAATATTGATCTTTGTCCAAACTGTGGTTCAAGTACTTATACTAAAAGCGGAATTATTAATGATCGTCAACGTTATAAATGCAAAAAGTGTGGATATTATTTCTCTGTAAATAAAGTAGGGAAAAAAATTGATGATTATTATGTGAATAAGGCGTTACAGTTATATTTAGAAGGATTAACCTATAGAGAAATTGAACGTATTTTAGGAATCTCTCATGTAAGTATTATGAACTGGGTTAAGAAGTATAATATAAAAAGACCTTTGAATACAAACTATCATCCTACTTATAAAATTTTGAATGGAAATGAGCTTTCAAATTATTTTCAAAACCCAAAAAATTTATCTGGCGCAGGAGTTTTGGTAACCGAGCTTGGTGATAAGTTTATGCTTATAAAATGGGAGCGTTTCAGGGATTAAGTATATTAATTTAACACTTAGATATATTAATTTTTTTTTAACTCTTACTTTTTTGGAGATTAGCATTGCACACAAGACTAATTTTTTAACTAATCATTCAAAATTTTATGAGAAAAAACGTCATTTTATTGTTAGGTTTATGTCTGTATTCCTTTCAGTTTATGTTTTCACAAGGTTCTCCTGATTATTCAGGCGGATTGAAAGTAAAACTTGATGATGATGGTAAAAAGTATTTTAGGATAATATCCTGGGCTCAGGCCCAGGCTACCTATAATGACGATGCACCAGCTGAATCAAGTAAATTGAATTTTAATTTAAGGCGCGCCAGGGTCTTAATGTATGCTCAAATTAATGACAAGTTTTTAATCTTAACTCATTTCGGATTAAATAGCTTAAACAGTTCAACTTTAAATCCAACAGGAAAAGGAGATGGTTCTCAATTATTTTTTCATGATGTTTGGGCTCAGTATAGCTTAGGAAAAAATCATGCAATTGGTGGTGGATTACATTATTTTAATGGTATTTCAAGGCTAAATAACCAAAGTACATTAAACATGATGACCTTAGATAATAATCGTCAGTCATGGTCTACTTTAGGTTTAACAGATCAGTTTGCAAGACATATTGGTGTATTCGCAAAAGGTAAATTTGGAAGTCTTCAATATCGTGTAGCAATAAACGATGCTATTGTCAATGGGCTTGACACTAGAGATCCTTCAACTGGTGGACCAGCCACTTATGCTGGAAAGCGTTTAATAGGTTCAAAAGATGCAGGAAAGGCTTACGCAGGTTATTTTGAATATAATTTTCTTGACCAAGAATCTAATTTCTTGCCATTTAAAGTGGGTTCATACCTAGGCGAGAAAAAGATTTTTAATATTGGAGCTGGTTTCTTTGTACATCCAAGTGGTTCTGTAATTATGGATTCAAATGGAGATTATAAAGGAGAAGATGTTAGTCTTTTGGCTATTGATGCATTTTATGATACACCACTAGGAGATGATGGAAGTGCAATTACTGCCTATGCAACGTATCAAAATAATGATTATGGAAAGGATTATTTATTTAGTGCTTATGGTACCGGTAGTATGGTTTATGGCCATGTAGGTTATGTTTTTGCAGGTGATAAAGCTAAAACAAGATTCCAACCTTACATTTCTTATGCTTCAAACTCTTATGATGCAGTAAGCGATAGTAGAAATATTTTTGGATTAGGAGCTAATGCTTATTTAAGTGGGCACAATTCAAAATTAACTTTAGAATATCAAAACCAGAAGTTTGGAAGTTCAAAAACAGGAACACTTACCCTTCAAGCAATGATTTACTTATAAAAAATAAAACTATGTCAGAAAAACAAAAACATGCAACTGCATACTGGAAAAAGAACTTAAGTTATTTAGTTATTTTATTAACTATATGGTTTTTAGTTTCTTATGGTGCAGGAATATTATTTAAAGATGAATTGAATAATATAAAATTGGGTGGATTTAAACTTGGGTTTTGGTTCGCACAACAAGGTTCTATTTATGTATTCGTAATACTAATTTTCGTTTACGTAAGATTGATGAATAAACTAGATAAAAAATTCGGTTTCGACGAGTAACCCTTAACTAAAAAAACAGAAATTATGAGTGTACAAACATGGACATGGATATTAGTTGGGCTTACTTTCGCCCTATATTTTGGAATTGCAATTTGGGCCAGAGCTGGTTCAACTAAAGAATTCTATGTTGCAGGTGGAGGAGTTTCACCTTTAGCAAATGGTATGGCAACTGCAGCCGACTGGATGAGTGCTGCTTCTTTTATAAGTATGGCAGGTATTATTTCGTTTGCAGGTTATGATGGATCTGTCTATCTTATGGGATGGACAGGTGGTTATGTACTATTAGCGTTACTTTTAGCACCTTACTTAAGGAAATTTGGAAAGTTTACGGTACCAGATTTTATTGGTGACAGATATTATTCACATACAGCGAGAACTGTGGCTGTTATTTGTGCGTTAATTGTTTCATTTACTTATGTTGCAGGACAAATGCGTGGTGTGGGAATTGTATTTTCCCAATTTTTACAAGTTGATATCAATTTAGGAGTAATTATTGGGATGGCAGTTGTGCTTGTTTTTGCCTTTTTAGGAGGCATGAAAGGGATTACCTATACTCAAGTTGCTCAATATTGTGTTTTGATATTCGCTTTTATGGTTCCGGCTATATTTATTTCATTGCAAATGACAGGAAATCCAATACCCCAATTAGGTATGGGAAGTAAAACACATGATGGCGTTTTCTTATTAGATAAGCTAGATACGCTTCATACACAATTAGGCTTTAAAGAATATACTAGTGGAACTAAATCTACTTGGGATGTTTTTGCAATTACTTTAGCACTAATGGTTGGAACTGCAGGATTACCACACGTAATTGTTAGATTCTTTACTGTGCCAAAAGTAAAAGATGCTAGAAAGTCAGCTGGCTTAGCGTTATTATTTATTGCTATATTATATACAACTGCACCTGCAATTGCAGTATTTTCAAGAACCAATCTTATTGAAACAGTAAGTGATAAAGAATATGCTTCAATTCCAGAATGGTTTAAAAACTGGGAAGACACAGGATTAATAGCTTGGAGTGATAAAAATGGTGATGGAAAAATTCAATATATAGAAGGAGCTTCTACTAAAGGAAAACCTGCTTATACTAGCGAAAGAGGTGCCCATGGAGAGCGTTTAGTATCAAATGCTTCTGATGGTGCAAATGAACTATATGTAGATAGAGATATTATGGTATTGGCGAATCCAGAGATTGCTAATTTGCCAAACTGGGTAATTGCTTTAGTAGCAGCCGGTGGATTGGCGGCCGCTTTATCTACAGCTGCAGGTTTATTACTGGTGATTTCAACATCTATTTCTCATGATTTAATTAAAAAACAAATCAAGCCAAATATTTCTGAAAAAGGAGAATTAATGGCAGCTCGTATTGCAATTTTTGTTGCTATTCTTATAGCAGGAATTTTTGGAATTTATCCGCCAGGGTTTGTTGCTGCAGTTGTAGCTTTGGCATTTGGTTTGGCAGCAGCTTCATTCTTCCCAGCTATTATACTTGGAATTTTTGATAAGCGCATGAACAAAGAAGGCGCAATTTCAGGGATGATTGTAGGTATAACACTTATGTTATTTTACATGATTCGTTATAAAACAGGTTTAATTGGTGTTATGGAACCAAGACCAGCAAGCGAATGGTGGTTTGGTACATCGCCAGAAGGTTTTGGTACCGTAGCCATGATTTTAAATGTGATAGTATCTGTAGTTGTTTCAAGATTAACAACACCTCCTCCAACACATGTTCAAGAAATTGTTGAAAGCATAAGAATACCAAGTGGTGCCGGTGAAGCTACTTCACATTAATAGAAACTAATTTAATACCCAAAAACAGTATTGCATTAATTTGTAATACTGTTTTTTTCTTACATTTAGTAAAATTAAAATTTTTCAGAATGAAAAAACGTCATGAACAGAAACTTGTTGTTTTGGCATTAAGTTTATTATTGCTATTTAATGTACCTTTTGTTTTGATTTTCAATTTAGATGGTGCGATTTTCGGATTTCCTACGTTTTATTTTTCATTGTTTTTAATATGGCTTTTATCCATAGTAATTTCCTATATTATTTTAAGTAAGCATTATGAGTAATTATACTTTAATAAGTATTATCATTTGTTATTTAGCGATTTTATTTTATATCGCTTTTTTGGCTGAAAAAAATTCTAAAAGCAAATGGGTAAATAACCCTTTTATATATACGTTATCATTAGCAGTTTACTGTTCTGCATGGACTTACTACGGTAGTGTTGGCATTGCTGCAAATTCAGGAATAAGTTTTTTGCCAATTTATTTAGGCCCTGTAATTGCAGTTCCTTTATGGATAGTTGTTTTAAGAAAGATCATGCGTATATCAAAACAACACAAAATTTCTTCAATTGCAGATTTTGTTTCACTACGTTATGGGAACAATAGGTTTTTAGGAGCTCTCATTACAATGATTTGTGTCTTTGGAATTTTGCCTTATATTTCTTTGCAGCTTAAGGCTATTTCAGAAACTTTTGAAATCATGATTGATGAAACAAGTTATGTTTCAACCAGTATTTTTGATGATACTACATTTTATATTGCAGTACTGTTAGCTGTTTTTGCTGCTTTTTTTGGAACACAAGCAACCGATGCTTCTGAAAAACATCGTGGAATTGTAGTTTCTGTTGCTTTTGAATCGATTTTAAAATTGTTGTTTTTCTTAATAATTGGCATCTATGTAACCTATTATCTTTTTGACGGGACATCTGATATTTATAATAAAATTTCAATAACTCCAAATTTTAAAAGCTTAACCAAAATAAATGGATTAGAAGATGGATTTGATTGGTTTTTTATGATGATGATTTCGTTTATTGCTATTTTTTTATTACCCAGACAGTTTCAAGTTTCAGTTTTAGAAAACAATAGAGAAAAGCATTTAAAACAAGCCATTTGGATGTTTCCTTTGTATTTATTGCTCTTTAACGTTTTTGTAATATTTATAGCTTGGGGTGGAAAACTAACCTTTGGAAATGGAGTAAATGCTGAATACTTTACCTTATTGTTGCCACTTCAAAACAATAATGTGTTTTTAGCATTGTTGGTTTTTTTAGGAGGATTTTCAGCTGTTATTTCCATGGTGGTAGTTTCAACTTTAGCCTTGTCTACAATGGTAAGTAATAATCTAATCATTCCATATGGATTTTTGGATAAGTTTATAGAAGGACATCCAGATAAAAACTCTAATTACATTAAAAATATTCGTCGAATTTCCATTTTTTGCATAATTATTACGGCTTATGCTTTTTATATTAATTTTTCAATTGAACTTTCTTTATACTCAATTGGATTAATATCTTTTGTTGTAATTTCACAATTGGCGCCATCTTTTTTTATTGGGTTGTTTTGGAATCGAGGATCATCAAAAGCGTCAATTATTGGAATTATCGTTGGCTTTATAATTACGGTTTATACATTAGTATTACCATTTACAATAGAAGCTTTTACTGGTATTCATGATTTTACCGACCATGGATTGTTTAATATTTCAGCCTTAAAACCTTATGCACTTTTTGGCATTGATTTTTTATCGCCACCAGCTCATGCATTTTTTTGGAGCATGTCGGCAAATGTGATGTGTTATCTTATTTTTTCATTGACTTCAAAAGGAAATTACAGAGAGCGTAATTATGCCGAAATGTTTGTAGATAGCCGTAATTATTCATCATTGCAAGACAATGCGTTAGTTTGGAAAGGAGAAGCTTATGTGAGAGATATTAAAAATGTACTAAATAAATTTTTAGGTGAAGAACGTGCTCAACGTGCTTTAAATTTGTTTTTTATGAAGTACAAAATTCCTCCAAACACACAAATGGCCGATGCACGATTGATTAATTTTTCCGAAAAACTTTTAACAGGAAGTATTGGTAGTGCATCTGCTAAGATACTTATTGCAAGCGTTGTAAAAGAAGAGCAGGTAAGTTTGGTAGAGGTTTTAAAAATTTTGGAAGAATCAAAAGAAACGATAGCTAGTAATAAAGCACTTCGTGAAAAATCTCAAGAATTAACAAGTCTTGCTTTAAAATTAAAAGAAGCAAATGAAGAGCTAATCAGTAAAGACAAACAAAAAGATGAGTTTTTAGATACTGTTGCTCATGAATTAAAAACACCTGTTACCGGAATTAGAGCAGCTACAGAATTGTTAATGGATGATGATGAGATGCCGTCAGAAATAAAAGAGCAGTTTTTAAATAATATGCTTAATGATTCAGACAGGCTCTCAAGGTTAATTAATAATATTCTTGATTTTGAAAAACTTTCGCGAGGTAGAAATCAACTAAATATAAAGCAGAATGGCATTAAAAATACTGTTAAACAAGCCATAATTGGAGTTAAACAATTGGCTATCAATAAAGGGGTGACAATAATAAACGATAATTTGGTGGACTTTCGTTTTTCTTATGATGAAGACAGAATATTGCAGGTGTTAACCAACCTACTGTCAAACGCTTTAAAGTTTACAGAGCCAAATGTTGGAAAGATCATTGTTGAATATAAAATGATAAATAATTTTGTGGAATTTTATGTTATTGACAATGGGAAAGGAATTGCCGAAGAAGATTTTGACCATATTTTTGATAAATTTTATCAGTCAAAAAACCAGAATACGGTTAAGCCAGAAGGAAGCGGTTTAGGCTTAGCGATTTGCAAACAAATACTTGAACAACATAACGGAAAAATTTGGGCTAAAAAGGGTAATAAAAAAGGCGCAACCTTTGTTTTTATGCTACCTTTTGAGTAAATTGTACACGCTATTATGAAAAAGAAAATTTTAATTGTTGATGATGAACCCAACATCGTGATGACTCTTGAGTATACATTCAAAAAACAAGATTTTGAAGTGTTTATAGCAAGAGATGGAAGCGAAGCATTACATATTTTAGAAAGCAATTGCCCAGATATTGTTTTATTGGATATTATGATGCCAGATGTTGATGGTTATCAAACATTAAAATATATTAAAAGTAAAGAGAGTTTAAAAAAAACCAAAGTGGTTTTTTTAACTGCAAAAAATAAAGCTTCAGATATTGAAAAAGGCTTAAAACTTGGGGCAGACAAATATTTAATCAAGCCGTTTTCAATAAAAAAAATAGTTTCAGAAGTACTTGAACTACTAAATTAATTTTGGTTTTGTGTGCAAACAATCAATGTTTAATTTAAGTAAGTAAAAATGAAATTTCAGTTAAACCCTTTGGCATCAGATATTTTAATAAGTATCTATGCTGTAATTACCTTGTATTTTCGTTTTAAATTAGAAAACAGTACAGAAGTAAGTTTCTTAAATTCTATTGTAATGGGGATTGCTTTTGTAGTCATTATATGGGCACTAATCAAATTAAAAATTTTAAATCCTAATTGGTTTGGTCTGTTTAACTCTAATAAAACCAAGCCATGAAATATCAAGATTTTTATAATAAGAGCATAAAAAAGCCAGAAGATTTCTGGAAAAAACAAGCACAAAATTTAGCGTGGTACAAAGAACCAACAAACATTCTTTCAAAAAATGACGATGGTTATCATCAGTGGTTTGAAGATGGTAAACTCAATTTAAGTTATTTATGTATAGATAAGCATATTGAAGATGGTTTTGGAAGACAAAATGCCATCATTTATGATTCTCCTGTAACCAATTCTAAAGAGATAATTACTTATAATAGATTACATAAAGAGGTATCTAAATTAGCAGGAGCACTTAAAGAAATTGGTTTGAAGAAAGGAGATACAGCAATTATTTATATGCCAATGATTCCACAAGCTGTTTATGCTATGTTGGCATGTGTTAGAATTGGAGTCATTCATTCTGTGGTTTTTGGTGGGTTTGCACCCAATGAGTTAGCAATCAGAATAGACGATTGTAAACCAAAAGTTATTTTAACAGCTTCAAGTGGTATTGAAATAGACAGGATTTTGCCTTACAAGCCATATGTTGATGAAGCGATTAAATTAGCAGAGCATAAACCAAGCAGCGTTATTATCTACCAAAGGCATTTAGGTGCAGATACACCTGGTAAACCATACGATATAGATTATGTTAAAGCCGTGAGTACGGCTACTCCTGTTGATCCGATAGAAGTAGAATCTACACATCCTTCATATATTTTATACACATCTGGAACAACCGGAAAACCTAAAGGAATTATAAGAGATACCGGAGGTTATGCAACAGCTTTAAAGTTTTCTATGAAATATGTTTACGGAGTTGAACAAGGAGATGTTTTTTGGGCTGCAAGTGATGTTGGTTGGGTTGTAGGGCATAGTTATATTGTTTATGGGCCTTTACTAAACAGAAATACTTCTGTATTATTTGAGGGAAAGCCAGTTAGAACTCCAGATTCATCAACATTTTGGCGTATCATTGAAGAGTATAAAGTAAAAGTGATGTTTACCGCACCAACCGCAATTAGAGCTATTAAAAAAGAAGATCCCAATGGAAAATTTATAAAGGAATATGATTTATCAAAACTTAAATATCAGTTTTTAGCAGGTGAGCGTTGTGATGTGTCTACACTCAAGTGGACAGAAGAAAAATTAAAAATACCAGTGATTGATCATTGGTGGCAAACAGAATCTGGTTGGCCTATGTTAGCAAATATGGCTGGAGTAGAATTGGCTAAAGTGAAACCAGGTTCTGCAACTTTCCCTGTTTGCGGATATGATATTCAAATTTTAAGTGATGATGGTGAAATTGTTAATGCAGGAACCGAAGGTTACGTTGCAGTAAAATTACCATTGCCACCAGGAAATTTATTAAACATTTGGGGCAATCCAGAGCGCTTTTTTGCGGGTTATTTAGAACGTTTTCCAGGATATTATTTTTCTGGAGATGGAGGCTACAAAGATAAAGATGGCTATGTTTATATTACCGGTAGAGTAGATGATGTAATAAATGTAGCTGGCCATAGACTCTCAACAGCCGATATGGAAGAAGTTGTGGCTTCTCATGCTTCTGTTGCAGAATGTGCCGTAATAGGAATTCACGATGATCTTAAAGGACAAATTCCATTAGCATTAGCAGTAACAAAATCAGGCAATGAAATTGCCGAATCAGTTATACAAGAAGAAATTGTTTTAAGCGTTAGAAAAAAAATTGGAGCAGTCGCTTCTTTAAGGCAGGTTATTATTGTTGAAAGATTACCAAAAACACGTTCAGGGAAAATTCTTCGTAAATTGTTACGCAGTATTGCAGATCAAGAAGATTACAAGGTACCTTCAACTATTGATGATCCTTTTATTATTGACGAAATAACGCATAAACTAAAAACGCATAAAGTAGGAAAACACTAAAACTAAATTAATTATGAGTAATTACCATATAAAACACTTAGAAGAATATTATCAAGTATATAGAAAATCTGTTAGAGAACCTGAAAATTTTTGGGCTGAGGTTGCTGAAGAGCACTTTATGTGGAGAAAAAAATGGACCAATGTTTTAAAATGGGATTTTAGTATCCCAGAAATTAAATGGTTTGAAGGTGCAAAATTAAATATTACCGAAAATTGTATTGACAGGCATTTAAGAACAAAAGGAGATAAAACAGCCATTATTTTTGAGCCTAACAGTCCAGATGAAGAAGCGCAACATATTACTTATAATCAACTTTACGAGCGTGTTTGTAAAATGGCAAACGTTTTAAAGTCTCAAGGAATTCAAAAAGGAGATCGAGTTTGTATTTATTTACCAATGATTCCAGAATTGGCAATTTCTTTATTGGCATGTGCTAGAATTGGAGCCATTCATTCAGTAGTATTTGCAGGGTTTTCTTCCACAGCATTAGCAACAAGAATTAATGATAGTGAATGTAAGCTGGTAATTGCTTCCGATGGTTCTTTTCGAGGTTCAAAATCCATTGATTTAAAAGGAATTGTTGATGATGCTTTAGATCGTTGCCCATGTGTTGAAAAGGTGTTGGTGGTTAAAAGGACCAATTCAAAAGTAACCATGAAAGAAGGGAGAGACATCTGGATTCAACCTTTATTAGATAACGCTTCTAATGATTGTTATCCAGAAATAATGGATGCTGAAGACCCTTTATTTATTCTTTACACTTCTGGTTCAACTGGAAAACCTAAAGGCATGGTGCATACCACCGCAGGTTATATGGTTTATACAGCTTATACTTTTAAAAATGTATTTCAATATAAAGATGAAGATATTTATTGGTGTACTGCAGATATAGGTTGGATAACTGGGCATAGTTATATAGTCTATGGACCATTGGCAAATGGAGCAACTACTGTTATGTTTGAAGGTGTTCCACATTATCCAGATTTTGGGCGTTTTTGGCAAATCATTGAAAAGCATAAAATAAATCAGTTTTACACAGCGCCAACAGCTATTAGAGCATTAGCTAAACAAAATATTTCTTTTGCAGAAGATCAAGATTTAACATCACTTAGAGTTTTAGGTTCGGTTGGTGAACCTATCAATGAAGAAGCTTGGCATTGGTATAACGACGTAATCGGAAAGAAAAGAAGCCCAATTGTTGATACTTGGTGGCAAACTGAAACGGGAGGTATCATGATTTCTCCTATACCTTTTGTAACACCTACAAAACCAACATATGCAACATTACCTTTTCCTGGGATTCAACCGGTTTTAATGGATGAAGCGGGTGAAGAATTAAAAGGAAATCAAGTAGATGGAAGGTTGTGTATCAAGTATCCTTGGCCTTCTATTGCCAGAACTATTTGGGGAGACCATCAGCGTTATAAAGACACTTATTTCTCTGCTTTTGAAAATAAATACTTTACTGGTGATGGCGCTTTGCGTGATGAAGTTGGATATTACAGAATAACAGGTAGAGTTGATGATGTTATTATTGTTTCAGGACATAATTTAGGTACAGCTCCAATTGAAGATGCAATCAATGAGCATCCAGCGGTAGCAGAATCTGCTATTGTAGGTTTCCCTCACGATATTAAAGGAAATGCTTTATACGGTTTTGTAATTTTGAAAGAAACCGGGGAAGGAAGGGTTCATGATAATGTGCGTAATGAGATTAATCAAATTATTACAGAGCATATTGGGCCAATTGCTAAGTTGGATAAAATTCAATTTACAAGTGGATTGCCAAAAACACGTAGCGGAAAAATTATGCGACGTATTTTACGTAAAATAGCTTGTA
The DNA here is from genome assembly GCF_043876835.1 of Gaetbulibacter sp. M235. Classification (NCBI taxonomy): domain Bacteria; kingdom Pseudomonadati; phylum Bacteroidota; class Flavobacteriia; order Flavobacteriales; family Flavobacteriaceae; genus Gaetbulibacter; species Gaetbulibacter sp. M235. The sequence continues at coordinate 125,779 of NZ_JBAWJZ010000006.1, forward strand.
AAGATTTTAATAATTTAGGAGATACTTCTACATTACTGAACCCAGAAGTTGTTCAGGAAATTATTGATAATGCTTTATAATTATCAATAATATTAAATAAAAAAAAGCACCTTTTAAGGTGCTTTTTTTATAACAATCCAATTCTTGAAACTGGAGATTCTAACTCATGTAATGTGATTTTCTTTTTGAGTTTTAAATGAGATAAGATTTTCAAAAAAAGCAAAGCTGTTATATAAGCATCACCAGAAGCTGTGTGCCTGTCATGTTGCGGAATATTAAACAGTTTTGCTAAATCATCTAAACTAAAATGACTTTTTGTTGATCTGTCTAAGTCAGTTTTTTTATAGATGTATCCCAAGTCTAAAGCTCTATTCTTTAATTTTGGCAAACCCATTCGCTTTAAAGAAGCGTTTATCATGGCAATATCAAAAGCTGTATGATGAGCAATTAATACTGAGTTTTCAATATAATTCAAAAACAACCTTATAGCTTCTTTTTCCTCAATTTTTGTGCGATTTCCTTCTTTAAGAATACCATGAATCTTTACACTATCATTTTTAAAAACATCTTGACTAAGATAACACTCAATGCTATCTGATATTTTAATAGTATGTTCTGTAATGCCAATAGCACCAATTGATAAAATTCTATCTTCTTTGATGTTTAAACCAGTAGTTTCAGTATCAAACACAACAAATCGTATAGTTTCAATATTGGTATCTTGCTTATTTTTAAAGTGATTTAAATAAGTATTCCAAAAATCTGGATATTCTTTTTTTTTAAACCAAGGCATATTATAAGAATTGTGAAAGGTTAAAACGGACTAAAATCAATTCCTGTATTTCTTTGATAGCTTTAAAGCAGTTTTTTAATTCCAATCGGTTGGCTTTGCTAAGTGATTTTAAATCTATAAATCGCCCAGAATCTTGATGTTTTAAACCTTGTTCTGTTCTAAAACGAAGCAAATTTTTGAATGCCAAAAGACAATCGTTATACAATTCTTTATTTTGAGGCTCAAGCTGAATAAGCTTTTCATACCTTAAAACCGTATTGTTATGCGCTTTTACATTATTTGAAAGAATCAATAATCTTGCTGCATCCACTAAAGGCATCATGGCTCTTGCCTTAATATCAAATTGGTCTTTATGTTCGCCACTTTGTTCAACTAAAAACTGTCTAAAAAAGCTTAATGGTGGTGGATTTTTTAATGCATTTACTCCTAAATGGTTTAAAAATATTTGATGATAATTTATTGATTCAAAAATGTCTTCAGCCATTTTATCAACCAAATTATGATTTCCAAAAGCAAGCTCAAAATCAAAAAATATGGTACATAGCATCAAATTATCTTCATCGGGTGAAGTTATCCATCGTTTAAATTGTTGTTTCCATTCAGAAACAGACAAGCACCATTTAGGGTTGCTAGCCATCATATTTGCCGGACAGAATTCAAACCCAACGGTATTCAAATCATTGTTTATTTTTTTTGAAAGCGCTAAAAAATAGTCTTTAGTTTTCTTTAATTGAGTTTTTGGAACATCGTCAAAAACCAAAGCATTATCCTGATCTGTTAATAATAATTGTTCTTCTCTTCCCTGACTTCCAATAGCTAACCAAGCAAATGTGGTTGGTGGAGGATTTTCCATGCTTTTAATGGCATTTTCAATTATTTTATTGGTAATACTATTGTTTATGGCAGTTATAATTTTTGAAGCAAAAGTTATTGAAATTTGCTGATCAATATAGCGTTTCAATAAATTTTGAGCTCGTAATCGTATTTGCTTTAAATCTTCAATTGATTTTGACCGTTTTACTTCCTTAATTAATACAGAAGCATTATTTTCCCTAATAACTATAATATCATGTTCAGAAAGAATTCCAGTAAGTTCAGAATTTACTGTGCCATCATTTGTAATGCACAAATGTGTGATTCTGTGTTTTAGCATCGCTATTTGCGCTTCTGCAACCGTAATATTTTTTGGATAAGCAATAACTGGAGATGACATTATTTTTGTCACACTTTCATTAATAGAAAATAACCCAGTCGCAATTTTAGTACGTATATCTTTATCTGTTATAATACCAAGCGGTTTGTTTTTTTGAGTAATAACAACTGAACCAACTCTTTTTTCGGTCATTAAAACAGCAGCTTCTTTAATGCTGCTTTCCGGAGAACACGTAATGGGGTTTTTTGAATAATCAGCAGTTTGTTCTTCTAAAAAATCTTGTATTACAGTACCAGTGTGGTTTGGTATTCCTAAAAAATGATGTTCTTGTTTATCATCATTGGTTTTTCGATAATTGGAAACTAAATTTGACATTAAGTACTTACTGGCTTCTGTATTAGAAGCTATATAATCTTCAAATAGAGTTGATGAAATACTATAAACAATACTTTCTTCAATGGCTTTTGCACTTAATAAATAAATTCCTTGACGCATTAAAGCTCTCAAGCCAAAAATATCACCTTCATCACATTCATCAATGAGGTCATTGGTTGCAGTGAACAATCCAATATCACCATCTTTCACAACATAAAATTTATCTTTTACTGGTTCATTTGCCTTAAAAAGAAAACTATCCTTTTCAATGTAATGAACCTCAATAGACTTGCATATTGATAATAAATTATCTGGTATAAGCATGCTAAAAGGAGGAAAACCCTTTAGAAAATCGTAAATACGCTCAGCAATAGTATTCATGCAACCAATTTAGATAAAAATAGATGTACTAACTATGAATTATATCATGTTTTGTGCTAAATAAATATAGTTTTCTAAGTTGAGGTTTAAACTATTTTAAAGTCTAACAGCAATTCACCTTCAATATATGATTGTATTATTAACATCAAATGTTTTTATGAATTTTAGTTTTTTATGTAGTAAAAACTTGAAATATGCTTTTTTGTTTAAAAGAATTTTAACGTCTTTTTTACAAGTAGTATGTCATTTTTTTATACCTTATGACTGTAAAAAACAAAAGCTATTATGTTAAAAATAAACGCTTATGCTACAAACCAGGCTGGAGCAAAACTAGAAAAATTTCAATATGAATTGCCAAATATTGGTAATGAAGAAGTAGATATTAAGGTGCACTATTGTGGAGTTTGCCATTCAGATTTAAGTATGATTAATAATGATTGGGGCATGACACAATATCCGTTAGTTCCTGGACATGAAATAGTTGGGGAAGTCATTGCTTTAGGCAGCGAGGTTAAAGGCCTTAAAATAGGCGATAAAGTGGGTATGGGCTGGTATTCTGCATCATGTATGCATTGTAACCAATGTATGGATGGAAATCAACATTTATGTGGTAGTGCAGAAGGCACTATAGTTGGACGCCACGGTGGTTTTGCAGATGCAGTAAGAGGGCATTGGTCGTGGGTTACTTTATTGCCTAAAGGATTGGATATGTCAAAAGCAGGACCCTTATTTTGTGGAGGTATTACCGTGTTTAACCCAATAGTTTTATCAGGTGTGCAACCAACCGATAAAGTAGGGGTGATTGGTGTTGGAGGTTTGGGGCATATGGCTATTAAGTTTTTAAAAGCTTGGGGTTGCGAGGTTACAGCTTTTAGTTCAAACCCCAATAAGAAAGACGAAATATTAAAAATGGGTGCACATCATGTAGTAGATTCTATAAATCCTGATGCGTTGCAAGGTATTGCTGGCTCATTAAATTTTATATTAAACACCACAAATGTAACTTTAGATTGGAACTCCTTTTTAACTACTTTAGCACCACAAGGTAAATTGCATACGGTTGGTGCTGTTTTAGAACCTATGGCTATTCCTGCATTTAGTATGATTATGGGCGAAAAATCTGTTGGCGGAAGTCCGTTAGGCAGTATTGCATTAACCCGTAAAATGTTGGAATTTTGTGTACGGCACAATATTTATCCTACAGTTGAAGAATTTAAAATGGAAGATGTAAATAAAGCGATGCAACACTTAGAAGAAGGAAAAGCTCGTTTTAGAATTGTACTTAAAGCTTAATTAATTTAATTTTATTCGATATGGCAAAGTCACACGACGCTAAGAAAACCGTAAAAAAAGAAGCTGTCTTAAGTCCAAAGGAAAAGAAAGCTGCAAAAATTGCTAAAAAAGCCAAGCGAACTTAGTTTTGTTTCTTTTTAAAAGTTAAAAAACACTCTTTTTAGAGTGTTTTTTGTTTTAATATTTATAAAAAATAAGATATTCAATTACTTATATAAACATATCAAATTTTAATTTAAAGGAATAGAAACTCCAAAGGCTACTGCACCAGAAAACTGTTCCACACTTGGTTGAAAATAATACAGAAGGCCAATATCAAAGTTATGTTTGCGTCCTAATTCCAATCCTAGAGAGAAAGGGATATGTAGAATTAATCCACTTTTATTTATATCAGCAAATGGTGTAAAAGTTTCAAATGAACCTATTGAGGCACCAACTCCAACTTCAAAATATGGAGCAACCCAAGGAATTGGTATGGCAACTCTGGCTTTTCCTCCAATTAAAAATGCATTTGAAGTTACTTTGTAAATAGTAGGGTTTTCGTTTAAGTCTTTTCCGTTTGATTTTGTCAAAATCAGTCCAGCATATGACCTTATGTCTATCCATTTGGAAGGTCAAGCACATATTCGCCTAGTAAATAAAATCCAGAGCCAACTACATCTATATCATCATAAGGAGCACTCAATCCGTAACCTATTGAAATATCAACAGTTTTTTCTTTTATTAATTGAGCTTTTGCTTGAACAGTAGCCAAAACTATCAAAATTAATATTATAGTTTTTCTCATAATATATTATAAAGTGTTTTTTGTGTAGTTTCGTTTTATAAGTTGGATTGCACTAGCAAATTTTTATATCATTGTTGTGTGTCGTTTTTCCTTTCCGCATGTTATGTTTTTCACATCAGACCTGATTCTGACATCATTTCAATTCTTAAATATGTCATCCATCTTCGTATAATTCTCTTTTTTGGTAAACATTTTCAATTCTTTAATCAAGTCTATGGTTGTTGCAGGCTGTAACGGGAATTTATGTTTGGTCAATAAACTTTTTAAAGCCAAATTAATTTTCTCTTCGCCAATCAACAAATACAATTCATACATTTTTACCAGACCCTTGTTATATATGGTATTGGTGTTATTTGGATTTGATTTATATAAAGGCTCTTCGCCACTAAAAGCTTTTTCACTATCATACATGTTTTGATGAAGCCTGACCATTTCTAACATTTTTTCTATACCATATTCGTTTTTGTAGAGCATTAATTGTGTGTATTGAGCTAGTGTTTCAGTAAGCACACCGCTACCTTCTCTATAGTCGGGGTTTAGCTGTGCATTACCCCACCATTGATGTGACAATTCGTGTCCTGCCAATTCATTGATAATATCGTGACCTTCACCTTGCGATAAGTTTAAATGAAATTGTGTTTCATTGATAAAAATGGTTGCAGGATAAGCTGTTGCAGCAAAACCTCTCGTAAAAGAACTTATTTCGGCAAAGCGAATGGTTTTGTAAGGGTATTCCCTAAAATGTGTTTCACAATACTGCAATGTTTTTTTGATGCTGTTGATTAAATGTGAAATATTTTGATGGTGTTTGGGGTCGTAAAATATTTCTATGGCAATATCATGATAGTTCAATTTTTGAATGGCATATTTTGCTGATGAAACTGCAAATCGGAACGGAATATTATGGGTTCTATAATGAAAATAATTTCGGTTGCTCTTTGAATAGTTATTTACCAATTCTCCAACTGAAATTGCCGTTTGGTTAATCGAAGTTGAAACAACAGCATCAAGATTTATAAATTCATAATTGTATGGATTTGCCAACGGCGTATCTACTTTTGTAAGTGACTCCTGTAATGGCAATTCTCGTTTCTTTCGCTCTAATTCATCTTCAATTTCATTGTCAAAGTTATAACCAACAGATGGAAAATAATTGCTAATGCGCATAAAAGCACCATTTTCTACAATGGCATTAAATGATTGATGGCCTTTTGAAGGTTCTATTTTATATTCAAATTTAAAGCCAATTGAAATACTGTCATTGGCTAACAATTTTTGTTTTGTCTTGAATAGATATTGCCCAAATTCTTCATCTTTTTTTACTAAAGTTAATTGTGATGAAGTTATAAAATTCCAAGTGATTTCATTTGATGTATTGATTAAAACTTCTGAAATTTCTTCTTGTGTTTTGTTGACCAGAATGTATGTTCCTTCAACTTTATAACTATTCTCCTCGGGAAATAAATCGATGCTGGTTTTTACATCGGTAATACTGGGTTGAGGTTTGTTTTTATAGGAGTTATATTTTTCTTCATAATGCTGTTGCCAGTTCATCAGAATTTCTTTGGAAACACCACCACTTTTGGTCATCATATAAATGCCAGATAGTAGCATTACTATAAAAGGTAAAATCAAAATAGTAAATGATTTCCGTTTTGTTTTCAAAACCGATTTGTTCAAAAAAAGAATAGCCAAAACAGAAAGTAGTATTGCAAAAGACAAACTGTACAACATAGTAACTGAAAATACTTTTGGGTAATATCCAAGACCATTTATATCGCTAAAAGCATCGGGCAAAAAATTGGCAAAGCGGAGTAGAGGATGTTTAAATCCAAATGCTTTTCCCAAAGAAGAATTTGTCAAAACCAAAAAGACGGCACAAACAGAAAGGGCAATGTATTTGTTTTTTAGAATGTATTGAAAAGTAATAATAACAAGGCCACAAAGCGATGCAGGCAAACCAATGAAATAGAATAAAGACAAATAAGCACTCCAATCTATGATTGGATATTGAAAAATAGCCTGAAACAGCACACCTAAAACAATACTAAAAAATATCAAAATCAACGAAATGATAGATACCATACCAAATTTTGAAATGAACAAAGCCGAGTTTGAATAGGGTGTTGAATTTTCGATAGATAAAAAATTGACACTTTTACTTTTCCAAACCAATTCACTTCCATAAAAAAGCATTGCCAACAACAAAATGGAAGGAATTGTTGCGAGAATTGTATTAATCATTAAAGTTGTAGTAACAAAATATTGTGGCAATCGGATACCTCCTACGATTGCTCCGTACATTTCCATGCCAACTATAAATAGGGTTATGGCAACTAGTAAAACAAAAGGAATACTTTTTATGGTTGATTTTAAATCTATTTTTAAAAAAGACACAATTGTTGAGATGAAATATTTTTTTCCGTTTGATTTTGTTATCGTTTTAGTATAAACATATTTTCTGTCTATTAATTCGTTGATGGTTTCAACTTTCTTTTTTGGTTTGTTTGAATTTTTGAATTGGAAGCGTTTATATACAGTATAAAAAATGGTAAGAGCCAATAAAATAATTGCAATTCTGTTGAACAACAAATTTTCTGATAGTTGCAAAACCATTGTGTTTTTTTGTAATGCCGTCCAATATTGGGTTTGTTCAAAAAAAGCGACCATGCCGAATGGGTCTAACTTTGACGATATGCTCATTGCATTATCTGAAACAGGAGAAGCACCAGCAAATAATGGCGAATTTGAAAAAATGGAAACTACCATATACAGCACATAAATGCCCAATCCACTTAAAGAAATAAGCATTTTATTTTTGCTAAACCAGGCGGTGCAACAAACTATAACGGTACATAAAAAGATATTGGGCAGCACGATTATCAAAAAGGAATTCAGATAATAATTAAAATGAAAAATCCCCCATTTTTCGCTGTTGTCCATTTTTATAAAATGCCCAAGCATATAGCCAATTATAAATAGCAGGAATGTAAATACAGCCATTCCAAAAACCAATAAAAATCGACTCACAAAATAGTTTCTGATGGTAATTGGTGTTGCATAAAGTATCTGTTCAAAGTGATTGTCTTGTTCCCTCAATAAACTTTGAGAAGCCATGATTACAATAGGAAAAAGGCTTGCCAAAGAAAACAACCCCAATATGAAATTGATGGCATAAGGAGAATTATATTTGATGTTTGGAAATGCAATACCCGCAGAAGTTCCAACCAAAATGCCAAACCCAAGAAATGACAATAGCATGACATAAAATGAAATCTTACGACTATAAAATTTCCATTCGAAAAAAATTAAATGACGTAACATCTTATTGTGGTTTTTGTAATGTGGTGAAATAAACATCTTCTAAATCGGCTTCCGTTTGTGTAAATCCATTAAGCGGATTTTCATTGTCAAAAACTTTAATACTTAATTTGCCAGCTTGCAATTGGGTAGAAATAATCTTATACTGATTTTGATATTCAAGAAGTTTATTTTTATCAATGTACTTCTTCCAAACTTTGCCATTAATTTCGGCAATAAATTGTTCGGGGTTACCAGTTAACAGTAATTCTCCTTTGTTGATAATTGCCATTTGTGTACAAAGATTTCTAACATCCTCGACCAAGTGTGTAGATAGAATGACTATGATGTTTTCGCCAATTTCACTTAACAAATTGTTGAAGCGGTTTCGTTCTTCGGGGTCTAAACCAGCTGTTGGTTCATCTACAATAATAATCTTTGGACTGCCTAAAAGTGCTTGGGCAACGCCAAATCGCTGACGCATTCCGCCACTGAAAGTACTAACGGCTTTGTTTTTTTGTTCAAATAGATTAGTTTTTTCGAGCAGTGCCAATATTTGTTCTTTTCGAGCCCCTTTATCATTCAATCCTTTTAAAATGGCCAAGTGATTGAGCAGGTCATAAGCCGAAATATTTTGATAAACACCTAAATCTTGAGGTAAATAGCCCAATTGTTTTTTGATGAATGCCGGATTTTTAACAATGTCTTCACCATTGAATAAAATTGAACCATTATCGGGTTGTTGCAAGCCAACTATGGTTTTCATTAAGGTAGATTTGCCTGCACCATTTGGTCCCAATAGGCCAAACATTCCATTTTCTATTTCAAGCGTAATATTGCCCAATGCTTTCATACCATTGGCATACGTTTTTGTGAGATTTTTGATTTTTAAACTGTTCATCTTTTGATTGATTCATTATAATATTTAGACATAGTATTATTTGTCAACTTCCTTTAAGTAGTTGGTATTTAATAGATATAATTGATTTGGATTTTATTCTTCTACATACTCCATAATGTCGCCTGGTTGACATTCCAATGCTTTGCAAATAGCTTCTAAAGTATCAAACCGAAACCCTTTGGCTTTTCCCGTTTTTAGTATAGATAAATTAGCAGGTGTAATGTTTAGAATTTCCGCCAATTCTTTGCTTTGCATTTTTCGTTTGGCAAGCATAACGTCTATGTTTATTACTATTGCCATAACTATATGTATAAATCTTGTTCATTCTGTAAATTGACGCCTTGCTTAAAAATGGCATATAAGAAATAAGCAAACACACCCAGAAAAAAGTGAATTACAGCAACCCATTCCAATCCTTCTTCTATATTACCAGCAAAAACATAGGCTAATAGAATGGCTAATGATGGAACGAATATATTTGCCAAACAAAACCATTTTAATTGTTTTATCCCATATTCGGTAAACAATTTGGGTTGCTTAAAAACATTAAAGACATTGCTTACCAACAAAAAGAAAACACTGTAAAGACCAAGTGGAATTAGGAGATTAAAAATTTTGTAGCCCCAATTGTTCTCGCCAAGTAAAAATGGTGTCTTGGTAAAGGGATAACAGACAGCAAAGTTTTTTCCGTTATCTTGGTTGATGTAACCCCATTCGGTCAGTACTGAAAAGAGTGAATAAACTGTAACCAAAATATATGATATGGTTACTATTCTTGTGATATAGAATAAAATTGTAGAAATGAGTTTGACATTCTTCATCTGACAAAATTTTAATTTATTACTGCAAATAAACAAATAATTATCGTATTACAATAATTATTTATCAAAATAATTATTATTTCGGGTGAAGTATTGATTTTTTTGACAAACTTTTTTAGAAGATATTTTTGGGTGATTTTTTAGAAGCGTGTCTTTTTTTCTTCCAATAGTACTTTTTTTACGTCAGATTTTATTAAAATGTTTTGTGCTTTAATCACGAAACTTCGAGACGATTTAATACGCTCTCAATTTCATTCCGTTAGATTTTTCATTGTCGGTAGGATTTTTAGAAGTAGGCTAGAACCAAGCAATTATTTTTACACGGTGTTACAAAACGTTTTATTTACTCAATAATTATTTCTGTTAAACCACAGCTTTTTGGAATATAAATTTTCTTACCAGTTTTTATAAAATCAATTAGTTTTTCAGTATATCTTAATTTTCCGAAATAATCGGTATAATATATTTCTTTTATTAATCCCATTGGTGTCTTTTTATTTAATATCCATTTTTCATATAGGTTAAGATTTCTGAAAAGAGGTAAATTGAAATTTGATGATTTATCTATAATTAAATAAGTAGTTCCAATTTTTTTTCTTTTTCTTTTTTTTGAATTACTATAACTGTATTTATAATGATTAAAAGACACATTATTAATTAATGTATCTTTTAATTTGACAAGATCAAAATCATCTTTCTTTAAGTGATTAATACTTAAGGGATCTGCTAATCCTCTAATATCCCTACAATTCATATTAATCAAATCAGCGTCATTTAAATTTGATTTTAAGACTACAGCCTTTGAAATAAGTTTTCTTTTGTGGTCTTGAAAAACGAGGTTATAATTTAAACTATCTTCTTCAGTGATAACCGCATAATATTCGTTCTGTTTTGAATTAATTAAAAAATATCCTTTCACATTTCGCTCAGAAACTTTATAACCTTGTTTCCTAATTTTGACTGGCTTTTCGTAACGTATCATTGCATCATATTCCATTATATAATCAAAATCATATAGTTTTTGTGAATAACTAATGGTAAATGTTAAACTAAATAGTAAAATCAGAGTTTTCATTAATAATGTTTAGTAATGTGATTGTGTTGAATTTCGTTACGTAAATTAAGACAAAAGAGATAAAAAAGAAACAAATTAAGGGAATGCGAGGATTTTCCGATAGGAAAGTCAGAAGAATGAATTATATACGGTGCTAGAAGCTGGCTTTTATTCATTCCACTTTAATAGTACATCAGCAACACTTTGATGAACTTTCTCTGCCAATAATGTGGCAAGTGCAGAATCGTCTAATAGATTTTTTTGACTTTTTAATTCTTGCCAAAGGTTCTGGAATGCGGTAATTCCGCCTACATCATATATGTTTCCTGCAGCCATATGCCATCGGCATTGATACCATCCATAGTTATTGGGATATTGTTGGCCGATTACGTCGTAATTGGACTCCAGTTGTTCTAGGGTTGTGTATTTTAATTCTTCCTTATTTGCAGACGACACGACCATTTTTGGGAAAATTGTTAAGGCTGGTAACAACTCAGGCTCCTTTTCTGCTATGTAGGTATGAAGAAGAATATTTGCAAATAATTCTCCCATCCATTTACGTTGCATAGTAAGTTCGCCTTGGCTATGAAAAGCATGTCCTAATTCGTGAATAGCCAATAGGTCAAAAAAGCTCCGCATTGTCAATGAATGGTTTTTGTCGGAATATGTATTTGAAATTTCTTGAGTAAGCTCAGACGGTAATTTGTCTAATGGTGGAATAAAGCTTTTCCAAAAGGCATTGTCATCAGAAGCGACAATTAGCGTTTGAGAATCATTATAATGTGGCATTCCGTAAACAGGAAAGTTGGTATATTTATTCCAATCGGCTGGTGATAACACTAATAAAGTAACTGAAGGCTTAAAATTAATAAGTGATTTATAAAATGATATTACACTATCACAACGTATAGCCATTATTTCAGCCTGCTCTTTTGAATCTTTACTAAAGTAAGTATTTGTATTATGCCCTGCCAAATGATTCAGATTTTCAAAAGATTGAGCATGTATTTTAGATAAATGCACAAATAGCAAAATACATAAGCCTATAAGTATTGATTTGCTGTGGTTTTCAATTGGTTTCATTGCCTGTTGATATAAAGTTTAAACGTGTTCAGTTTGGGTCAAACTTGTCGCTAACTGGTTTATATTATTAGTTGCGTGGTTAAGCACCTAATTTAGTAAATAAAACCGAATAGACACGAGTGCAGTAAACTGGCTGTGCAATTTTAGTAAGTAGGCTTACTTTTATTTCTAATATTTTAAAGTTTTTTTGCCTTTTTCTACTATTGAACCTTCAAGTCTGTTTTTTGAACTTTTTAATCAATTTGGATTTTTTAATCACTCATACATTTGCCATATCAAAATAATTATTAATCATTCTAATAAATTAAATTATGAGTACAAAAAAGAAAGTGGTAGTATTAATAAGTTACGGTTTAGATGACGAAAGATCATCTGTAGCTTGGAGCATTGCAAATGGAGGTATTAAATCTGGATTAGATGTAAGTATTTTTTTAGTTAGTTCGGGAGTTGATTGGGTAAGAAAAGGAGCTGCAGATAATGTTCATTTAAATCCTAAAGACCCAACAATGAAACAAATGATTGATGCCGTTGTAAATAACAAGTGCAGAATCATGGTTTGTCCTCCTTGTGCTGAAGTTAGAGGCTATTCAGTTGACAACTTAATTGATGAAGTTGAATTGATTGGCTCTGGAGCTTTACATCAATTAATTTTAGAAGGAGCAGAGGTAATATCACTTTAATTTATGATCGCACAAAAAGGAAGAACGTATAAAGAAGTTATTGGGCAAATAACTGTTGATAGTTTAGATGCTATTATAGCTGAAAAAAGTTATACAATTATTGATGTTAGGAATCCTAAAGGAATTGAAACACAAGGAAGTATACCTGGTGCAATTAATGTTCCATTTGATTCAATTGATAAATTTATTGAAGAGGATAACACGGTTTTTAACAATGATAATTCCATTTTATTCTGTTGTACTGGAGGCGTCATGTCTTACATGGCAGCTATGAAAGCACAAGAAAAAGGCGTTAAAAATGTATATAATTTAGAAGGTGGTCATTCAGCTTGGTTAAAATATAAGAACAAAACAGGCAATGAAAACGAATAAAGGAGATTATTAAAGAGGGTTAATTAATGGCCCTCTTTAATTTAATGGATTTTAGGTTTTTTTTGAATTTCTCCATTGGTTAGGAGTCATGTTAAATTGATTTTTAAATGATCTAATAAAGTGCGAATCACTTTCGAAACCACAATCGTAACATATTTGTTGAATTGTAAAGTCTGTATTTAGAATCAGGTTACGAGCCATATGTAACCTTTTGGCGAGTAACCATTTTCCAGGGGATATATTGTATAGCTTATTAAATTCTCTTTTAAATGAAGATATACTTTTGCCACATAATCTAGCAAATTCATCAACTTTTAAATTATACATAAAATGTTCTTCCATTATTCTCTCAATAGTGCCATTTACATTTTGAGACAATGTATAAAACACGTTTTTAATATCTGAATTAGTACGATCTGTACAGATATTTAAAAGCATTTCTCTGAATTTTAACTCTAGAATTTTTTGCGGAATTTTTTCATCTTTTTTTAAATATGAAAAAAAAGAATTATATAATGCATTTAAACTTTCTGAAACATTAATTGGATAAACAAAATCTGGGTGGTTTATTTTTTTGAGAGCTATGATTTCTCTAGAGATATCTTCTTCAACACATTTTTTAATAAAGCTGTCTTTCATAAAAAACATTAGCACACAAAAACCTTCTTCAAAATACTGTTGGTTTTTAAAAGCTCCTTTTCTTACAAATATAGATTGATTTTCTTTTACTAGGTATTCAGCTGCCGGAGTAATCCATTTTTTTTTACCACTTAATACATATACAACACTATGACATTCTGACCATGCCATAAAAAGTTCTTCTTTAATAGGGCATTTAAACTCCACTATTAAATAATCATCTCCAATTATTTTGTTATAACCTGGAGTTTCCAAAAAGTGTTTATACGAATCGAACATAAATATTAAATCCTTATTATTCAAATTTAATAAATTATATTAAATCAAGTACAAAACGATAAATGATGCCTTTACTATAATTAAATCTGCTTTTTATAAATAGACAAGAACAAGCAATTACTTGTAGCTATTGTTGTACGTTCGTTTTTTATTCAATCAATTTTTCAATTTTATAGTCTGTTAAGTTCTGAATTTTCTTTGTGATTTTATCAATATCCCAATTCCACCATTTTAATTCTAATAGTTTTGTAATTACATCTTCTGAAAATCGTTTTTTGATTTCCTTTGCAGGATTTCCACCAACAATAGTATAAGGCTCAACATCTTTAATTACCGTCGAATTTGCAGCAATAATGGCTCCGTCTCCAATATTTATTCCAGCCATAATTGTTGCGTTGTAGCCAATCCAAACGTCATTACCAATATTTATGTCTCCTTTTTTGGGATACGATTTTCCTTCCATTGCATTTTCCCACCCATTTCCAAAAATAGCAAAAGGATAAGTTGTTAGAGAATTTGTCAAATGATTTGCTCCATTCATTATAAATTTTACGTCAGATGCAATCATACAAAACTTACCAATAATGAGTTTGTCACCTACAAAGTCAAAATGATATTTTACATTTTTTTCAAAATTTTCTACATTTTCGGAATCGTCATAATACGTATAATCTCCAACAATAATGTTAGGGTTTTTGATGATATTCTTTAAAAAGCAAAGTCTGTCGTAATTGTCAAGTGGAAATTTTATGTCTTTATTTGGACCTGTCATATAGTTTTTATTCTGTTAAGTTTATTATGGAGTCAGTATTGCAACTAACTTTGGTTTAGTATAAAACCAGCAATTTTTTTATACAGTTGTTAACCTTTTGTTTTTTAATTTTTATCGTTATTATTTCTCAGATAGATACTTTTAGAAACCCCAAATTTTTAAACTTGTTCTTTAGCCATTTTTTGGCCTTTGCTAATTTCAAAATCAGATTGTGAATTCATATTGATAATGCTCGTTTTTTTTTTGCTTGCTGCCAACGGTTTGTGTATGGTTTCGTTGCATGGTTTGAGAACTAATTTATTAAAAAATCACATAAGTATGGTTCATCCGAGAGGATTTTCGTAAGTAAGCTAAAAACTAGCAATTTTTTATTTACGGTGTTAGCAGTAGTTTTTAATCATTTTTCATGCTTGTCCATACAATGAGACAAAGGCCTATAAAAGCGCTCAAGGTCCTTACTTCATGATAAAACCACCAATTATTTCTTAGTTCCATCCAATTATTCGGAGGGCTATTCATATTCCAGGTCATTACAATACTGTTAATCGGTTGATTTCCAAATTTGGTTGTTAGACCGCTAAGAACTAAAAAAATAGTTGCTATCAGCAGGATTAAGAAAGCACGTTTTTCATTTTTATGAAGGAGAGCGGAAGTTAATGTTAATAGAATAGTAATAAGCCCAAGAATCGGCATCAGTGTATTTAAGGCATTTATTGCGCTTTGTTGTTGCTCAATAAATGTTGGCGCCGATAAATCCTTTGGGTTATAGCCAACCCATATTCCAAATATTGTTCCAGCCACCAACGCTGCCATAATAATGTTGAGGAATCGAATGATGTTTTTTGTCATATAATTGATTTAATGGTGGAAGTATTCACAATTAATAATTTATTCTGCTTTCAAAGGTGCCCCAACAACTTTCATATCATGGTCTGCAAAAACTTTTGCAACTTCTTCTTTCGTAGGAGGTGAAATCCATTGGTTTGTAGCCTTAAAGAATGCTTCCATTTTTCCAGCTGGTAAATAGGAAACTATCATTTTTCCTTTATCTGTCAGCTGAACGAAAGCATGCTGAACATTTCTTGGAAGAAAAATCGTGTCTCCCGATTTCATTTTATGTTTGTCATCACCAACTTGGAATAAATACTCTCCTTCAATAACATAAAACCATTCGTCCTGGAAAGGGTGAATATGTAATGGAGGCCCTCCATTTGGAGTAAGTCCCGTTTGCTCAAAAACAGCTAAATAGCTTTCAGTGTCAGCCCCTGAAATTTTAATGTCTAAGTTATTTAGGGTGACTCCTTTCATTCTATAGTGTTTACCAAATCTGGCTTCACCAGCCGCTACTTTAAATCCTTTTTTCGGTCTCATAAAAATGTTGGTTTTGATTTTGGCTAAAATACTCAAAGGAAAAAGAGCAATCAGAGTTAAAAAAAATTTTCCTCGTTTCATAATTATTGTTTTGCCTTTGTTCAAATTTGCAGTAGCATGATATTGCTGCTAACGGTCTCGGCTATGAGCAGTTGGGGATTTTACGCTCTAACTTTTCAGTTTAGCACAGACCTGTATTTTATGTTAATGCTTTAGTTTTATGACTTTCACCCCAATTGTTTATAGCCAATGTTGTGCGTAGCCTTTTTAGTCGCTTGTACTCCAACCGTGCTCAATTCCATCCCATCCATAATGTTTGTCGTGATATTGCGTCATAGCTGCTTGAAATTGTGCAATAATCAATACAGCGTCACTATTCGTTGGTAAACTTTCTTCATCAAGTAAGTCAAGAAACTCTACAGTTGGGTCATCTTTCATTATTGTTTGGACTTTACTCAATATTCGGTTAGTCATTTTTACCTTGAGTTCATTAAGTACACCGTCTTGTTTTTTCTTCGACAATTCTTTAATCTCTTCATACACCGAATTTAAAATTGGAGATAACATGTCAAATTGTTCTGCATTTGCTTTTGTCGGTTTACCTTTGGTTGGAAATTTCTTTTTACTCATTTTATTTTTCTTTAATAATTTTAGGTGTGACTGTTCTAATATCAGATAACTTTCCGTCAATAACCCAAAACCAATGTTGTGGGTAACTATCTTCTTTTTTAACATTATCTGACCTTAATTTTTCAAAACAATTAAGATATTGAGTTAACATCATAGCGACATCACTATTTGTTGGCATATCATCATCTTCAAATACCTCAAAGTCATTAAATGGTTTATAATCATCTCCAAGCAATATATTTGCATCAACCAAAATTTGATTAACGAACTTAAGTTTGAATTTATTTAAAGCGTCATTTTGTGATTTTCTTGATAAAACACTTATTTCATTATGTAAACCTTGTAATTGTGCTTGCTGCTTTTCAAAAGTATCTACTTCTTGTTTAGTCATTTTTCATTTTTTTACGCAGGGCAACTTCTTGTAAATTCTATATATTTCCTTTTTATAACTTCTATCGGAAGCCGTTGTTTACTTTCATAAACTTCACACATTAATTGTAAGTCTGAATCATCTAAAACCAAAATACATCTTCTTTGACCAGCCCATAAGTCAATAGTGTTTTTGAAAATACTTTTTGGAACTTTATTCCGTGTAAAAATAATTCCAAACCGACCAAATTGTTCTGTTAAATATCTGTTTAACTGGTTTATATGTTCTCTCTTTACTTCTTTTACATTCTTTAATTCAATTACCAACTGTCTTGATTCATAAGTATCATAAATATCAGCTAAAAAGTCAAAAGACCTATTATTATAAAAAATCAAATCCCTTATTTGAGTTCCTGAATCGATCCTACTTTGCTCCTTTGCAAAATCTAAATGAGGATACAGCAAAGAAGACATGATTTGTACCATCAAATCCTCATACTTCATATCAGCATTGTTTGTTTTTCCTGTCGGTAACTTTAATATTGTACTCTGTTTCCTTTTGACAGATAAAACTGGAATTTGAGTGAAAAGCGGGTCGTTAGTTAAATTCTTATTGTCTTGTTCTTTTAAAGAAATGTAGGAACTAACCAAGTCATAATTATTTCTATTAAAATCAAGAATTTGTACTCGATTTAATTTACCATCATACTCTTTCTCTATATCTTTTATGTAATAATTATTAAAGTAATCCTCATAATTAATCCAAGGAACAAATTTTAACCATCTTTTCGGTGTCAAAATTATTGGTTGTCCGTTTTCTGGATTTAGAGGAAGATAGGTTTCCTCAATTTTTAACTTTTGAGTTTTGTAATCGTAAATTGGTATTGTACATTTTTCAATGGGAATTTTATGTTTTTGACATTGATCTATAGTGAAATCAACTAAAAAAGACTTGATAAGACAACAGCTAATATCGCTTACTCTATCCTTCGATACATTATCAACTAATAATTGTATTTCCTCAAAATGTTGAAAACCTTGCTTATTAATTTGAGGAACAGATTTGAAAAGAGTTAATATATCTTCAGCCGTTTTTGTACCTATTTTTTTTCCTTGTCTTGTTTTTGAATTTCCCAAACCAATTTCATTACACTCTGATAACTCAATTAGGATTTCTTTAGCTTGTTGTTCATTACCCTTTACAAATAAGTGTCCTAATTGATTGAAAGAATTGACTATTGAAGTATGTAAAGAATTATCTTGTTGAGAATTGATTTTCCACATTAGAAAAGGGTCAACATATAATGGAATGTCTTCATCAAGAAAAGGAATTGCAAAATCAACTTCCTCTTGTAAAAAAGGAAGGTTATGGTAATCATTTAGTCTTGGTCTTATTATTACCATTCAGTTTTTTTGGTTACGCACAACAATAGGATATAGACAATTGCCTATATCCATACTATAACACTAATATAGTAAATATATACTTACAAAAAGCAAACATTTTTATAATAACTAAGGGTTATTTGGGTTTTATTTTGCATTCAACCATCCTTTGTTCGGCCAAAGCCCCATCTAAAAAAAATACACCAAAACCGTAGCTGAACAAAACCCGAACAAAACTCGAACAAAACCTCTGCTTTTTTAGGCGCTTGTGTCAATTTGTGGCAATGTGTGTTAATATGTGTCACGGGTTCGTAAATTAAGTTGAGGTCTATAAGTCTTTAATAAGATTCTGTATATTTATAAAAAATCGTTGTAAAGAATAGTTAATTTAGCAGACTATTCTTATTCATTAAAACATCTCATGCAACATCTTAAAAATACCGATTCAAATAAAACAAAGTCTAAAGTAACCATGGCAACGGCCTTTAAAACTATTATTTGGCCAAGGCGAAATCTGGTTTTTATTGGTTTAATTCTAATTGTTTTAAGCAGATTGTCGAGCTTGGTATTGCCCTGGAAAAGTAAAGCTTTGTTAGACGATGTTATTCCAAACAAAGATTACGACCAGCTTAAAAGTTTATTGTTAATTGTTGGTTTAGCTATTTTAGTTCAGGCAGTTACTTCATTTTTATTAACCCGAATTTTAAGCGTGCAGGCACAATATCTTATATCAGAATTACGTGCCCAGGTTCAAAAAAAAGTATTGTCATTACCCATCAGTTTTTTCGATAATACCAAATCTGGTGGTTTGGTATCGCGTATTATGAGCGATGTGGAAGGCGTGCGTAACTTAATAGGTACCGGGTTGGTGCAAATGGTTGGTGGTACCATTACAGCAGTTATTTCTTTGGTATTGCTGATTAGGATAAGTCCGTCAATGACTTTATTTGTCCTTGTGCCAGTGGCCATTTTTGGATTTATTGCATTGAAAGCCTTTGGATATATCAGGCCCATTTTTAGAGTTCGGGGAAAAATTAATGCAGAAGTTACCGGCAGATTAACCGAAACCTTGGCTGGTGTGCGTGTTATTAAAGCCTTTAATGCCGAAGAGCAGGAAAATAAAACCTTTGAAAAAGGTGTTGAAAGACTGTTCCAGAATGTAAAGAAAAGCTTAACAGCTACGGCTTTTATGACAAGTTCTTCAACGTTTTTGCTTGGAATCGCATCAACGGGTATTATGGGCATTGGTGGCTATAAGATTATGACAGGCGATTTAACGGTTGGAGATTTCTTGTCCTTTACATTGTTACTTGGTTTTATGATTGCACCTATTGTACAAATGAGCAATATTGGCAGTCAGCTTACGGAAGCATTTGCCGGATTGGATAGAACCGAGGAACTTATGAATATGACTGCCGAAGAAGATAATGAAGCCAGAACCATTGCTTTGCAAACCATTAAAGGCGATATAGAATTTAACGATGTGTCTTTTTCTTATGAAGCTGGTAAACAGGTATTGCATAACATTAGCTTTAAAGCACCGGCAGGTTCGGTAACGGCTTTGGTAGGGAGTTCGGGTTCAGGGAAATCAACTATTGCAGGATTATCGGCTACTTTTTTAACACCAAAATCGGGAACAGTAACCATTGATAATCAAGATTTATCAAAAGTGAAATTAACTACGTATCGACAATATTTAGGCGTTGTTTTGCAAGATGAGTTTTTGTTTGAAGGCACTATAAGGGAAAACATTATGTTTCCAAGACCAGATGCCAGTGAGGAAGATTTGCAAAGTGCCGTAAAAGCTGCTTATGTAAACGAATTTACAGACAGATTTGATGATGGTTTAGATACCTTAATAGGGGAGCGAGGAGTGAAATTATCGGGAGGGCAACGTCAGAGATTGGCCATTGCCCGAGCCATTTTAGCAAACCCAAAAATTATTATCTTAGATGAAGCAACCTCAAATTTAGATACAGAAAGTGAAGCTTTGATTCAGAAAAGTTTAGCTGAACTGATGAAAAACAGAACCACCATTGTGATTGCTCACCGATTGAGTACTATTAGAAAAGCAGACCAGATTTTAGTGGTTGAAGCTGGACATATTATTGAAAGAGGCACCCATGATGAATTGATCGCTTTACAAGGGCGTTATTACGATTTATACACCTATCAGGCTAAAATTTAAAATTTTTAAATATGACAACAAAAGATTTAAAAACAACAGAATACGGACCTTATTATAAATCATATTTAGCTTTGGTACCGGCAAACTTGGAATTAATTGAAGGGTATTATTCAGGACAACAAAACGCTTTAGACTTTTTTAAATCGTTATCCAATGATAAGCTTGAATATAGATATGAAGAAAATAAATGGACCGTTAAGGAACTTTTTCAGCACATTATAGATACCGAACGTATTTTTATGTATCGCTGTTTGCGAATTGCCAGACATGATAGAACACCGCTATCTGGTTTTGAGCAAAACGATTATATAGAGCCATCTCAAGCAAACAAAAAAACATTGGAAGCGCTTTTGGAAGAATATCAAATGGTAAGACAAAATTCAATCATCTTATTAAAAAGCTTAAATGAAAATGATTTAAATTTTATTGGAAATGCCAGTGGAAATAATTTATCTGCAAGAGCGGCAGCATTTATAGTATTGGGTCATGAGCTTTGGCATATGAAAATTATAAAAGAAAGATATCTTTAAAAGCTAATAAGAGAAAGCGCGCGAAAAAGTAAATCGAAAAACGTATTAATAATTAAATTTGTTGTCGTCAACAATCGTATATAATTTAAAATGAACATAGCACCACTTTTAAAATACATGAGTAATTACATCTCTTTAACTAAGGAGGAAGAAGATATTCTTGTTTCAAAAGTGTTGTATAAAAAATATTTAAAAGGGCAATATATTGTGCAACAAGGCGATGTTTGCAAATATTCGGGTTTTGTTATATCTGGTTGCACAAAAACATTTTATGTAGATGAAGAAGGGCAGGAGCATATAGTTATGTTTTCAATTGAAGACTGGTGGGCTTCAGATATGGGTAGTTTTGTTACCCAAACGCCAGCCGATTTTAATGTGCAATGTTTAGAAAATACAGAGCTGATCATATTTTCTCATGATAATATTGAAGAATTATATATTTTAATTCCAAAATTAGAACGTTTTTTCAGGCAAATTGTAGAGAAAGGATTGGCAGCTTCACAAAAACGAATTGTTAGAAGTTTCAGCTTGTCGGCCAAAGAACAATACCTGCATTTTAGAAACCAATATCCAAAAATTGAGCAACGTATTCCACAATATATGATTGCATCTTACCTTGGCATAACAAAAGAGTTTTTAAGCAAAATTAAAAGCCAGCTTATCTTAGAACAGTAAAATGTTAAACTAGATTAACATCATTTAATAAACTACGTTATTTTTATTACAAGCCTTATTCCTGAAATTTGTATCATAATATTTTAATAAAAATTATGAATGCATTAATTGAAAAAATAAGCACTATAAATGACATGATTCTTCAGGGAAAAGCGTTAGAAGCTTTTGAGGAATTTTATCATGATGATGTGGTTATGCAAGAAAATGACAGCCCCGAATTTGTTGGGAAAGAAATTAACAGAAAAAGAGAAGAAGAATTTTTTGCTTCAATAACAGAGTTTAGAGGAGCAAAACCATTAAACATTGCAATTGGAGAAAGTACCACGATGGTGGAGTGGCATTTTGATTACACCCATAAAGATTGGGGAGTTAAAAACTTTACCCAGGTTGCTGTACAAGAATGGAAAGACGGAAAAATAATAAAAGAAAAATTTTATTACGGATCTTAAAAAAAAAACAGTAAACAATAAATAACAAAAATTAAAAATGAAAAAAACAATTAAAAATTTAGCAATAGTAGCTTTAGTAGCATTTACAACATTTTCTTTTACAAACGTAGATGTAGAAAAAAAAGAAATTAAAGTTGAGAATAGTAAATTAGTTTGGAAAGGATATAAAGTAGCTGGTTCTCACGAAGGAACCATTGCAATAAAATCTGGTTCATTAAGTTTTAGTGATGAAAAATTAGTAGGTGGAGAGTTTGTAGTAGACATGACAACCTTAGTGAGTACAGACTTAGAAGGTGAATACAAAGGTAAATTAGAAGGACACTTAAAGTCTGATGATTTCTTTGGTGTAGCAAACTTCCCAACAGCAACATTAGTATTTAAAGATGTGAAAGCAACTGGAAAAAACTCTTATTCAGTTACTGGAGACTTAACTATTAAAGGAAAAACAAATCCAATTACATTTAGCATTTCAATTTATGGAAGTAAAGCTACTGCAACTTTAAAAGTAGACAGAACTTTATATGATGTAAAGTATGGTTCAGCAAGTTTCTTTGATGGTATTAAAGATAAAGCTATCTATGATGAATTTGATCTAGTGTCAGATTTACAGTTTTAATTAGAAGTTTAGATTAATAGCCATAAAAAGCGTTCAGAAATGAACGCTTTTTTGTTTTTATAATTACCCTTTTAAAAAGACTATCTTTGCTTACCATTATTTATAAATAACTATGTCGTTTAAAAAATTTATAGAGCCTTTAAAATTAAATCTTAAAAGCAAAGGGATTGAGTCGCCTTTGGAACTTCAAAATCTAATCTTATCAAAAATTAAAGGAGGAATAAGCATGTTTTGCATTGCTCCTAAAGGTTCAGGAAAAACAACAAGTATTATTTTAAGTGTCATTCAAAAATTGAATGGAGAAGCTTTGGGAGATGCCCCAAGAGCATTAATATTCGTGAAAGATAAAGAAGCGGCTCTACATTTAGAAGAAGAATTTAAAACCTATTTAAAAGGAACAGATTTACGAATCTATTCTGTTTATGATGAATATAATATGGAATTGCAGCGCGAAGATTTGTTTTTAGGAACAGATATCGTAATAACAACACCTAAACGATTAAATAGAATATTTTACTTGAATGGTATTAATTTAAACGAACTCCAAATGTTTATTGTTGAAGATGCCGAGTTTTTGTTTAGAAACAGCCTTTTTGCAGAAGTGGCAAGAACCCCGGAAAGTATAGAAAGATGCCAATACTTGGTGTTTACAACCAAATTCGATCAACGGTTTGAGCGCTGGCAAGATACGTTTATGTTCAACGCTCAAGTTATAAAGGTTTGAAGAATATAAGATGTTAACTTTGAATTCATAATATGAATCGTTTAAATCATTATCTTGCCCAGTCTATTTTAATTTTTATATTTTAAAGTATTATTTCACAACAGTATAGAGATTTATTAATGCTTAAGAATCATTCTAATCTTAAAATAATATGGTGCTGCTTTTCCCTAGCTGTATGCTATCTGTCAGGTTTTAGCCAAAATAAAGAAGACTATCGTTATTTAGTTGATTCAGCAGATCTTTATATTGATACAGATAGTAAAAAAGCCTTATCATTTTTAGATTCTATTCCAAATCCCATTGAACAAAACATAAAAGGAAAACTTGCAGATTACTATGCTATTAAATCATTAATACATGATGATTATAAAGAATATTCAAAAATGTATCAATGTAATATTCTTGCGCTTAAGTATGCTGAAAAAGAAAAAAATTACAAAGTTGCAGGCCAAGCAAGTTTAGATTTATTTACAAATATATACTTTGTTAAAAAAGATTCTTCAGCATATAAATACTTAGTTAAGGCTAAAGAGTATTTTGATTTGAGTAATTATCCTCATGGAGTTTTAGAGGTTCAGCAAATGTATGCTTATGCTAAATTTATGAATCGAGATTTTAATGGCTGTAATGAATTGATATTAAATCATCTAAGTGAATATAGAAGCGTTAAAGATGATGCTTATTTTTATATGTTTGCTACTTATATGCTTACTGTAAATTACATTTTTCTTGGAAATTTTGAAGAAGCCCATAACTATTTTAAAGAGTTTAAAACATTAAAAGATAACCCAACAATTGCAGAGTATAATTATTTATCATTTGAGGCTTCTATAGATATCTCATTGGCAGAACAATATTTTAATAGAAAGCAGATAGACTCTACATTGTATTATTTAAAAAATTCGACCAAATTGAAAGTTTATATGGGGGAGGATGCGATGAAAGGGTATTATGATTTATATGCCAATTTTTATAAAAATTCTGGTGATATTGATAAGTCAAAAGCTTATATCGATTCTTTAATGACTTTTAAGGATAAAATTTACAAAAATACTATTAATGCAAGCTTTCAAATTAATGAGTCACTTTTAAAAACAGAGTCTGAATTACAATCTAGGGACAAAAAGATTTTTTATAATGAAATATTAGTCACCCTATTGTTTTTGGTTTTAATACTTTTAAGTGTTTTTTATTTTATTTTTTATAGAAAACATAAAGAGAAATTTACCTCATATAATAAACAAAGCAGCAACCTTTCTTATTTAAAATCTAATAATGAGCAACTTACTGTAAAAATACTTGGCTTAGAAGGATATATAAGAAGTTTAAAAAAGGAAGTAAAACTAATTTCAACCATTGAAGGTTTAGATAAACAACGGGAACAGATAAAAAACCTTTACAAAAATTTACATATTAATTCTTCAACATTATTAGATAAAAGCGAGAGTCATTTAGATTTAGTTAATGATTTAAATGTAGATTTTTTTAAAAAAATAAAAGAGTTTTATCCACAACTTAACAATTCAGAAGTAATTATATGCTACTATTTGTTTATTGACTTTAAAAACAAAGAAATTGCTGTATTTCTTAATTCATCAGTTAGGGCTATAGAGAGTAAACGATACCGTATTACTAAGAAAATCAATCTAGAAGATAGCACTTTGGTTCAGCATCTTAAAGATACTTTTAAACCGTCATAGTTTAAAACAATGTTTTTTATTAGTCTGAGTAGTTAATGCGTAGTTGTTAGTAGTGTGTATTTTATACTGTTTTATCAAATTTGTACAGCTATTGATCAACACATAGCTATCATGTAAACCTGCATATTTATATTATCGGTTGGTTGGTTATATATAACATTGATTTTTATTTATAGCTTAAAAGTATAATATGTAGGCTTCTTGTTTAAGAAATCTTAAGGTTATGATTTTTTTACAAGATGATGTTATGGTAAAAGGAGCCTACTAGTAGGCTCCTTTTTATTTTATAAAGGAATATTCCCGTGTTTTCTATCTGGTTTTACAACCTTTTTATTTTCAAGCATTGAGAATACTTTAATCAGCTTTCTTCTTGTGTCTTGTGGCAAAATAATTTCATCTATAAAACCACGTCTTGCCGCTCTATAAGGGTTTGTGAATTTTTCAGCATATTCTGCCTCTTTTTCTGCTAGTTTTTCAGCAGGATTATCGGCGGTGGCTATCTCGTTTTTAAATATAATTTCACTGGCTCCTTTAGCACCCATAACAGCTATTTCCGCACTTGGCCATGCAAAATTCATGTCGGCTCCAATATGTTTAGAATTCATAACATCATAGGCTCCTCCATATGCTTTTCTTGTAATAACTGTCACTCTTGGTACGGTTGCCTCACTTAAAGCATATAATAATTTAGCACCATGAACAATAATACCGTTCCATTCCTGATCTGTTCCTGGCAAAAATCCGGGTACATCTACCAATACTAATAAAGGGATATTAAAACAGTCACAAAAACGAGTAAAGCGTGCTGCTTTTTTGGAGCTGTTTACATCTAATACACCTGCTAAATACATAGGCTGATTTGCTATAATTCCAACACTTTTTCCTGCAATTCTTGAAAAGCCAACAATAATATTTTCAGCATAATCTTTATGGATTTCATAAAACGAATCTTCATCAATAATACCTTTTATAACATCGTGCATATCATAAGGTTTATTGGCATTGTCAGGAATGATGTCTGATAGAACATCTCTTATTTCATCTGCTAGCTTAAAGGGTAGTTTTTGTGCGACTTCTTTATTGTTTTGAGGTATGTAACTCAAAAGTTTTTTAACGTCTTCTAAACATCCAACATCATTGGCAGATGTTTTATGAGCAACACCCGATTTTGAAGCATGGGTATAAGCACCGCCTAATTCTTCTGAAGTTACATTTTCGTTGGTTACCGTTTTTACTACGTTAGGACCAGTAACAAACATATAACTAGTGTTTTCTACCATCAATGTAAAATCTGTCATGGCTGGGGAATAAACAGCTCCACCTGCACAAGGCCCCATAATAGCTGAAATTTGTGGTATTACTCCTGATGCATTGACATTTCTGTAAAAAATATCGGCATAACCACCTAATGAACGCACACCTTCTTGAATCCTTGCGCCACCAGAATCGTTTAATCCAATGATTGGAGCACCAACTTTTATAGCTAAATCCATTATTTTACAAATCTTTTCAGCATGTGTTTCAGATAAAGAACCTCCAAAAACAGTAAAATCCTGTGCATAAATATATACTAATCTTCCATTAATAGTGCCATAGCCGGTAATAACTCCATCACCAGGATAGAGTTCGTATTCCATTCCAAAATCTGTAGTTCTGTGGGTTACAAAAGCATCTATTTCTTCAAAAGAAGCTTCATCTAATAAATAGTTAACACGTTCCCTGGCAGTAAGTTTTTTATTTTGATGTTGTTTGTCAATACGTTTTTGTCCGCCACCTAAATGTGCTAATGCTATTTGCTGATTTAGTTTGTTGATTTTTGAATCCATAGATTATTGATTTGGTAATCGTACTAAATTTTTATCTTCCACATATTGTTTTACTGCAATTAACGCAGCAATTCTAGCTTCAATTTCTGTTTGCTGTTTTAAAACTTCTGGGGAATAATATTTTTTTACAAAATGAGTGTCAAAATTTCCAGATACAAAAGCTTCATGTTCAAATACATATTTTCCAAAAGGTAATGTAGTTTTTACGCCTTCAATATTGTAATTATCAATGGCTTTTATCATTAATTGAATAGCTTCTTCGCGAGATTTCCCATAGGTGATTAATTTAGATATCATTGGGTCGTAATAAATGGGTATATCCATACCTTCTTCAAAACCATTATCAACTCTAATCCCTTCTCCAACTGGTAATTTGTAAACATCAAGATGACCTACACTTGGTAAAAAGTCGTTTAATGGATCTTCAGCATAAACACGTAATTCTAGTGCATGACCATGGATTTTTAAATCCTCTTGTTTCATTGACAAGGCTTCACCTCTTGCTATTTTTATTTGAAGCTCAACTAAGTCAACACCAGCTATTATTTCTGAAACAGGATGTTCTACCTGCAACCTGGTATTCATTTCTAAAAAGTAGAAATTATGATTTGCATCCAGTAAAAATTCGACAGTTCCGGCACCTAAATAATCACAGGATTTTGCGACTTTAATAGCAGCATCTCCCATTTTCTCTCTTAACTCAGGTGTTAATACTGATGATGGAGCTTCTTCAATTACTTTTTGATGGCGCCTTTGAATACTGCATTCCCGTTCAAAAAAATGCAAAACATTACCGTGACTGTCTGCCATGATTTGTATTTCAATATGTCTTGGAGATGTCACGTATTTTTCAATAAAAACAGAGCCATCACCAAATGCAGATGTAGCTTCGCTTATGGCACGATTCATTTGCGACTCTAAATCACTTTCTTTGTCAACTACACGCATGCCTTTTCCGCCGCCGCCTGCTGATGCTTTAATTAAAATAGGAAATCCTATTTCCTTAGCTATTTCTTTGGCTTTTGATACATCTATAATAGCTTCATCGATACCCGGAACCATAGGAATGTTATAGTGCTTTACCGCTTCTTTAGCAGCTAATTTACTGCCCATAATTTTAATGGCTTTTGAACGTGGGCCAATAAAAATAATGTTGTTTTGTTCGCATAATTCGGCAAAAGAGGCATTTTCACTCAAAAAGCCATAACCAGGATGAATAGCATCAACATGTAATTTTTTGGCTACTTCAATAATTTTATCACCTCTTAAATAGGACTGGTTTGATGGTGGTTCACCAATACAAACTGCTTCATCAGCAAATTTGACATGTGGTGCATTTCTGTCGGCAGTTGAGAAAACAGCAACTGTTTTAATGCCCATTTTCTGGGCAGTTTTCATGACACGAATGGCTATTTCTCCTCTGTTTGCAACTAATAATTTTCTCATTTCTCAAACACAATTAATAAACTTCCTTTGTCAACAGCATCTCCTTTTTTTACTGAAATTGATTTAATTACTCCATTGCGTGGAGACGTTAAAACATTTTCCATTTTCATGGCTTCAAGAATAAGCAAGGCATCATCTTCTTTAACTGTTTGTCCAACAGTGATATTGATTTCTAAAATTAAACCTGGCATTGGAGCTTTTATGGAATCAATATGTTTTAATGAGCCTAAGGAAAAACCCATATCATTTATTAATAAATCCAATGGATTTTTAATCTTGATGAAATAGGTGTTATTGTTAATTTTTACTTCGTAAGATTTTGAATTAAAATCGGATGCTGTTATTTCTGAAATATAAGATTTATCATTATTCAGAATATGATATTTTGATTCTGAAATTTTAATAGCATCTAGTTTGGAAATATCTTCTGATGAAATATCTAATTCTAAATTAGAATTTACATTGACATTAAAATTCATGCAATACAAGTTTAGTTTACATAAATATAAAGATTATAATATAATTGACACAGTATAATCTTAACCAAAAGGGATTTCTCTTTTAGTTTTAAAAAATGAAATAATGATTGGAATAAATCAATAGTTTTTTAAACGACTTCTTTCCTGATGCTTTTTTATGGCTTTTCTAGATAATAAAATTCCAATAATCAATGATATAAAGGCACCAGTCCAAATACCTGGAACAAAATCAATAAAAAGGAAAAAATCATAAGCACCATGAAATATTATAGCTAAAAGTAAACCAGTAAGATTTAAAACTATTCTGTTTTTTGAAAATTTAGCTTTGCCTATATAATAACCCATTAGAATTGCAAACGTAGCATGAGCAGGAACGGCGGTAAAGGCTCTTACCAATGCTGTTTGATATCCACTTTGAATAACATAAGAAATATTTTCGGTAGCAGCAAAACCCATGGAAACCATCACTGCATATACAATGCCGTCAAAAGGTTCGTTAAAGACAGATTTGGGTTGAGCATAATATCTAACAATGATATATTTGCTAAACTCTTCTGTCAATCCCACAACAAAAAATGCTTTTATAAATTGTTGATATATACTATAATCATCTGGAAGCGGTAAAATAATGTTAATTAAATAGTATAAAACTGTGGTAACGATAATGCTAACTATAGCACCTAATAAAAAGTTGTATAGCAAGAGTCTTTTAGGTTCTTTTTCGTATTTATCTTTTATGTATATATAGATAATTATTAAAAAAACCGGAGCAATAGCTAACAGGATTAAATTCATAGGCTATTAATATGAATTAATCATTTTTTTGATGTTATTTAAAACCGATTCGTAATAATGTTTATTGCTTGGAATAAAATGATTATTCTCTCCAATATGATCTAAAATATTTTCAAAAGACTCAAATGAAACCAATTTTAAAGCTTCAACTTCGCCAATTTGTGGAATTAGTTTTGAAACAGGAACTTTTAATTCAGCAATATATGTGTGATGGAATTCAAAGTCTTTAATACCGTTTGGATACGATTGGAAACATTCAAATACGCCTATTTTTTGTAATTCGTCAGGTATAAGATCTAACCCAATTTCTTCTTTAACTTCACGAATCGCCGCTTGAATGATTAATTCACCAGCATCAACATGACCAGCAACTGAAACATCCCATAATAAAGGACAAATAGACTTATTAGCATCTCGCTGGGCTAAAAGGATTTCTTTTTCTTTTGTATAAAGCCAAACATGAGCCGTATTATGGTAATAGCCCATAGTATGTATTTCTGATTTTAAAGCTTTGTTTCCAGTAAGTTTACCTTCTTTATTAACTATATCAATATATTCGTCCATAGCTTCGGTGATAAATAAAGATTCCTGCTTTTGCAGGAATCAGAATTGGTTTTATTTAAAATAACTGAATGTTTCTCCTTCTTTGATGTTTAAAAGAGATTCATAAATTAATTTAATAACATTTTCAACATCTTCTCTATGAACCATTTCAACGGTGGTATGCATATAACGCAATGGTAATGATATTAATGCAGAAGCAACACCTCCATTGCTGTAAGCAAATGCATCGGTATCTGTCCCCGTTGCACGAGATAAAGCATTACGTTGGAAAGGTATTTTTTTAGCATCAGCAGTATCGGTAATTAGATCGCGTAATTTTTGTTGTACCGCTGGAGCATATGCAATAACGGGACCTTTACCCATTTCTAAATCACCTTGGATTTTTTTCTCAATCATAGGTGTTGTCGTGTCATGGGTTACATCGGTTACAATGGCTACATTAGGTTTTATGTTTTGGGTAATCATTTCAGCACCACGTAATCCTATTTCTTCTTGAACTGAGTTTACCACATATAAACCAAAGGGTAGTGTTTTCTTGTTTTCATGAAGTAATCTTGCTACTTCAGCAATCATAAATCCTCCCATTCTGTTGTCAAGAGCTCTGCACACAAATTTATCACCATTTAAAATATGAAACTCATCAGGATACGTAATCACACATCCTACGTGTACTCCTAGTTTTTCAACTTCCTCTTTGTTTTTACAACCGCAGTCAATAAAAATATTCTCTGGTTTTGGTGGTTCTTCGTTACCTGTTTTACGCGTGTGTATTGCTGGCCAACCAAAAACACCTTTTATAATGCCATTTTTAGTATGAATATTTACAACTTTACTTGGTGCAATTTGATGGTCGCTGCCACCATTTCTAATAACATAAATCAATCCGTTATCAGAAATATAATTAACATACCATGAAATTTCATCGGCATGTCCTTCAATGACGACTTTATATTTAGCTTTAGGATTAATAACGCCAACGGCTGTCCCGTAAGTATCTGTTATAAATTCATCAACATAGGGCTTTAAATAATTCATCCATAATTTTTGCCCATCCCATTCATAACCAGTTGGAGCGGCATTATTTAAATAGGCTTCTAAAAAAGCCATTGATTTTTTGTTTAAAATCGATTTTTTTGACATGGTTTAATTATGTTTTTTAAAAACCTAAAAGCAGGTTTTTTTATTGTAATTCTTAAAAGTAAATTTCAGTAAAAATAACATGATTTATTTAGTTTTTAGCACTGTAGTTTTAATATTTTGTAACAAATTTGACTATTTTCACACCTATTAACCAATTAAGAATGACATAAAACCTAAAAGATGAAGTTAATCATTAAAGATCTTACTAAAACTTATAATAATGGAGTAAAGGCCATTGATAATTTAAATTTAGAAATAGGAGCAGGAATGTTTGGGTTATTAGGAAAAAATGGCGCTGGAAAATCATCTTTAATGAGAACCATTGCCACGTTACAAAGTCCCGATTCGGGTTCTATCACTTTTGGAGATATTGATGTTCTAGAAGATAAAATGGCTTTAAGGAAAATATTAGGGTATTTACCGCAGTCGTTTGGTGTGTATCCAAAAATGTCTGCCGAAGACTTATTGGATTATTTTGCAACACTTAAGGGTGTTAAATCCAAAGCAGATAGACAAAAACTGGTAAAAGAGGTTTTAGAAATCACAAACCTATATGATGTTAGGAAAAAAGAAGTGGCAGGATATTCGGGTGGAATGAAACAACGTTTTGGCATAGCTCAGTTACTATTAAATAATCCTAAATTAATTATTGTAGATGAACCAACAGCTGGTTTAGATCCTGCAGAACGCCAGAGGTTTTTAAATGTTCTGCGTGAAGTGGGAACCAATTGTACGGTGATTTTTTCAACCCATATTGTTGACGATGTTAAAGAATTATGTCATGAAATGGCTATTTTAGATGAAGGAAAAATTGTTAAGCAAATTACGCCAATTCTCGCGATAGAAGAAATTAAAGGTCAAATCTGGACTAAAATAATTGAACGTGATGAGTTGGAATCTATGGAAGCAACCTATAAAGTGCTTTCATCAAACTATAATCAAGATAACACTTTAAATATTCGGGTACATTCATTAGAACAACCAGCAGAAGATTTTAAAGATGCCACTCCACAATTAGATGATGTGTATTTTATTGCATTAAAAGAAGAACCTGTTCTTGCTTAATAATAGCAATATTTTTCTAACCAAAAACACAATACATGTTCTCAACAATATATTTACACGAATTAAGATACTGGTTTAAAAAACCTGCTTTTTACATATATATGGCAATTTTTTTAGTATTGTCATTATTTCTTTCTGCTAGTTCTGCAGGAATTTTTGATTTTTTAACAGTTTCAACCGGATCTTCTAAAATTGTAAACTCTCCAATGGGAGTTATTGGGTTATTTAATGGGTTAACAACCTTTATATTCTTTTTGTTTCCTTCAATTATTGGAGTAACCATTTACCGTGATTATAAAAGTGAAATGCATACTATTTTATATTCGTATCCATTTTCAAAAGCTAATTATTTATTTGCAAAGTTTCTTTCAGGGATAACCATTGTTACTATCATTACTTTGGTAATCGGACTAGGGATGTTAGTTGGTTTTAGATTGCCGGGAACAAATCAGGATATTGTTGGGCCAGTCATTTTGCAGGCTTATGTTCAGGCGTATTTTGTGTATATCATTCCTAATATATTACTGTTTGGAGCAATTGTATTTGCAGTTGTAACCTTTACAAGAAATATTGCGGCTGGATTTATAACAGTAGTGTTGTTAATGCTTGTTCAGGGAATTGTTGCCAATTTATTGTCAGATCCTGAAAACCGACTTATTTCATCTCTATTAGATCCATTTGGTGCTGAAGCTGCTAATTATTATACTCGGTATTGGACAGTTACCGAACAAAATGAAATGATGCTTCCTGTGAAAGGTGTAATTATTTATAACCGATTAATATGGTTAGGAATAGCTCTGGCTGTTTTTTCTTTAGTATTCAAATATTTTTCGTTTAGTCAAAATGCCATGTCATTTTCATTTAGAAAGACAAAAGGCGAACGTTCAACTAAAAGTAATTTTGGAGGTATTACCAAAATTCATTTGCCTAAAGTAGATTTTGATTTTTCATTTATTCAAAATTTAAAAACTACCTGGAGACTTTCTAATATAGATTTAAAGTATATCATAAAAAGCTGGCCGTTTATTAGTATTGTCTTAGTTGGGCTAATTTTTATTTTAATTTCTGCAACTGCTTTAGGCGAAATATTCGGAACCAAAACATTACCGGTTACATGGCAAATGCTTTTAATTCCAGGAAATAGTTTTTCTCTTTTTATCAACATTCTAACGTTTTTGTATGCCGGTATGTTGGTTCACAGAGGAAAAATGGATAACATGAACCATTTGATGGATGTCACACCAATTCCTAATTGGAGTTTACTGTTATCAAAGTTGATAGCCTTATTAAAAATGCAAGCGTTATTGTTGCTAGTTGTTATAATTGGCGGTATGATGATTCAAATTTATCATGGTTATTATGATTTTGAAATTGGTCATTATTTATATGAATTGTACATACTAAACTTTATAGGCTTTGCAATTTGGGCACTTTTATCTTTGTTTGTGCAAACACTTATTGGCAATCCATATTTAGGATTGTTTGTTTTGTTGGTTATTTCTATTGGAATTCCTTTTCTATCATTTGCAGGAATAGAACAGGCTATTTTTAAATATAACCAAGCTCCAGGGTTTCAATATTCAGATATGAATGGTTATGGAACCTCATTTTCGCCATACATTATTCATAAATTGTACTGGTTATTTTGTGGACTAATGCTATTGTGTTTTTCTGCATTATTTTGGGTTAGAGGTTTACCAAATTCTTTTAGAGAACGTTATACAATTGCTAAATCCCGCTTTAAAGGTTTTGTATTAGTTGGTTTTAGTGTTTGCTTTGTTGTTTTTTTAAGTTTAGGATCTACCATTTATTATGAGAATAATATTTTGAATGAAAGAATATCTTCTAAAGATCAGGAAAAGCGCTCCGTAACTTGGGAGAAAACTTATAAGAAGTATGAAAAAGCTTTGCAACCAAGAATAGTTTCAGTAAACTGTAATGTGAATATTTTTCCAAAGGAATTAAATTTTGATGCTACAGGAACCTATATTATGGTTAATAAAACAAAGGTTGCCATTGATAGTATTTTATTGAATTACAATGAGTATCCAAGTACTTTTGAGTTTAATAAACCAAACGATTTAGTTTCAAAGGACACCATTTTTAATTTCAATATTTATAAACTTAAAAAATCTCTTTTACCTGGCGACACCTTACAATTGAGTTTTGCTGTAAAAAACAAAACAAATACTTTTTTAAGAAATAATTCGCCAGTATTATACAATGGTACCTTTATTAATAATTTTCAATTATTTCCGTCTTTAGGATATGACAGTGGCTCTGAATTGCAGGATAATGAAGTTAGAAAAAAATACGGGTTACCAGACAATGATTTAAAGCCTGAACCTACAGATTCCACGGCTTTGGGAAATACCTACATTTCAAAAGACGCCGATTGGATTGATTTTGAAGCAACTGTAAGCACGTCTTTAGATCAAATTGCCATAGCACCAGGATATTTACAAAAGGAATGGAAAGAAGGTGAAAGGCATTATTTTCATTATAAAATGGATAGTAAGATTTTAAATTTTTATGCCTTTAATTCTGCTAAATATGAAATTAAAAAAGATACGTGGCATGATGTTAATTTAGAGATTTATCATCATAAAGGACATGAATTTAATTTGGATAGAATGATTGCTGGACTAAAAGCATCTTTAGATTATAATTCAAAAAACTTCAGTCCATATCAGCATAAACAAGCTCGTATCGTGGAATTTCCGAGAACCAGTGGCAGTTTTGCTCAATCTTTTCCTAACACCATTCCGTATTCTGAAGGTGTTGGTTTTATTGCAGATGTTGATGATACTGAAGAAGGTGGTGTAGATTACCCATTCGCAATTACAGTGCACGAAGTAGCGCATCAATGGTGGGCACATCAGGTTATTGGTGCCGATGTTTTAGGGGCAACCATGTTATCGGAAAGTCTTTCAGAATATGTTGCTTTAAAAGTATTGGAACATCAACACGGCAAATCAAAAATGCGTAAATTTTTAAAGAAAGCTTTAGACGATTATTTAACACAGAGAACTTTTGAGAATAAACGAGAAAAACCTTTAATGTACAATGATGGGCAAGGTTATATTCGTTACCAAAAAGGTTCTTTAGTGTTTTATGCATTGAGTGATTATATTGGAGAAGACACTTTGAATAATGCTTTAAAAAGCTATGTTGAAAAAGTAAAATTTCAGGAACCACCTTATACAACATCGGTTGAAATGGTTAATTATATTAAGCAGGCAACACCAGATAGTTTACAATATGTCATTCATGATATGTTTGAAACCATTACTTTATATTCAAACAGAATAGTTGATGTAAGTTCAAAAGCATTAGAAAATGGAAAATATCAGGTAGATATTGAGTTTAATGTGAGTAAATACAGAAATAACGAAAAAGGCAGAAAATATTATGGGACAAAAGTAGGGGACACCTTAAGTTATAAAACCGAAAGCATGAATAAACCAGAACTTTCAGTTTTGTTAGCAGATTACATCGATATTGGTGTTTTTACTCAAGAAGAAGCTGATGGTAAAAAGAAAGAAAAAGAATTGTATTTAAAGAAGCATAAGGTGACGGCCATCAATAATAGAGTAACTATTATAGTTAATGAAAAGCCTACAGAAGTTGGTGTCGATCCATATAACAAATTGATTGACACAAGTTCGGATGATAATAGGAGAGAGCTTTAATTTAAAAACTCACAAGAACAATAATAAATTAAATTTTAGGTTTTAAAGCAGGTAAATTAGTAATTTTGAATACTAAAATTTTTATCTCATATATGAATTATTTGCCCTACATATTCATAATTTTCCCTTTCTTATTGTTTTCTCAGGTTAATAAGGTTGAGAAAGATTCAACGGAATATGATTACTATCTTATTGAAGGAGATTCCATTCCAAGAGATACCATTCGTCTTAATGAAATTTATGTGCTTAACGGGCTAAAGTTTCCAAGTAAGGAAGACAGAATGCGATATTTAATTTTAAGGCGCAAAACCATTAAAGTATATCCGTATGCAAAAATGGCTGCAGATAGGCTGGATTCTTTAAATGCCAGGTTAGAAAAATTACCAAATAAGCGTGAAAAAAAGAAATACACTAAAAAAATTCAAAAATATATAGAAGGTGAGTTTTCAGAAAAACTAAAGAAATTTTCACGTACAGAAGGACAGATATTGATCAAGCTTATAAACAGACAAACAGGAGAAACCACGTATCAATTGGTAAAAGAACTGCGGAGTGGTTGGAGTGCTTTTTGGTTCAATACAACAGCAAGTATGTTTGATTTATCATTAAAAGAAGGGTATGATCCTATGAATGTTCTGGAAGATTATTTGATTGAAGATATTTTACAGCGCAATTTTTTAAGTGGTGTTTTAGAACGGCAACAAGCTGCCAAACCATACAACTTTTATGATTTGACCGATAAATGGTTAAGCAAAAAAAAGAAATAAATTCACTTCATGAAAATACAAACTCATTTTGAAGAAAAACTAAATGCACAAACACATGCT
Organism: Gaetbulibacter sp. M235; assembly: GCF_043876835.1. Taxonomy (NCBI): domain Bacteria; kingdom Pseudomonadati; phylum Bacteroidota; class Flavobacteriia; order Flavobacteriales; family Flavobacteriaceae; genus Gaetbulibacter; species Gaetbulibacter sp. M235. The sequence goes on from NZ_JBAWJZ010000006.1 coordinate 162,934, forward strand.
CTTGGTGCTGTTTTAGGAATTGTTGCATTGGTCTTACTTATAGTTTTTGATGCTCATAAAACGCCTTACAGCTTGTTTAGTGTTATCGTTTATGGGGTTTCTATCATTATTTTATTTTCTGCCTCAGCGTTATATCATTCGGTGAAAAGTGAAAGCAAAAAGCACTATTTCAGAATTGTAGATCACATAAGCATATACTTTTTAATAGCAGGCACTTATACGCCGGTTTTGCTTATTTCTTTGTATGGAAGTTTAGGCTGGACTTTATTTTATGTGGTTTGGGGAATTGCTATTTTCGGAATCATTTTAAAATTATTCTTTACGGGCAGATTTGAAATATTTTCGACCTTATTGTACTTAGTAATGGGTTGGCTAATCGTATTTGATTTTTCAAATACCTCGAAAGTGTTAGGCGATGGCATTTTGCTGCTTTTTGCTGGTGGCATGGCATACACTTTAGGAATTGTGTTTTATGTAATCCATCGCATTCCGTATCACCATGTTATTTGGCATCTGTTTGTTTTGGCTGGAGCCATCTTTCATTTTTTTATGATTTTCTTTTATGTCATTTAATATTTATTACCTTATTGAAACGTTATGACAGAATTTTTACAAGCGATTACCAAGCAACATTTTGAAGAAATTTCAGCTTTGGCAAACATCATTTGGCAAGAACATTATACATCAATTATTGGATTTGAACAGGTGGATTATATGGTGAAAAACTATCAGTCTGCAGAAGTGATGTATTCTCAATATAACGATGGGTACAGTTATTTTAAAGTGTATCATGACAACCAGTTTGTTGGTTATATTTCTATTAAAAAACAGGAAGACAGTTTGTTTTTAAGTAAGATTTATGTTTCTAAAGATTTTAGAGGACAAAAAATAGGGAAATCTGCCATGGAATTTGTTCAGGCCAAAGCCATTGAAATGAACTGTAAATCAATTACTCTTTGTGTAAACAGATTTAATGTAAATTCAATAAAGGCTTATGAAGCTATGGGATTTAAAACTGTTGGAGAAATGATAACCGATATTGGTAACGGCTTTGTAATGGATGATTATAAAATGGAGAAAGTATTATGATTTTTTTTCATTGTCACTTCGAGTGAAATTCTGAAAGAATTTTGTATCGAGAAGTCTATTTATATTGAAATTTCTCTTTTTGTCATGTCGAAATGAGGCACGATTGAGACATCACATAATTAATATTAAAAAATCTGATTGTTTAAAGTTTCCCAAGTTGGATTAAAATTTGATATCAATTTGTTTTTCTTTTCTCGCCTCCATTTTTTTAATTCCTTTTCTCTGTCAATTCCAAGTTTTGGAAAATCAAAAATTTCATAATAGACCAAGTATATACAATTGTATTTTCCAGCAAATGATTTTTTTGCATTTTGACTATCGAAATAGTGCTGAGATAATCTTTGTTGGATGTTGTTGGTAAACCCAATATATAATGTAGTTCTGTATTTGTTGGTAGTAATGTAAACGAAATAATTATTTTGCATAAACTAAATGTAGCAAATAGTTATGTTTTTATCGGAGTTATGCGATTTCTCACTGCGATCGAAATGACAAATCACCTCAAGTTTCTCCTTTAGTCATGTCGAAATGAGGCACGATTGAGACATCACAAGTCACAAACCCTGAGTTCTATCAATCCTCAAAAATATCTCTGTAATCCTCAAAAAAGGCTTCAAATAAACTCATGTTTTTATTAAAAAACTCCATCACATCACGCCATGTGTTTTTATTGTGAATAGACACTTTCTTGTCTAAAGGCACATAAACCCTTGAAATTTCTTTATCATTATCAAGAATATAAGTTTCTTCAAAAATAACTTCCGGTAAATAATCTTCCTTTAAAATAGATTGTAAAGATTGCAGTTTTTCCCAATATTTAATACGGTTTTCAAGATCATCTTCAAGATCTATAGCAACCAAAGCCGTTTTGGTATCAAAGTGAAATTTAAAACTAAAACCTTTAATTTTGGTGTCGTATAAAATCCATTTTCTCGGAAAAGACTTTCCAAAACTGGTCCAAAATTCATGTCGTAAAAGGCGTGATTCTTCTTTACTAAACATTACATTAAATACGCAATAACAATAGCTATAATTATAGTGATTAACTTGGTTAAGTTAAACTTATGGTTTTCGTTACTTTCAAACAAAATAGTGGTTGATATATGTAAAAAGATACCAATAACAATGCCCGATATTTCATTATAGTACGTTTGAAAAAACTCAAAGTTTTTTGATAATAAAACTCCTAGAGGCGTCATAAGAGCAAACACAATTAAAAAGAAGGCAACGTTTGCTTTACTTATTTTTGAAGCTAAAAAGAAGGTCGATAAAATAATGGCAACAGGTAATTTATGCACAATAATACCATAAATTAAATTATGATGCGCCTCAATAGGAATCCCTTCTAAAACAGAATGAATACATAAACTTATAAAAAGCAACCACGGAAACAACGTACTTTCTTTATTCAAATGTACATGACCATGCTCGGCACCTTTTGAGAAAAACTCCAGCACAATTTGAAGCATAATCCCAATCATGATAAACAATCCTATTGACTTCTGGTTGTTTTGATAAACTTCGGGTAAAAAGTTAAATACCGTAATAGAAAGTAAAAAAGCACCACTAAATGCCAGTAACAGTTTTAAATTTTTTTGTTGTGCCGGTTTTAAAATCACTACTATTAAAAACCCTAATAGCACGCTTAATATAGGAAGTATAATATTCAACATGTGTATTATTTAAAAATCATAACCAATCGTTCAGACGTTTGCAATCTAAATTTACTTAATTTATAATCGCCAAAAACATCCAGTAAATATACGCCAGCTTGTTCAAACAAAGCTTCAAAATCACTTAAAGTAAAGGCTTTTACACGTTCCTGGAAACTGTAATCAACACCTTCGTGCGTAAAATTAATATCCTTAAAAATATAGCCGTTTTGAGCATAACGCTTTAAAAAAAAGCTAATACCATCGATCACTTTTACTTCTTCTGAAACCAAGTTTTCAATAACAAAATCAGAATTCATAAAATCTATCACACCAAACCCAGTGTCATTAAGGTCTCCTTTTATAGCTTTAATAGTATTTAAGTTGTCCTCCTCATTTTCAAAGTACCCAAAACTGGTGAATAAATTAAATACTGCATCAAAAGGCTTGTTAAAAGGTTTGCACATATCGTGCACCTCAAAATGCAAATGCGGGTTTTCAAATTGTTTGGCAAAAGCAATACTGTTTTCAGACAAATCGGCACCAGTAACATCATAACCAAGCGTATTTAGATACACCGAGTGACGTCCTTTTCCACAAGCCAAATCTAAAATAGTCCCACCTTCAGGGATATTTAAATAATTGGTAAGGGTATCCATAAACGCATGCGCTTCGGCATCGTTTCTGTCTTTGTAAAGTATGTGGTAAAATGGTGTATCAAACCAAGAAGAAAACCATTCCGTAGTGTCTTTTATCATATACTTTTTTAATGGGTTTCCGTGCTGTTGCACGGTCAGGCTTTTCACTGTATCTTTTTCCTCTCTGTCTCTTTTTTTAATTCTTCCCTTTAGGAAGATGTTCGCTTGCGAACAGAAGGGAAAAAGGATGCCGCTTCAATCCTTAACCTAATTTTAAATAAACATTTAGATTGCCGCAAAATTAAGCTATTTTTGTAATCTATTTATAGTAAATAATGGAGAATAATTTTACAATGGTAGCCAAAACCTTATTTGGCTTTGAAGACTTATTGGCAAACGAACTTACACAACTTGGAGCACAAGATGTAAAAAAAGGGATTCGTAGTGTAAGTTTCTCTGGAGACAAAGGCTTTATGTATAAAGCTAATTTGGCTTTGCGTACCGCTATTAAAATATTAAAACCCATTGAAACCTTTGTAGTTACGGGTGAGCATGACTTGTACGAAAAGATTAAAGCCATGCCTTGGGAAACCTATTTAAAACCAACAGGAACCTTGGCTATCGATGCTACCATTCATTCCGATTTGTTTACCAATTCCCTGTACATTGCCCAAAAAACCAAAGATGCTATTGTGGATAGGTTTAGAGACCAAACCGGTGAACGACCCAATGTAGATTTACGTTTCCCGGATTTAAAGGTAAATATTCATATCGATAGACAACAATGTACGGTGTCTTTAGATTCTTCGGGAGACTCCTTACATAAACGTGGTTATAAAACAGCTACCAATATTGCACCTATAAACGAAGTGCTGGCAGCAGGATTAATTATGCTTTCTGGTTGGGATGGACAAACCGATTTTATGGACCCGATGTGTGGTAGTGGCACCATGCTTATTGAAGCCGCCATGATAGCTTGTAACATTCCGCCAAACTTAATGCGAAAAGAATTTGCCTTTGAACGCTGGCAGGATTGGGATGTGGATTTGTTTGAAAAAATTGAAGAATCTTTACTTAATAAAACACGCGATTTTCATTATAAAATCACAGGTTACGATAAAGCACCAAGTGCAGTTACTAAAGCCAAAGAGAACGTAAAAAATGCCCAGTTAGAAGATTTTATTGAGGTGAAGCATGAAGACTTTTTTAAAACCCAAAAAGGTGGTGACGATAAATTACACATGGTATTTAATCCGCCATATGGTGAGCGTTTAAATATTGATATGCAGGAGTTTTATAAAAGTATTGGTGACACCTTAAAACAAAATTACCCAAACACCGATGCCTGGTTTATTACAAGTAATCTGGATGCTTTAAAGCATGTGGGTTTACGGCCTTCGCGTAAAATACATTTGTTTAATGCCAAACTGGAAGCGCGTTTGGTTAAATACGAAATGTATGCCGGCAGTAAAAAAGGAAAGTATATGAAGTGATGGTCATTGTGAGCGTTATGCAATGAAGTGAAGCAATCTGTTAATTATTTGTGAGATTGCTTCAATCGTTCCTTTTTCACAATGACATTTGGTTAAATACGAAATGTCTGCTGGTAGTAAAAAAGGAAAGTATTTAAGGGAACCCGTTGGGTGTAATTATAAAAGAGAGAGGGTTAGTTATAGTTTTTGTCATTCCGACAGCGGAGGAATCTCATAAAATGATTAAATAATGTGATTTCTCATACTTCGAAATGACAAAATTGACTAATATTATATGTTATAAATAAAAATTTCGATAGCTTAAACTAATTTCACCCAATGGGTTAAGGTAATATTTTAATAGGTGCTCTTATACAATGTTGTGTAGCGTTTTTATACTGCGTTTTCAAGTCTTTTCATTAAATGTGACAAAAGACTCAAACCATCCAAACAATCTTTTTCACTAAATAAATCGGAATCTCTTAAATCTTTAATCTCTTCGTGTGAAACGGGGTTTCTACCGCCAGCTACAATTCCCATTGAAAGGAACTTCTGTCCATCTTCTATACTTTTTAAGGTGTCAGCGTGGAAATTTGAGCCATCTGATTTTTTGTAGGTAGAACATACGGACATTTGAGAATTATGACCAAAAACTTGACCCATCATATTTTGGTCACTTCCATTTGTTGAACCAGACTTGTTTCTTGTGTCTGTTATATACCGTTTAGCTGCTTCAATAAAAGCTCTGTAGAAATCCTTCTTTATGTAGTCAGTTTCAGCTGCGTTCTGAATTTGAGAATGTAATTGACGCCAATGAAAATAAGGGTAATCTGGAACAATAGTATGTAAGCTTTGAACAGCACTACTTTGAGTTTCCCCTGACATCTCTGAATTGTCAATAGAGTTTAACACTCCTTCAAGTTGTTCTCTAATATTTTCAGGTACTGTTGCTAACCAAGTAGGTACATCAACATTCGTTGTTTCTTTGATTCTAGCTTGCCTTTTTTCTTTTCTTTTGGTTCTCCAGATTCCTTCTAATGCTCTAATAGTATCCGATAAATATTCTCTTAATTTTTTAGTTATATCATTTTCCCAATTCAGGGACTGCCTATCAGTTGAGATAAAATCATCTTGATAGTCATCAACAAAGTCTACATCTAGCCATCCAGATAAGTAAGAGAAAAAGTGACTTGATTCTGCTCTGCCAAAAAACTCTGCTGAATTTACCATCCTGCCATTAGCGAAAAGTGTAATTCCCCTAAGACCCGGTTTAAGAGGTTTTTCAGTCGTGATTATTTTTCCACTTATTTCTCCCTTTTTATCGTAATCTTGATTTGATATATCCTTAAGTTCTGTAAAATCCCACTCAAATTCGGCAGTTATGTTCTCGTATTTTAGTTTATTATTTATTTCAATAATATCTCCATCATTCAGAGAAAGAAATACCTTGAAATGTTCGTCCTTAAAATTAAATAGTTTGGCAATACTGATTGAATAATCTTCTATTGAAAAACCAGATTTTCGTTTTAGTTCTTCGAGAACAATTAAAGTTCCTGACTCTTCTTCAGTTTTATTTATTTCAAATTCTGGGGAATAATCAGACCCTTCCCAAGTTAAAATATCGTTGTAATCAAGTGTAAACTTCACAGACTCATTGTCCTTCTGTGTAAGAATTGTGATTTTTGTCCCCAAGCCAAACAAAGCCAATTTCCCTAAACCTTTTTTACCAGTTGGTTTTCTATCACAGGAATTGATTTGATTTTCCTTTCTTCTATTTCTACCAATCCGCAAAAAATATTCGTTGACCTCAGCGAAAGACATTCCATCACCGTTATCTTGAACCTCAATTCTTAAAGAATCATTGTCGTACAGTCTAACATAAACTTCTGTAGCACAAGCATCATAAGAATTAGCTATTAATTCGGCTAAAGCTGGTGGAATATGAGAGTACATTTTTACACCAAGGTGCTCAATTGTATGAGCCTCAAATTTCATTATTAGTTTCTCATCTGCCATTGTTTGTATAGTTGTTTAAAATTGCTATACCTATTCTTTTGGCATATTCCGGAGGAACAGCGTTTCCTATTATTCTTGCAGTATCAGCAATTGATTTAGTTTTGAATTCAAAAGTTGTTGGGAATGATTGGAGTGTGGCTCCTTCTCTAATAGATAAAGCTCTGTTTTCATCAGGGTGAACAAATCTTCCGTTAGATATACTAAAAAATTTTGTAGTTATCGTAGGTGAAGGTCTATTCCACCATAATCTACCGAAGGTGTCTTTAAAAGAATCCGTTTTATTTTTAAAGCATCTAAGTTGTAAAGAAGGATTATTGGCAAACCCTAATCTGTCACCACCGTCTTTTTTTACATATTTTAATCGCTCAAGATTTATTTGAGATAATCCAGCTACGGAATGTTGAAATTTAGAATTATCTTTTGTTCCAGCTTCTATCTTTTTAAAACCGTTTTCTGAACCGAGTACATCTTTTACTACTAATCTCTTAGATTCAGATTTGAGTGGACTAACTTCTATCTCATTTATTCTATTCGCAATTAACGTAAAACGCTTTCGATTCTGTGGAACTCCGTAATCATTTACATTATGGATATCAAAGTGAATTGAATATTTCTTTTTTTTAAGCCAGTCAATAAAGCCCTGCAACCCACTTTCTTCTTTTTTCCTAAGAACACCTGGGACATTTTCTACAACTATATAACCTGGGTTCAAGTATCTCGCAAAACGTTGAAATTCTATTAGTAGATTTTTTGATTTTGATGATTTCTTTTTATCAGTATTAATAATACTCCAATATTGACAAGGACTGCATCCTATTAAAACTAAAGAATTATCGTTTCTTGTTAAACCAAGTTCTCTAGTAAGTTCTTTTTCTTTTAATTCAAAAACATCTGCTTCAATAAATTTTGCTCCTTCAATGTTTAATTCATAGGTTGCCTTGCATTTGTTTTCATTGTCTATTCCAGCTAAAACAGATATTCCTGCTTGGCTCATCCCTAGACTCATTCCGCCTCCACCACAATAGAAATCGACTGCTTTTAATTTGTTCATTTGTTTTTTAGTTCAAAGTTAATTTTTTCATTTAAATGCTACATAACGTTTAGGATAAGAATTCGTTTTTCAATGCTTTATATTCACTGATAAGCTAAGTTAGGGTAATTATACTACAAAATCTATAAGCACTTGTGTGTATTTTTAAGGAGTTATCAACGTTATTTTAGGGTGCGAGAGAAGACGTATTTTTTAATAAAATTTTTAAAGTATGACCAATATTAGTTTTTATAAGAAAATTTAAAAATAGCTTTGTTGTAAGTAATAAAAAACAATGTTATGAGCGATACTAAAACATGCTTGGTCTGCAAAAAATCATCTGAGGAAACACCGGTTACCAAATTTTACCATAAAAACAGTGCTTTTTATATTTGTCCACAACACATCCCTGTATTAATTCACAATCCACAGGAATTAGTTGGTTTATTGGATGGTGCTGATACTTTACAAGGCGGATAGGATAGTTTTTAATTGAAATCTATTGTCGGTTAGAGTGTTTTCCGAAAGGAAAATGAATCGAGAACTATTTTGAAGGCACTACCATTACAGGTATTTTTGAATGCCTGATGATGTGTTCTGAAACACTGCCTACCAGAAGATGCAACAAACCAGTTCTGCCATGAGTACCCATAACTATTAAATCGGCTTCCCAGATTTCTGCTGTTTTTATAATGTCTTTTGTTGGGCTGCCTTCTGGCATAAATTTCAAGATATCTTTGCCATTATACATAGTGGCCAATTCATCAAGGGTTTGTTCGGCTTTTTTTTTAAGGACTATTAAAGCTTGTTCCGGTAAAATGCCTGCATCTACGTTGCCCATTGCTTTTGAGGTGTCAACAACAAACAATAAGGCAACCTTGGCATCAACTTGGTGGGCCAACTCTAAACCTTTTTTTGCTGCTTGCATAGAGTATTCACTACTATCAACAGCGATTAAAATTTTTGAGTATGACATGATTTCTATTTAAAGACCGTATTCTATACTAATTTACAAATTTATTGTCTATCAGTTCAGAAAAAAGATCTTAATAGTTTATGATGGTTAAAAATTTTCTAGCCATAATAGAGCGGCTTCATGGGTTGAAAACACACTGAAAAAATATTTTTTATTTTTTGCTAGTTCTTGATATAACACCGTTAAAGCTGCGGTTTGTGGGTTGTCAATAATAATGGCATCGATAATGGTATCGTATTCTTCTAATGATTTATTGTTTTCATTAATGATAGTGTTTAAATCATTTACAGAGAATTTAAACGATGCTTGTAGCGAATCGGTTAAAATTTTTAATTTTCTTGGGTAGGTTTTATTTTCTTTGGTAACTCTTATGTATTCCACAATCTCATCTAAATATACATCATTTTTAAATTGTGACTCAAGAATATTTAAATCATTGTTAAAAGTAGATTTGATCATAGCCGTTTAATAATTAAAGTTTACCTGTTCGATTAAAAATTATCTGCTTAAAATTAAACAGTTAATGTTGTTTTGGGTTTCGTTTTATGTTTTTTAAAATCTAAGCAATTCACAATTATTGAGTTAAAATTACAATTTTTCAGGCTTCTTTTAAATGGTCTTATTAATTTAATTTAAGTAAGTTATTCTTAATAGTATCAAGTAATTGAGGTTTTACTGATACGGCATTTGCATAGATTTCCCAATTGTTTACAACGGTTTGTATGTCATCAATAATATGTTTTGCTTTTTTTATGTTCATGGCTTTAGCAAAAGTGAGTAAGTCGTTACGTGTAAAATCGTCGCGTTTACCATTTACGCTTAGTGCATGTTGATTAACCCATAAACTTCCTGGTCTGTAAGCATAACACACATCATAAGCAGGTGCCAGTTGCCAATTTTTACCTTGTTTTAAGATAAAAGAGAAGTTCTTGGTATGGTCATCACAGTTTTTTGCCAAGATATTGAATACCATTCTTCTGTACATTTGTTCGGCTTGCGGGTAGGGCAAACGTAGGATTCGCATGGTTTGGAACAACTGTTCGTAACTGAAACTTGCCATGTCGTTGAAATCGTAATGCTGCAGGGCACAAAGTGTTTGCACATGGTGTTTTGTGTTGTTTCCTTCGCGGTCGTAACGTTTGGTCATAAAATGGGCTCTACCATGTTCTTCAAGTAATATAGATTCCATCATATCAATACCACAATCGATAGCCATGTTGTAATAAGCCATTTCTATACGGCCATAACCTTGGCTCTCGCCAAATTGAGCATCACTGACTCCATCAAGTTTAATAAGCCAGTGCTCAAATCCTTTAGGAGCATTGGTTTGTCCTGAACGTACTTGTCCAGTTTTTTTATTATAAGCAATAATGGCTTTTGGGCGAGCTCCACCAGCAGAAGTTCCAATTTTAAGAATATCCATCATGGCTTGTTGTTCGTCCTCTATAATATTGGTTTCAAACTGTTCTCTTTGGTTTAACATTTTACGAGCAATATCGACAAGACTGTTTAGCTCTACTTCAAAAGTGCGTTTTGAAGGTTTTATTTGGGTGGGTTCAAATTCTAATGCGCCCATACCTCGTGTGCCAATAAAACAAAGTTGTTCTACTGGATTCATGCTGTTTTCTGAACGACCGTTTTGTGATAACCAACTATTTATCAATTGATTCCCATACTTGTCGGGCAAAACATCGGCTAATAAACCTGGTAATCCTTTAAAGGTGTCATAGCCATCTTTTTTTGTGCGTAATTCTGGGAATGAAAAAATTGAGGAGCCAGATTGAATAGGCATTTTAATGGGAGATAAATCAATACCTAAGGTTTTGAATTTCGGATCGTATTCAAAACTTGCATATCCTTTGGTTTCATCCCAAGATACTGCACCAACAATATGTCCCCATATTTTTATAAAAGCTGTTTTAGTACTTACCATGAGCTTTCATTTTTGTTTTCATTTGAATTGCTGCTTGCACGCTGACGCTTTTGTTTTTCCAGTTTAGCCAGTTGGATAGGGCTTAGTTGCGTTTCAATTTTGAATATATCCAGAATAGTTAACAGATTGAGTGCTCTTAATATTTGAATTAATGATGTAAGAGAAATAGCTTCTCCGTTTTCAATTTGACTTAACGTCCATCTATTAATACCTGCGTCTTCCGCAATTTTGGCCTGGGTTTTGTTTTGTTTTAGGCGTTCATGCTTTATATAGGCGCCAATAGATGAGATGATAGCATTATCACTCATTGAAATCCAATTTAAGTTGGTATTTTCCATCATTAAAATATATTTAAACAATTAATGCTTGTTTTTACTAGCGTAAATATACGAAAAATAATTAAATTTAAATATAAAATTGCTGTGTTAGTTGGTAAATACTATCAAAAAGTATAAGAATAATCAATAATATTGGTAAATACCAACAAATTAATTTTTATTCTTCTTGTATAATGGAATTAAATAAGAGATGGAATACCCATAACCAACGCCTATGCCACTGCTGTCGTAGGTTTTGTTAAACCCTGGAATGTAAATATTTTCAAAATTATCAGGAACCGTTTCACTCACTAAACCTTTAAGTTGCGCATTTAATCCTAAATACAGATTATTAAAGAGTTCGACTTTTATTCCTATGATAAGTTCAATCCAAAAAGCAGTTAAATCATTGAATTTTTGAGCCTCTGTAGACGAATATTGTTCACCCCAATATTGGCTGGTATTATAAACAGTAAAGTTATTAATCTGTTGACTAAAAGCAGATGCACCAACACGAAACCCAGAATAAACCATGTTATCCATATCAAGCCAGTTTTTATAAAGATTATAGTCAATACCGGCTTTTAAATAGGAGCCACTAGTGGTCACATCTAAATAATCATTCGTCGTAATTTTTTCTTCAATACCCAATTCTCCAGCAATATATAAGGCTTTTTTAATTCGGTAATCTGCATTGATTTCAAAACCTGTGTACTCGTCATCAGAGAAGGAACGAATAAGTTTTCCAATATCTCCACCAACACGAAGCCCATATTTCAGTTTTATTTTTAAGGAATCATTTACAGTTGAAATAATGCTGTCATTTTGTGCTTGTACTGGAATACAAAGCAGCAAAAACACACTAAGACTAATGAAATAACTTGAAATGCGCTGCTGTTTCATCTTCTACAGATTGATTATCGTTTAATGATTCTTTTGATTGTATCCAGTTGTCCGTATCGCTATTTATGGTAAGGGTTACGTTTTTAAATATCGTTTTATATCCGCAGGCCCTTGATACATATACTTGCTCTGTGACATAATTTATAGTAATAAAATCCTCGTTACCGCCAATAACATTATTTACATTGGTATATTCCTTATGAAGAGAATATTCAGTACTGTTTGAATTTGTTTTTAAAGGGATGGCAATTTCTGAAGTTGTTACAACATTATAATCGGTTAAAGGATTGTCGTTACCCACACCTTGCACTTTTAAGCCAACAACATTTTTTTTGTTTTCTTGGTTTGAAATGTCATAAAACTGAATAATTAAATTAGGTGTAGTTGCTGTACTTTCAGGACAAATATCGTCGGGTTCGCATCCCAAAGAAAGAATGGTTATAATCCCAAAAAGTATTGCCAATATTTTATAATGCTTCATTTACTTTTAAATATTCAATATTAGTTAGATAATTCTGACCGTTTTTCCAAAAGTACAACATTTTCAACATGAAATGTTTGTGGAAACATATCAACAGCCTGCACTTTAGTAACTTTATATATATCACTCATAAGCGCTAAATCTCTCGCTTGGGTAGCACTGTTACAGCTTACATACACTACTTTTTTAGGGGAAATGTTTAATATTTGCTCTACAACGTCCTTGTGCATACCATCACGCGGAGGATCTGTAATAATTACATCTGGCTGCCCGTGATATGCAATAAAACTATCATTAAAAACCTGTTTCATATCTCCTACAAAGAACTCAACGTTATTAATGTTATTTAATTGTGCGTTTTCTTTAGCAGCAACAATAGCATCTGGTACTGCTTCAACACCTATGACTTTTTTTGCTTGTTTTGCTACAAACTGTGCGATGGTACCGGTTCCTGTATATAAATCATAAACCAACTCTTTACCTGTTAATCCGGCAAAGTCTCTAGCAATTTTGTAAAGTTGATAAGCTTGACTTGAATTGGTTTGATAAAAAGATTTAGCATTTATTTTAAACTTTAAGCCTTCCATTTCCTCAAAAATATGATCACTTCCTTTGTATAAAATAACGTCTTGGTCATAAATGGTATCATTGGCTTTGCCATTAATCACATATTGTAATGATGTTATTTGAGGGAAGCTTTCAGCGATAAAATCTAAAAGTAACTCACGGTTCTTTTTATCTTCTTTAAAGAATTGAAACATTACCATAATATCACCAGTACTAGAAGTACGAATCATCATGGTGCGTAAAAATCCGGTTTGATTTCGTGTGCTAAAAAATTCCAAATGGTTTTCAATGGCAAATTTTTTGACACTGTTTCTAATATCGTTTGAAGGGTCTTCCTGTAAGTGACAGGCTTTTAAATCTAAAATTTTATCCCACATACCTGGAATATGAAATCCCAGTGCATTTTTATCTCCTAAATCTTGGTCAGATTGTACTTCTTCAAGAGTTAACCAGCGAGAGTCACTAAATGAAAACTCCATTTTATTTCTATAGAAATATTGTTTTTCTGAACCTAAAATAGGAGTGACTTCTGGCAATTCAATATGCCCGATTCGGGTTAAATTATTAACTACTTCATTTTGTTTGTAGTACAGTTGATGCTCATAAGCCATGTCCTGCCATTTGCAGCCACCACAAACACCAAAATGCTCACATACCGGTTGTGTTCTTTTTTCAGAACGTTTGTGGAAATTCACAGCTTTCCCTTCGTAATAAGCTTTACGCGCTTTAAAAGTTTGGACATCAACTATGTCTCCTGGTACAGCATTTGATAAAAAAATAACCTTTCCATCTGGTGCCTTAGCTATTGTTTTGCCTTTTGCTCCGGCATCAATAATTTCTATATTTGTAAAAATTTGTTTTTTGTTTTTTCTTGACATGCTGCAAAAGTAATTTCTTTTTAGATTTATGAACCAATCAAAATGTTATTTTTTAAGATTTATGTAGGTTTAATTTCATGAATTCAAGCATAAAAGCATATTTAATAAAAACTAAACACAACACTTTCTTTAACACTTAATATTTAGTAACTTGCAAGCCCTAGGGATGATTTCTCTCCCACGCTGCTTTTTCGGGTTCTTCGAAAGAATAAAGGTACAGAAGGAATGGTTATTTTTTCAATTTAATTTAAATTAAAATGGCTGTTTTAGACCAATTAACTTCGCAACAAGCGATTGAATTAGAAAATAAGTATGGTGCCCATAACTATCACCCATTACCTGTTGTATTAACTAGAGGAGAAGGTGTATATGTTTGGGATGTTGATGGAAAAAAGTATTATGATTTTTTATCGGCTTATTCCGCAGTAAACCAAGGGCATTGTCACCCAAAAATTGTTAACGCCTTAGTTAATCAATCCCAAAACTTAACACTTACATCCAGAGCATTTTATAACGATGTATTAGGAAAGTACGAAAAATATGCCTGTGAATATTTTGGTTTTGATAAACTATTACCTATGAATACTGGTGCAGAAGCAGTTGAAACTGCTTTAAAACTATGTAGAAAATGGGCTTATGAAGTAAAAGGGATTGATGAAAATGCAGCTGAAATCATTGTTTGTAAAAATAATTTCCATGGCAGGACGACAACCATCATTTCATTTTCAAATGATCCGGTGGCTCGTAAACATTTTGGGCCTTTCACAAACGGGTTTATTAAAATAGATTACAATAATTTAGAAGCTTTAGAAACAGCTTTAAAAAATAACCCAAATGTTGCAGGGTTTTTGGTAGAGCCTATACAAGGCGAAGCAGGTGTTTATGTTCCAGACGATGGCTATTTAGCTAAAGCCAAGAAATTATGTGAAGCTCATAATGTTTTATTTATTGCAGATGAAGTTCAAACAGGAATTGCACGTACAGGAAAATTATTGGCAGTAGATTACGAGAACGTAAAAGCCGATATCCTTATTTTGGGGAAGGCAATTAGTGGCGGTGTTTATCCGGTTTCAGCAGTTTTGGCTAACGATAATATTATGAATGTTATTAAGCCAGGAAATCACGGAAGCACGTTTGGAGGTAATCCATTAGCTGCTGCTGTTGCCATGGCTGCACTTGAAGTAATAAAAGACGAACAGTTGGCAGAAAACGCTTATAAGCTGGGGAATTTGTTCAGAAGCGAATTGCAGAAATATATTGATACCAGTAATATAGTAAAACTGGTAAGAGGAAAAGGGCTGCTTAATTCCATTCTAATCAATGATGACGAGGAAAGTGATACAGCTTGGAACATTTGTTTAGCTTTACGAGACAATGGTTTACTTGCTAAACCAACACATGGTAATATTATTCGTTTTGCGCCACCATTGGTTATGACCGAAGAACAGCTGTTAGATTGTGTTTCTATTATTATAAAAACATTAAAGCAGTTTGATAGTTAAAATAAATCAATAAAAAATGCGACTTTTTGAAGTCGCATTTTTTAATGGGTAGTGTATGATTATTAAGTTTGTTGCATTTCAAGAAGTTTTTCTCTTAATAAATTTTCATCTTGAAGCGTTTCCCATCCAAAAAAGGAAATTATCCAAACTATAAACAAAATAAATAAAATACTTAAAACAAGTCCGATAATCCCCATTATTTTACCAGCTTTAACATTACCATATCCATTATATTCATCTGGAGAGGCTTTATATAGTTTTGTCGGTTTTGATGATAATACTATGGCTATTACAGAGAATATTAATCCTGGCAGACCATAGCAACAACAGCCTACAATTGAAAGTATTCCCATAACTAGAATTAAAGTTGAGTTTGGTAATGTTTGTTTTTCCATCTTAATTTTGTTTTTAAATAAATTTTAAAATATAACTAACAATAATAATCATAATATTTAGAATAAATAATAACAATAAAATAGTATGACCATTTTTAAATTTAAACTTAATATGCAAAGCTAAAAATACTATCATTATTATGAGTGTAAATATTGCAGGGTACATATAAAAAGCACCTTTAAAATTGCCTTGAGCAATAAGACTGACAGAACGTTGCATTCCACAACCGGGACATTCAACCCCAAACAGAGTTTTGTTTAAACAAGGAAGCATATAGTCATCTATTCCTGACATTATATTATGTAAATTTAAGGAGCTAATATAGTAAAAGGATATATTTTAATGTTTCTTAAAATCCAAAAAGCAATAACAAGAATCAAAATTATATTGGTTGTTTTAGGATTATGTAATAAGTTTTTAAATGATTTTTTGTAATAATTATTTAATAAATAAGCTATTGCATCATAAACTAATACTAAAGCTAATAAAATAATTAAAAAATTATGATTTAAACCTTTTGAAATATTTCCATGAAGTAATTGATGAATAGCTCTTTGACTTCCACATCCAGGACAATATAATCCAGTAAAAGAATAAAAAGGACATTTAGGAAATAAACTATACTCACTCGGATTAAAATTAAAATAAAAAAAAGCAGAGCCAAAAGCGAGTACAGTAAATATTACAAATAATAATATTTTAGTTTTAGTAGCCACTACTAGCTAAGCTACCAAAAATTGCCAAGCCAAAGATTATTATGTAAATGATAATCCCAAGCAATCCTAATCCTACGGAAATTAATCCCCATGTTTTGGCTGTTTTGGATGCTTTTGTTGCTTCATCATAGTTTCCACTTGTATACAGACTATTAACTTTTGCTGCATAAACAATACTTACAATTCCTGTAGGTAAACAACAAAAAATGGTACTAATAATTGCTAGTGCTAAATAACTACTAGGTCTTGATGGTTTAGTTTCCATAAATAAAATTCAATTTTAAATGTTAAAAATATAAATATATATAAATAATTGATTTGTAAGAAATGTATTTTATTTATTATTTTTTATTCTTGAATATGTTTCAAAAATCTATTTTAATGATGTAATTTAGTTTTATCAAAAATCAACTTAAAACATGAAATATTTAAATTATATTTTGATTGTATTGGGCTCAATTGTAGCCATTTATGCTAAAAATGGAACAGAACAAAATGAATATATTTTGATAGGTGGCATTGTGGTTTTAATGATTGGTGTTTATAGAATTTCTAAAACCATTCCAAGCAGAAAAGATGATGATAACGATTTTATTAAAGAAGATGAATAATGGATTTTAAAGTTGGAGATTCTATTTTGGTTATTGATGAAGATCTATCAGGTGTTATTACCAAAATCAAGGGTGATACCATTACTATAGAAACCAAGGACGGTTTTTCACTCGATTTTAATTCCACGGAAATAGTAAAAAACAAATCAACAAAAGATTTTAGAAGTTCGTTATTTTCCCATTCAAGTTTGAATGAGGTTATTTCTGAAAAAGAAAAACCTGTTAGAAAAAACAAACCAGTTGCTAGAGTTAAAGACCGTTATGAGCCAACGATGGAAGTAGATTTGCATATTCATCAATTGGTTAATTCAACTAAAGGAATGACCAATCATGATATGTTGACTTTGCAATTAGATACTGCTAAACGACAATTGGATTTTGCTATTCAGAAACGAATTCAAAAAGTGGTTTTTATTCACGGAGTTGGTGAAGGTGTTTTAAAAATTGAGCTTGATTACCTTTTTGGAAGATATAATAATGTAAAATTTTATGATGCCAATTACCAGAAATATGGTTTAGGCGCTACAGAAGTTTACATTTACCAAAACGTACCACCAAATGATTAAAAAGTTGGTGTTTTAGTTTCAGAAGTTGATAAAGCACTGTTTTCTAATGTTCCAAAATCAAATACGTCCTGATATATATTTGGTAAAGAAATATTGTTAATTACCAATGTAACCACGTAAGTTTTATAAATGGTATGGACTCTGTAAGCAGTAGCTGGAAAGCTGTTTTTTGCATCTGGATTTAGATAATCAGCTCCTGCATCTGGATATGTTACATCATTTCCAGGGTTTTGGTCATGCGAAATAGTCTCTTCATCACGAGTCAATACGCCATCTCCATCATCATCATCATCTAAATAATCGGGTATTCCATCACCATCTGTGTCTTGTGCATCATCAATAATTTTATCGTTATTTGGATCAGGATTTTCATTTTTGGTAAGTATATTATCACCGTCGTCATCTGCGTCTTTATAGTTTGGAATGCCATCGCCATCAGTGTCATCATCTTCTAAATCCCCATTGCCATTAATATCCTCCAATGCTGAAGGAATACCATCATTATCGTCTTCGGTTAAAACTGTTGTAATTACAACATTTCCAGATGTACTTTCTAAATCATTTGTAATATCGATATCGGCTGGTGGTACATCGTTACAAAATAAATCAGAAGGCAATATGCTGTATGTTCTATAATTAAAAGTATTGCTTGTACCGTTAATGGTTCTTGTAATTGTTAAGGTATTATCATCTCCAACATTAAGTAAATCGGCAATAGTTAAAGCAGGAGATGTTATTTGAAGTGATAATGATTCAGCAGGATCCTCTTTTGTTTTAAAGAACACTAAGTTTCCACAGCTTTCAAACGTATCTTCAAAATCAAATTCAACAGTAATGATATCTCCGTCATTACAAGAAAAAGAGGTTAATAAACTTAATATAATTACTATAAAAAATGAGTTACGCATTGGATTTGGATTTTGACAAAAATAATGGAAATGTAATTTATAACGCAGCATATTGATAATAATTTTATTTCAAGTATTTTTGCCATTCAATTCAAGAGATGAAACAAATCTATTTAGATAACGCTGCAACTACTCAAATTCGTGATGAAGTTATAAATGCGATGACAGATGTTATGAAGCATCAATATGGCAATGCGTCTTCAACACACAGTTTTGGAAGGTCTTCAAAAGCACTTATTGAAAAATCAAGAAAAACAATAGCAAGTTATTTAAAAGTGTCTGCTGGCGAAATTTTATTTACTTCTGGAGGCACTGAAGCCGATAATTTGGTATTAAGAAGCGCTGTAAGAGACTTAAAAGTAACCCATGTTATTACTTCTAAAATTGAACATCATGCTGTTTTGCATACTATTGAACAGCTTGAGAAAGAATATAATATTTCAGTAAGTTTTGTAAATATTGATAACAAAGGTGAAATTGATTATGCTCATCTAGAACAATTGTTGCAAAATACAGCAAAGACTTTAGTTAGCTTGATGCATGTTAATAATGAAATTGGAAATATTTTAGATATTAAACGTGTGGCAAATTTGTGCAAAGCAAACAATACTCTATTTCATAGTGATACGGTACAATCTGTTGGTCATTTTGAATTAGACCTACAAGAAACCCCAGTTGACTTTTTAGCTGCCAGTGCCCATAAGTTTCATGGACCAAAAGGAGTAGGTTTTGTTTTTATTAGAAAAAACTCAGGTTTAAAACCTTTGATTTTTGGGGGCGAGCAGGAGCGGGGTTTTCGTGCTGGTACAGAAAGTGTTCATAATATTGTTGGGATAGAAGAAGCCTTAAAACTGGCATATTCCAATATTGATGCAGAACGGAAGTATATTCAAGAATTGAAACGACATTTTATAAAAAGATTAAAAACTGAAATACCAAATGTTAGTTTTAATGGGCATTCTGGCGATTTAGAAAAAAGCACTTATACATTAGTAAATGTATGTTTGCCTGTTTCAGCTGAAAAATCTGCCATGTTGTTATTTCAATTGGACTTAAAAGGCATTGCTTGTTCTAAAGGAAGTGCCTGCCAAAGTGGTAGCATCCAATCATCTCATGTGTTGGCTGAACTGTTAAGTGATGCTGATTTGCAAAAACCTTCAATTCGATTTTCCTTTAGTACGTATAATACCAAAGAAGAGATTGATTATGTAATTGGTGTTTTGGTCTCTCTTATTCAATCTAAAGAATAGAAGTTTTTATAAAACCCTTATTCTAATTATTTAAAAACCTCTCGATTTCCATACTGCGTAACTTCCATAAATTTTGACCTTGCTAACTCAAGCAGGTCTTTTTGATTTGTTAGTTTGTATAATTGCATAAGTTTCCAATTTGCAATGGCACTATTGGGATGTTTTTCAAGCATTTTATGATAACATTCCTCTGCTTTAACAAAATCATTATTTTTAATATAGGCTGCAGCCAGACTTAATAAAGTGGGCCTTGGATAGTAAGGAGGTTCTGAATAGCCTAAATCTTTTTCCATTTTAACTGCTTTAATAAGTGTTGCAATACCTTTGTCATATTCTTTTTTAGCAATTAAAATATTTCCTTTTAATTCAACAGAAGCTACTTTAAGGGTGTTTAAAGAATTAGGGTCTATTCTTTCTTTTTCATTTTCTAATTGAGAATTTCTCCAAAAAAGAGCATCCAATTTATCTAAATTTATGATAGCGGAATCAATATTGTTTTTTTCAAGGGAATGCATACCTGCAGAGAAATAAGAAAAGGCCGTTTTATAATCCATGGCCTCCTTGCCATATAATGAGTCTTTGTCTTCAATAGCTTCAAATTTAGATACAGCCTTTTCCCAAAAGCCAAACCTCATTTCCATTATGGCAGGCGTAATGATACCTTGATAAAAATAAGCACCACGATGCATATCGATTCTGTCTGCAACTGAAACCATATTTTCAAGGCGATGGGCATACTTAAGACCTTCGTTATAACGTCCATCTTGTGCACAGTTAGCTAGAAGATAATTAAGGTTATGGATATAATTCCAATTATCAATTTCAGTAATTTTTTGATTTGACATGTAAGTTGAATCTACCTTCATAGCTTTAATAAACTGATCATGCGCTTTTTTATAATCACCAATTTTATAGTAAATATGACCCGGCATATGAACAATATGACCTGATTCTGGGGCCAAAGAATCTAGGATGTTAGCGCTTTCAAGTGCTTCTTTTGGGCAGCAATTTTCCATTTGATGAATCCAATAATGATGCACTCCATGATTTTTAGGGTTTGTTTTTAGTAAATCTCTTAATAGATATTCACTGTAAATCATGCCCTCTTTCGGATTCATTTCTTCATCATAACCTTCCATATTGAAAAGTGCTAAAAATAGTTTAGCGTCTGTATCATCCGGGTATTTATGTACTATATTTTCTAATTGTTTAATATATCCTTTAGGGTTTTTAGTTTCCTCCATGTCTAAAATACCTTTTGAATACATAGCTTCAAATCCATTGGCCTTTTCCACTAGTTTTTTTAATTTATTGATGGCTAAATCTTTGTCTTTATCAAACTCTTCATTGTTTATAAAGTTTAAAGTGTGGAGAAGCCCCCAATAAGGCATGACGGCCGTTGAATCATTCTTTATGGCTTCTTTAAATGAGCGATAGGCTTCAAGATCCCAAAAGCAATGAAGCTGACTGACACCTTGATTAAAATATTTTTGAGTGATCTCAGAGCTCGTGTTAATTTTTAAGTTTGAAGAACCAATGCCGTTCATAAGCTGTGGTACTGGTAAATTATCCACAAAGTTTACGCCACTTCTGCAGGCCATTACATGATTTATTTCTTTTGAGTCTTTAGCCTGGGAATGATTATGTTGCGCATAACCCGAGTTAATAAAAAAGAAGGTAACACTAATGATTAGTAAATATTTCATATTAAAATGTTATTTAATTGGTTGGTTTAAATGTGAATCAATATACATTATAAATATCCGAATAATTTTTTAATAATTTGGAGAAGCTCATTTCACTTTGATTTTGTGCTATTTACCTGTTCTTTTTTCAAGTTCAGTTCGATGAACTTTTAATTCACGTCCAAGAGCTTTACCATTTTTAACTGTTTGGGTTATTAAACTAAGATCACCTTGTGGTATTTCAAAAGGTTCTGAGTATTTTAAACCAAATTTTGCAGGATATGTATTGTTTATGGTATAATATATTTCTGTATTTGGGACTGAATTTTTCAGTTCGCACATCAGTTTATCACCATCTTTATAAACTCTGATAACTGGGTCTAAAACAGCTCTAGAAATATTGATATTAGCCATATCAAATCTTTCAAATTGATTTTCAACTCTGCCAATAAAGCCATTCCAGTCTTTTCTTTCCTTTGGACTCCAAAATGTTTCAGAAAGCGCTAACGCTCTTGGATAGGTCATATAAAAAGCAAAAGGTATGCTAGGAACTTTCTCTGCCCATAAATTCCCTTGACCGCCTAAAATATATTTAGGATCAACATCTGTAGGAACTGGTTCAAAGCTATAACAGGTTTCCAAATTTAAGCTTGCATAAACTTTATTTTCAACACTATAATCTCCTTGAGTGTAATCTAAATAAGCGTATGTTGATGGTGACATTACGACTTGGTGTCCCATTTTTGCAGCTTCAATGCCACCTTTCATACCTCGCCAGCTCATAACAGCAGCACTTTCTGCAAGACCACCTTCTAGAATTTCGTCCCAGCCCATGAGTTTTTTCCCTTTACTGTTTATTATTTTTTCAACTCGTTTAACAAAATAACTTTGTAGCTCATGAGCATCTTTTATATTATTGTTTTTCATGAATTTTTGAACTAATGTGTCTTCTTCCCAATAACCTTTATAGCATTCATCACCACCCATGTGTATATAATCACCGGGAAATAATTCAGCTATTTCTGTAAATACTTTATCAACAAAATCATAAACTTTTTCATCAGTTGGGTTTAAAGTGTTTTCAATTAACATTTTAAATTTACCATTGCCATACCATTCTGAAAATTTAGCACCTGGACTTACAAATTTTGCTTCTTTTTTCGTTGAAAGTTCTGGGTAAGCAGCTAAAGCAGCCATACTATGACCTGGCATATCAATTTCTGGAACAATGGTTATATTTCTTTCAGAAGCATATTTCACCACATCTTTTATTTGCTCTTGGGTATAAAACCCACCATAAGTAGCTTCTTCGTTTGGTAGCGGATATGGTCTCTCTTTTCCAAAACTTCCATAGCGTTCTACTCTCCATGCTCCAACTTCTGTTAATTTTGGTAAGGATTTAATTTCAACGCGCCATCCTTCATCATCAGTAAGGTGCCAGTGAAATACATTAAGCTTAAATTGAGACATTTTATCGATGTACGCTTTAACTTCATCAACTGTAAAGAAATGTCGGCTAACATCTAGCATAAGACCTCTCCATTTAAATCGTGGATAGTCTACTATTTTACAACCTTTTATTTTTATGCTCTCTAAATTATTATTGGTATTAGATTCAAACTCAACAGGAAATAGTTGTCTTAATGTTTGAAATGCATTAAAAATTCCTTCAGATTGATTAGCTGATAATTTTATTAATGAAGAGTTTACTTCTAATTCATAGCCTTCTGTTCCTAATTCTGACTTGAAATTTTTAAATAATTCAACTAAAATCGTTTTGTTTGATTTTATATGGCTTTCATTCTCATTTAAGGAAATATGAATTCTTTTCCCTGCTAAAAGGTTTATAAAATTTTCAGTATATTTTTTTATCTGAGTTTCAGTTGTTTTAAGCGTTAAACTTACCTGATTGTTCAGTTCAAAAACATCACTAGAAGCATTATAACTTACAGGGACTGGTATAATATTATTTTGGGCTTCACATACTTGAAGTATTATAAGAAAGACTAATGTGATGAATTTTGTTTTCATTTTTAAATATTATTTGAGATTATAAGTTTTCTGTTGGCTATCATTTGATTGTTTGATATTAATTTAGCGAAATAAATACCATTTGCTAAGTTTTCAGTTTTCCAAATCAGTTTCGATTGCCCATTAATAATATCTTCTGAAAAAATAATTTTCCCTAAAGAGTTATAAATTTCAATTTTACAATTTTCTTGTGACGTTTTGAAAGAAAAAGTAGTTTCTGAATGAATAGGATTTGGATAGTTTACTAAATAAACTCGGTTTTTTTTAGAGATGTCATGTGTGCTTAAGTTTGAATCAATTACAAGCTTTAATGCAACTGGTCTGTGATCTGTAATATCTTGGTCATATTCTGTCCATCCGCCAGAGAGATAGTTATCTATTTTAATAGTTTGAATGTCAGAATTTGATAAATAGAACTCATTGAATAGTTCATTTGAAATTAAAATATGATCTAAATGAGAAGGCCATGAAGGATATGACCAATTTGAACTACTGCCTAATGCAATGTCATAATCTGTGAACAAATAGTTTAGGTTATCATCTATAATGCTTTGAAACACATTATTATAAATATTATCTGATAACTCATCATTTAAGTCGCCTAAAAGGATAACATTTTCATTTTGAAGATTATTGTCAATATAGCTCTTTAATAAATTAATGGCTTCATACCTTCTGTATTCTTCATCATCTGTATTAGTTAAATTTAAAATGCCATCGCCACAACATTTTAAATGATTGTTTATTATAGTTATATTTTGATTATGGTAGGTAATATCAATAATCATTGGAGCTCTTGGAAATACGTTCCAATAGTTTGATGTAGTATAAATTCTATAAATATTATTAATTTCAACAACATCGGGTTTATATAAGAAAGCTAATCCATCATAATATGTGGACTCTATATAACCATTATATTCAGCTAGATTAGTAGCCATTTGCTGAAAGGCAATTTGGTTATTTATTTCTTGTATGGCTATAAAATCAACATCTAATGCTTCTACTATTTTGCTAACATCGTCTAGTGTTTGTTGCCCATTTTTTGGAAATGTTTCAAGATTCCATGTCATAATCTCAAATGTATCATCAGTTCCAAACGATAAATCACCAATAATTTGAGCATTTATTAAAGAATAGGAAAGCAGAATACTTATATTTATAAATAGTTTCATCATCAAATTAAGTGATACTAAATATAAGTTTTTAAGAGGACATAAGCTTGCAAAATAAAGCTAAAACTTCATGGTAGTTCTAACATTAAAAACACGAGGTGTTAAGTAATTAGGTATGGCATATTGACGCTTGCTGTAAACATCTCTTACCCAAGTGTTGGTAATGGAGTTTTGTACATCAAACATGTTAAAGATTTCAAATCCAAAAGAGAGTTCTTTAAACGGTTTTTTCCAACCACTTTTAAATTGCTTTTTTTCATCAACAATAACAAACTGCAAGCCAAGATCGGCTCTTTTGTAAGCTGGTAATCTGTTTTGATATTCATAAGGATCAGCATAACTGGGAGAACCTCCAGGCACACCAGTATTGTAAACCAAATTCAAGTACATTTTCATACTTGGAATATTTGGCACATAATCTTGAAATAAGGCTGCAAACTTTAATCTTTGGTCGGTTGGCCTTGATATATATCCTTTGCCATCAATATTTTCTTCAGTCTTTAAATATCCAAAACTAAACCATGATTCTGTTCCAGGAACAAATTCGCCATTTAAGCGCATATCCAATCCGTAGGCGTAGGCCTTAGCATTATTATTTGCACTGTAACGAATACGGACGTTTTCTAAAGTATAAGGATTTACATCTGACAAACTCTTGTAATAAGCTTCAGAAGTTAATTTAAATGGCCTGTCCCACATTTTAAAGCTGTAATCATTTCCTAAAACTATATGAAATGATTGTTGAGCCTTTACTTCTGGTTGAATTGTTCCAGTTCTGTCTCGTAATTCTTTATAAAAAGGAGGTTGGTAATATAAGCCAGCAGCAATTCTAAATAACATATCACGTTCCCAGTATGGTTTAATAGCAAATTGTGCACGAGGACTAAACACAGTTTGGTTTGAAGAAGAAACGTCGTCACCATTTACCGACCAATTATGGACTCTTACACCTGCATTATACCAAACATCGCTTGTTCCAAGTGTAGAACGTTTGCTCCATTGTGCATAGGCTTGAATCCTGTTTATTTGTGCTTTATTGGTAGCTCTCACATTTTGATAAGCAACTAAAGGACCTTGATATGGTGTGTATGGTTGTTCATTAAAGTAATCAATACTTGGTGGATTTATAGAGAAACCAGCTGAATCTATAACTTCCCATTCTACCAAACGGTCACGAATATCTTCATGAGTATATTTTACAGACCATTCAATTTTATTGTCATTAATCTTGTAAGTTCCTTTGTGTTCAACATTTGTAATAAGTGCGTCTAAATCATTTCTTCCATGATTTAATTGTCCGCCAATGCCTTCACTAAATTCAACCTCACCCAAATTTTCATCTCCAATATTAGAATTTACTTGTCCTAAATTGTATTGTGCTAAAATATCAAAGTATTCTTCTTCGGTTGTGTGATATGTTGATGCTATAAGATGTAATGTTAAATCATCATTTGCAAAATAAGTTCCTTTAAAAGCACCGAATAAGGTTTGGTATTGGTCTTTTTCTTGTCCTTCATAATAAACAACCAATGCCAATGGATCGGAAAGTGTTCCAAAATTTGTTTGACGTGTTTGAGGCTGATAATTATACTTGTTTAAAGAGGCATTTCCTAAAAAGCTTAAATGAAACTTATCTGTGAATTTATAAGTCAAGAACGTTTGAATATCTGAAAATAACGGATCGTAATTGGTTTCAGTTTCTTTGGCTTTCACTAAAAGACTATTATCTCTGTAACGCATCCCGACAATCCCAGATAGTTTTGAATCTTTACTTACACCTTCAACAGAAACACTGCCTCCTAAAAGACTTAAATCAGCATTGACTTCAAACTGATACGGATTTTTATAAGTGATATCTAAAACAGACGATAGTTTATCACCATATTTAGCTTGAAATCCGCCAGCTGAAAAATCTACATTCTGAACTAAATCGGTATTAACAAAACTTAATCCTTCTTGTTGACCAGAGCGGATTAAAAAGGGGCGATAAACCTCAATATCATTAACATACACTAAGTTTTCATCAAAATTCCCACCTCTAACTGCGTATTGTGTGCTTAATTCATTGTTGTTACTAACACCGGGTAAGGTCATTAACAAATTTTCAACACCTGCATTGGCACCGGGAATTTTTCTAATGGTTTCAGGATTTAAAGTGATGACTCCTTCAATATCTTTTTGCCTTTTTCCAGATATAATTATGGTTGCAATTTGTTCAACAGATACATTCATAACAGGATTAAACTCAAAGGTTTCTCCATTTTTCAGATTAAAAGTACTTTCAATCTTTTTATAGGAAACATGGGTAAACTCAACTTTAGTATCTTGATTTGCTGGAATTTTTAGGAAGTAAAATCCGTTTTCGTTGGTTGTCGTTCCTGACGTTCCAGCTTTAATATTAACATTTGGAATTGGTGAATTATTGGTATCTAAAATAATTCCTTTTATAGTTGCTGTTTGAGAGTAACCCATAAAAACCATGAATACAAACAACAGATTTACAAATAAAGATTTTGTGTTCAAAAGCAAGAAATTTTATTTTCTGTAAAACATAGATTCAAAAGTAGAACTATTTCCAACATTATCGGTAACTATTACCTTTAAATTGTTTTTAGTATCTGTTACAGCACCATCATTAAAATCATAAGTTAATGTTTTGGTTTTATACTCATATTCCATTAAAATCCATTTTCCGTTTACTGTTGCTCTGTAGTTTGAGATTCCAGAAAGGTCATCATCAATTTTAATTTTTAAATATCTAAAATTACTTAGCCATTGCCCGTTTTGAAAATTAATTGGTGTAATGGTAGGTTTGTTATTATCGGTGGTTAAGGCGTAGGTTCCTAACGTTTTTGTAAATGTAGATAGTGTGTTACCATTTCTTTTGGTACTAGAGTACGATGGATATTTTTTGTAACCTAATAATTCAGCAATGTATAGTTTGTTTTTGTCTTCATCTGAATATTTGCTGACATCAAAACTTATGGTTATACTTTTTTG
Source organism: Gaetbulibacter sp. M235 (assembly GCF_043876835.1). Lineage (NCBI taxonomy): Bacteria > Pseudomonadati > Bacteroidota > Flavobacteriia > Flavobacteriales > Flavobacteriaceae > Gaetbulibacter > Gaetbulibacter sp. M235. The sequence goes on from NZ_JBAWJZ010000006.1 coordinate 190,726, forward strand.
TAGTGGAATAATATCTTTATTAAGTATAAGCGTATCATTTTTTACCTGAAAATTAACGTATAAATCTTCGTAAAATGTGTTAGGATAAATATCTACCGAAACATTGCCTTCTTTTAAATTGGTGGTTTGGTTGGCATAAATGTAGTAAGGAGAAGTTTCTGGCTGAATTTTTTGAAAAGCATCACTTTTCTTGCCTGTTATGTTTACGGTAACCCAAGTATCATTGTTTTTATAATCGGTAATTCTTATTTTATAAACAGAATTGGTACTGTCTTCAATTTTTATATAGCCATCGTTTAGTACAGATTCAAATAAACTTAGAGGATTATTATCATTAAATAATTTTTGAACGCGTTGTTTTTTTGTTTTAAAAATTTCATAATCGATAAGTCTGTTGATGTGTTTTGATTCATCAAACGAAAACTCTTTAAAATTCATTTCAAAATTTTTATTGCCATTAAAAAAAGTCTGAACATTATAAACACCATTGTTGTTAGCAGCTAAATTTTGCCTATCGGTAGTTCCTATTGCAAAACCAATTTCACCGAAAGCCTCAATATTTTCTGCCATATAATCTCCATTTTGAAGAGGAATTAAACGAAGCTTTTGCTTTGCGTTTGAATTATTAACATACGAACTGTCTCCAATGGCATACGTATACAAATTGCTAACAATTGGTTTAACAGAATCTGCAATATCAATGCCGAAAAGCAAAGGATTTAACGCATGTTCTTCTTTGTCGCGTATTTCAAAATGAAGATGTGGCCCGCCAGAACCACCAGTATTTCCACTATAAGCTACAACGTCTTCTTTAGAAAATTGAAGCTCACCCGCTTTTGGAAATAATTCAATTTCATAGGATTCTTTTTCATACTGTTGTTTTTTTACATAAGCTTCAATCTCCGGATTGAAATGCTGTAAATGTCCGTAAACAGTTGTATATCCATTAGGATGAGTTATATACAGTGCTTTACCGTAACCAAAATGTGATATTTTTATTCTGCTTATAAAGCCGTCGGCAGCAGCTAAAACTTTTAAACCTTCACGCTGTTGAGTTTTAATATCTAAGCCAGAATGAAAATGGTTTGATCTTAATTCGGCAAAATTTCCTGCAAGAATTAAAGGTATTTCCAAAGGGTTACTAAAATAGTCTTGAGGATAGTTGTTTTGGGCAAAACAAATTGAACAAAAAAATAGAAGAGGGACAAGGGTTAATCTCATATAAATGTTTTTATACCAAGTGAGTTTTTTTGATTTATTCCAAAGTAATTTGGTATTGTTGCTAAAATATTAAATAGTATTGAATACCCAAAGAATAAAACAAAAATCAGGCCATTGTATTGATAATGAGTGCTTACTGTTCATTTGAAAATTTTATTAAAAAACAATTGTAATTTATAGCAATGTATGTTAACTTTGTGGAATACCTATTGAAATTTGTAAATGAGTAATATTGAAGATATTGTAGATTCTCTAGAAAATAAAATAAGTAAAATATTACACAAGCTAGAGGTTTTAAAACAAGCTAATTTAAAATTAAAAGATGAATTAGTGGTTTCAGAACAGAATCTTCAAAATCAAAAGTTGCATACTGCATCTTGGGAAGAAAAATATGAAGCTCTTAAAATTGCAAACTCAATATTAGGTAGTGACGAAAACAAAAGAGAAACTAAGCTTAAAATAAACGCATTAATTAGGGATATTGATCATTGTATTGCCCAATTAGCCGATTAGTGTAACATAAATCAATGTCTGAAAAGCTTAAAATAAAGCTGTCAATAGCTAACAGAGTATATCCTTTAACCATTGATGCAAGTCAAGAAGAGGGATTGCGTAAAGCGGCTAAAAACATTGAAGCCATGATTAAACAATTTGAGCAAAGTTATTCTGTTAGAGATAAACAAGATGTATTGGCCATGTGTGCCTTACAGTTTGCATCACAAGTTGAACAGAAAACGATAGATAAAGAAAATGTAAATGAGCATATTGAAGAGAAATTAAAAGCTCTTAATAGTTTATTACAATCTCATTTAATCTCTTAACGTTCTTTAAAATAAATAAAAGTTACTGCCTACATTGGTTATTTTTTTTGATAAACTCAACGTTAATTCTTTAAAAAGGGTGAGTTTAAGTTGTAAAAGCATGCTGCCTTGAGCAGATCCTTGATCAGCTTGTTAGCCCTAAACTTGTTTTTAAGGAGTTTATACAAAAATGTTAGACTGGTGTAGGCTTTTTTTATATTTAACTAATTAATTACAATGGAAAACTCAATTATAATAATTGCAGGAGGAATCTTAGTAGGCATACTATTAGGCTTTATTTTAGCAAAAGTATTAGAAAGGAATAATGCTTCAAAACTCATAAAAGGCGCTAAAAAAAGTGCTGCAGCAATTATTAAAGAAGCAAATAGTGAAGGTGAATCAATTAAAAAAGATAAGATTCTACAAGCTAAAGAAAAATTTATAGAGCTTAAATCAGAACACGAAAAAGTTATTTTATCTCGTGATAAAAAAATGGCTGAAGCTGAAAAACGTACCCGTGATAAAGAATCTCAGGTATCTTCAGAATTGGCCAAAAATAAAAAGCTTAATGAAGATTTAGAGGCAAAATTAAAAGACTACGATCATAGAGTTGATATTCTTGATAAGAAGAAAATTGAAATTGACAGACTGCATAAAAGCCAGGTTGAGCAATTGGAAGTTATTTCTAGTTTATCGGCTGAAGATGCTAAAGCACAATTAATAGAATCACTTAAAGGTGAAGCTAAAAATGATGCTATGGCTTTTGTTCAATCAGCAGTTGAAGAAGCCAAATTAACAGCACAACAAGAAGCTAAGAAAATAATCATTAATACTATTCAACGTATAGGTACTGAAGAAGCTATTGATAATTGCGTGTCTGTATTTAATATAGAATCAGACGATGTTAAGGGACGAATTATTGGTAGAGAAGGTAGAAACATTAGAGCTATTGAAGCTGCAACTGGTGTCGAAATTATTGTAGACGACACACCTGAAGCAATTATTTTATCTTGTTTTGATTCCGTTAGAAGAGAAATTGCTCGTTTGTCATTACATAAATTGGTTACAGACGGAAGAATCCATCCAGCCAGAATTGAAGAAATCGTTCAAAAAACCAAAAAACAAATTGACCAGGAAATCATTGAAGTTGGTAAGCGTACTGTAATTGATTTAGGTATTCATAATTTACATCCAGAATTAATTAAAATGGTTGGAAGAATGAAATACCGTTCTTCTTATGGTCAAAATTTATTGCAACATTCACGTGAAGTTGCTAAACTTTGTGGCGTTATGGCGGCAGAGCTAGGATTAAATCCTAAGCTTGCTAAAAGAGCTGGGTTATTGCATGATATTGGAAAAGTGCCAGATGCCGAAGCAGATATGGAAACTCCACATGCTATTTTAGGTATGCAGTGGGCTGAGAAATACGGAGAAATTCCAGAAGTATGTAATGCCATTGGTGCCCATCATGATGAAATAGAGATGAAGTTTTTGATGTCTCCAATTATTCAGGTTTGCGATGCCATTTCAGGTGCTCGTCCTGGTGCTCGTAGACAAGTATTGGATAGTTATATTCAACGTTTAAAAGATTTAGAAGATATTGCTTTTGGTTTTCAAGGTGTTAAAAAAGCATACGCTATTCAAGCGGGAAGAGAATTACGTGTGATAGTTGAAAGTGATAAAGTTGACGATCAAAAGGCGGCAGATTTATCATTTAGTATTTCACAAAAAGTTCAAACCGATATGACGTATCCGGGTCAGGTAAAAGTTACTGTAATTAGAGAAACTAGAGCAGTAAATATTGCTAAATAACAGTGAAATAAAATCAAAAAAAATCCAGTTTTAATAGACTGGATTTTTTTTGATAGGAAATTTAATAATAAATGTGGTACCAACATTTACCTTGCTTTCTAATTCTATTGTGCCATCAAAAGTTTCTATATGATTTTTTATAAGATACAGGCCTACACCTTCTGAATTTTCATTATAATGAAAGGTTCTATATAATTTAAAAACTTCCTTTCCGTATTTTTCCATATCAATCCCTAAACCATTATCCTGAACTGTTATTATAATTTTATCTTTTTCAATAGTAGAATTAAATATGATATATGGGTCTCTTTGCTGATGTTTGTATTTTATTGCATTTGATAATAAATTCTGAAAGACGCTTTCTAAATATGCTGGGTTAAAATCTATATAAATTGAAGGATCTACCTTATTTATAATTATTGCATTGGATTTATTTATTTCTACTTCTAAAAGAATTAAAGAGTTATTAATGTATTCATATACATTTAAAGTTTGCACCTCGTTAGACTTATTATTCTGAATGGATACTATTTCATTTAAATTATATATGGTTTTAGCTAAAGATTGTGAGACAGTTTTTAAATGGGTTATAAAATCTTCTTTTTCTTCATAAGATTCTGCCTCATCATAAAACTCTAATAAATTTTCAAAATTTGCAGAGTGAGACTTTAAATTATGTGTAACAATATGAGCAAAATTTTCAAGTTTATTATTCTTTTTAATTATTAATTTTAGTGACTTAATCTTTTCAAGTTCATTTTCTTTTTGTTGTGTAATGTCTAGATGAGTACCTATTATTCTTTTTGGTGTGCCTTGTTCATCTCTTTCAATTATTTTGCCTTTATCTAAAACCCATTTATAGGTGTTGTCCTTACATAATATTCGATGTTCATTTTCATAAAATGGAGTTAATCCATTTAGATGATCTTCAAAATCTTTAAAATATTTTTGCTTGTCATCTGGATGCACCCTATCGTTCCAGTCGTTAGGATTAGTTCCAAATTCATCTGTGCTAAAACCTATTATTTTTTTTGATTCGTCAGAATAAAAAACCCGATTTAAATTAGCATCAAAATCCCAAATACCTATGTTTGAATTTTTTAGAGCAAATTGCCATTTTAATTTATCAAAATCAATAGGTTCTTTAATAGCATTGTTCATTTAATTGAAGATTAGAGAGACTTATTACTTTAATTAGTAATGAAAATAATAATAAGTAAATATAATAAATAATCGATAAAATAAACAATAAATCAGATAAACACATTTATTTTCTTGGATGATATTTTTCTACAATTTTTGAGAGGTGACCTTTATCTAAGTGTACATAAATTTCGGTGGTTGTAATACTTTCATGGCCAAGCATCATTTGAATAGATCTCAAATCAGCATTATTTTGTAGTAAATGTGTAGCGAATGAATGCCGGAAAGTATGTGGTGATATGCTTTTTTTTAAACCAATTTTATCTGCTAACTGTTTAATGATAGTAAAAATCATGGCTCTTGTTAGTTGTTTTCCACGTCTGTTTAAAAAAAGGATATCTTCAAAATTGGGTTGAATTTTTATATGGGTCCTTATTTCCTTTACATAAATATGGATATACTTTTGGGTGGTTTTTAAAATAGGAACGAATCTTTGTTTATCACCTTTTCCAGTTACTTTAATAAAACCTTCATCGAAAAACAAATCTGATAATTTTAAGTTTGTTAACTCGCTAACGCGTAGGCCACAACCGTATAAAGTTTCTAATATAGCTCGGTTTCTTTCTCCTTCAGGAGTACTTAAATCAATGGCATTTATTAAATTATCAATTTCAAATTCACTTAAGGTATCAGGCAGTTTTCTGCCTATTTTGGGTGATTCAATCAATTCAAGAGGGTTGGATTCCCGATAGTCTTCAAAAACTAAAAAACTAAAAAAACTACGTAACCCAGAGATGATTCTTGATTGCGTTCTTTCATTAACAACTTTTGCTATTTCATAAATAAATTGCTGAATGGCTTCTGGAGTTATGTTTAATGGGGAAACACTTATGTTATTAGTTTCCAGATAATCAATAAGTTTTTTAACATCAAGAGCATAATTATCAATGGAGTTTTTTGATAAACCTCTTTCGATTTTTAGGTATAATTGATAATCTTTAAGTGCGTTTTGCCATTTCATATCAGTAAAAATAAGCATAAAAAAAACCACCAATTGGTGGTTTTAAATTTTTTTAAGGCTTAATTCTTAAAAATTACCTTGTATCATATTAACTAAATCTATTACCCACCAAACACCAAGTCCTCCTAATGTAAGTATGAAAATGATATTATATAGAGTAGGCTTGTGATAATACCATCTGTGTCCAGCTGCCCAACCTAAAAAGAACCAGAGTATAATTCCTACTGTTAAATCATTTCCAGGAGCAGAAGATGTGATTGGGGTATATTCGGTTTCATTATTTCCAGTTGTAATTTCTGTATTGGCATTAGTATTTGAAGTTCTTTTTACTGGAAAGGAGGCGTAGCTGGTTGAGAATGTTAAAACCACTACTAATAAAGAAAGTAATAATTTAATTTTCATGTGTAATTGGATTAAATTTGTTCATTGCCAAATTACAAAAAATATCAGGATGACAAAAAAATATATAGCCATTTCAATTTTATTAATTAGCTGTTGCTTTAGTTTTTCACAGGAAAATTATGGGTTTATAGGAGTTATTGCCATAAACGATTCTATTTCAAATTCGTATAAAATTGAATTAACCCAAAAGAGTGGAGTAGTTAAGGGATTTTCTGTAACTGACCTAGGTGGAGAACATGAAACACGTTCAAATATTTTTGGAGAATATGATAAAGATAAAAAAGAATTAAGCTTTAGGGAAACAGGCATTGTATATACAAAATCACCTGTGTCCCAGCAAGATTTTTGTTTTATTAATACTACCATAAAAGGATTTGTATTTGGAAAAACTAAAACCATTAAATCCAATTTTGTTGGATTATTTTCAGATAACACACAATGCATTAATGGAAAGCTTTTTATGAATTCAATTGAAAAAGTAGAAAACAGAATTGAAAAGGTTACTAAAAAGATTAATAATTCAAACAAGATACATGATAGTTTAAAGCAGAAAATAAATTTGACTAAAATGATGGATTCTTTGAATATGAACATTTTAAGAAAAAATCAAACCTTAAGCGTGTTTTCAAAATCTGCTACTTTAAAATTGATTGTTTATGATGGCGGAAAATTAGATGGAGACAAAATATCAATAACCTTAAATGATAAACCCTATTTGATGAATTATGAAGCTAAATCAGACAAAAAGATTTTGACTTTAAATTTAAATGGGCTTAAAACATCCATCAAAATTAAAGCACTTAACGAAGGTTCCATAGCTCCAAATACAATAGTGGTTGAACTTCAGGACGGTAACAATACTATTAAAGCATTATCTAATTTAAAAGCAGGAGAAACAACTCGAATAGATATTTTAAAAGAAAATTGAATAATTCTCATATAAATAATTAGATAAAAAATAATTGTTTGTCACCTCGAGCGCAGTCGAGAGGTTATCAAAGTTAATAAATTCATAATGAGGTCTCGACTGCGCTCGACCTGACATGGAAAAGTTAATTATGACAAATTGCGAACATTCAAAAAAAATGATTTTTAAAACCAAACATTTGTCATTTTTATTTCGATTTTGACTACTTTTTGTTTTTTCTTTTAAATCAGGTTTAAAATTTTCTAAAAAAGGAAGCAATTTGCTTCCTTTTTTACATTTTATAAAACATACTATTTGATGGTTGTAATAATTCTTGATAGTAAATGCGTATTATTAAAATTATGAAATTAATAGCGAATTCAAATATATTTGTGGATATCAAAAAAATATTGTTAATTTATTAATAATTTAATTGACTAACTAAACCTTAAAATTATGAAAAAATTATTACTTATTGCCATTGCAGTCTTTGGGTTATCAAGTGTAAATGCTCAAAGTAATTTTAATGCTGGAATTAATCTAGGACTTCCTGTAGGTGATGCAGGAGATGGATGGACCTTTAATGTGACGTTGGATCTTAGTTATCTTTGGGAAGTATCTGAAGGCTTTGATGCTGGTTTAGCAACAGGGTATTCTCATTCTTTTGGAGATTCCATTGACTTGGGGGAATTTGGTACTTTTGATGTAGATGATGTTGGATTTTTACCAATAGCTGCGGCTGGACGATTTAATGTATCCGATAAATTTATTCTTGGTGCTGATTTAGGTTATGCTATAGGTGTTAGTCCGAGTGATATGGAGAGTGGGTTTTATTATGCACCAAGAATTCAGTATGGTGTGAGTGAATCCATAGATATTGTTTTGGCTTATAGAGGTGTGAGTCTTGATGGAGGTTCTTTTGACGTATTAACACTAGGTGTAGAATTTGGATTATAATTTTTAATTTATATTATTAAAAGGGAAGACTAAGCTTCCCTTTTTTTTGTTAAATTCATTTAACGTTTTTGTAAAAAAAAACTTGTTTTATCAGAATTCTCGTATTATGTTTGACTAATAATTAATTGTCAATTAAACCAAATTTATTATAAAAAAAACATTTTTATTAGCTGCATTTGCAGTATTAGGATTATCTCAAGTAAATGCTCAAGAAGCATCAAATGGAGGACAGACTTCTAAAGGAAAATGGTTAATCGAAGCCAACACAGGTTTTACCGCTGGCGGAGAAGTTGGCTATGTTCAGCATACTGCTAATACAGGTTTTGGTCTGTATTCAATTGATGGAGAGACTGCTTGGTCCATTGGTACTGAAGGAGGTTATTTTGTAATGGATGACTTAGCCATTAAAGCTGGTTTGGGTTATTCAGATTTAGATTATACAACGGTCTTTTCTTATAAAGTAGGGGCTAAGTATTATGTGATAAGCAAAATACCTGTTCAAGTTGATTTGAACGGTGCAAGTATTAAAGATTCCAGCGAAAACCCGTTATGGTTAGGATTGCAAGGGGGTTATGCTATCTTTTTGGGTAATAACGTTAGTATTGAACCTGGATTACGTTATAGCTTATCTTTAAATCAAGATTTTTACGATAAAGGAATTTTTGAAGCACGTATTGGTTTTGCATTACATTTCTAAAAAAAGAAACAAAATGATTTTTAAAAACCGAAGTTTTAGCTTCGGTTTTTTTATGGTCATAATTTCATAATAAAAGTAGGAATATACTTAATTATGTATAAGATTTTTCTTATTTTTGTGTATCACTACAATAGTAATGTTAGTGAATTTAAAAATCAATTAAACTAAACTTTTTTATGAAAAAATTATTATTGGCTGCGTTTACAGCATTTGGATTATCATTAACAAATGCACAATCTAATTCTGGGGAATTTACATTGGCACCTCAAATAGGGGTTAATTTTTCTACTTACACAGCATCAGATGTAAGTTATGATGCAAGAACCTCTTTTTCTGGCGGTGTTATAGGTGAATATTATTTAAGTGACCGTTGGAGTTTACGTTCAGGTTTACTATATGACTCAATGGGTGCTAAAGACAGTTATGATAATGTTGATAAATTAAATTATCTAACTATTCCTTTAAATGCAAACTGGCATTTTGGTAGTAATAGAAATTGGTATTTGAATTTTGGACCAGCAATAGCTATCATATTAAGTGCAAAAAGCGATCTTTCTGGAGGTTCAACCATTGATGTTAAAGATTATATTTCAGCTACTGATATAGGTATAGCTTTAGGTATTGGGTATAAGTTTGATATTAATGATAGTTTTCAACTTTGTATAGACTATCAAGGATATGGTGGAATCATCAATATTGATAATAGTAATAACTTACCATACGATATTAGAAACTCAAGAAGCTCATTCAATATAGGTGGAGTTTTTAAGTTGTAAAACATAAATTGAAAAAGCATAAAAAAACCGAAGTTTTAGCTTCGGTTTTTTTATGCTTTTTTTAATACTTTTACGGTATGAAAAAATTAATCATCATTAACGGACCAAATTTAAATTTATTAGGTAAGCGTGAACCTGACATTTATGGCAGTCTTACTTTTACTGAATTTTTAAATAAAATTAAACCTAAATATCCCAATGTTCAATTAGATTATTATCAATCAAACATTGAAGGTGAACTAATTGATAAACTACAAGAAGTTGGGTTTAGTTATGATGGAATTATTTTAAATGCTGCAGCATATACACATACATCAATAGGAATAGGGGATGCTATAAAGGCTATAGAGACCCCGGTTATTGAAGTCCATATTTCAAACACTTTCAGTAGGGAAGAGTTTAGACACCAATCTTATATTTCCCCAAATGCAAAAGGGGTTATTCTTGGTTTTGGATTACAAAGTTATGAGTTAGCTATTCAGAGTTTTTTATAAAAAAGATATACATATTACAAATAAAAAAGACGATTCATTTTTTTGAACCGTCTTTTTTTTATTTTATAGAATATACTATTTTTTATAAATGTATCACTTCTCCATAAGCATCAGCTACAGCTTCCATTACAGCTTCACTCATTGTTGGATGTGGGTGTACTGTTTTTAAAACTTCATGACCAGTAGTTTCAAGTTTTCTACCTAAAACTGCTTCAGCAATCATATCGGTAACACCTGCACCAATCATATGGCAACCTAACCATTCACCATATTTAGCATCAAAAATAACTTTCACAAAGCCATCTTTATTTCCGCCAGCACTAGCTTTTCCAGACGCTGAAAATGGGAATTTTCCAATTTTTACTTCAATACCTTTGTCTTTAGCTTGTTTTTCTGTTAAACCTACGCTTGCAATTTCTGGAGAACAGTAAGTGCAACCAGGAATATTCCCATAATCTAAAGCTTCAACATGATGTCCGGCAATTTTTTCAACACATAAAATACCTTCAGCAGAAGCTACGTGAGCTAATGCTTGACCTGGAGTTACATCTCCTATAGCATAATAACCAGGAATGTTGGTTTCGTAGAATTTGTTGACTAATATTTTGTCTCTATCAACAGCAATACCAACATCTTCTAAACCAATATTTTCGATATTTGTTTTAATTCCAACGGCGCTTAAAATAATATCGGCTTCAAGAACTTCTTCACCTTTACTTGTTTTTACAGTTGCTTTTACACCAGCTCCTGATGTGTCAACTTTAGTAACTTCTGAAGATGTCATGATTTTAATACCTATCTTTTTGAAAGAACGTTCTAATTGTTTAGAAACATCTTCATCTTCAACTGGAACCACATTTGGTAAAAATTCCACTATTGTAACATCAGTTCCCATAGAGTTATAAAAATAGGCGAACTCTACACCAATAGCTCCTGAACCTACTACAATCATTTTCTTAGGTTGCTCTGGTAGTGTCATGGCTTCTCTGTATCCAATCACTTTTTTACCATCTTGAGGTAAATTTGGTAATTGTCTAGATCTTGCACCGGTGGCAACTATTATGTGATCTGCACTATATTCAGTTCCATTAACATCAATCTTTTTACCAGGTTTTAGTTTTCCAAATCCTTCAATAACATCAATTTTGTTCTTTTTCATTAAAAACTGAACGCCTTTACTCATGCCATCTGCAACACCACGACTACGTTTTACTACGGCTTCAAAGTCTTTATCATAATCTTTAACAGATAAGCCATAATCGCCAGCATGTTTCAAATATTCAAAAACTTGAGCAGATTTTAATAATGCTTTTGTTGGAATACAACCCCAATTTAAACAAACTCCACCAAGATTTTCTTTTTCAACAATTGCTGTTTTAAAACCTAATTGCGATGCTCTAATAGCCGTTACATAACCACCAGGACCACTTCCAAGAACAATAATATCGTATTTACTCATGAGAATTATTTAATCATTAAATCAAGGCACGAATTTACGAAACCTAATTTGAATAAAGAATTTAGAGCCTTATAAATTTGAATCTTTTGTTACCTTTACCATGCAAGAATTAGAATATGAACATACCTAGAACTAGTTTTCCCCGAATCGTTATAATTGGTGGTGGTTTTGCAGGAATTTCTTTGGCAAAAAAATTATCAAAGCAGGAAGTACAAGTTGTTTTACTTGACAAAAACAATTATCATACGTTTCAACCATTATTATATCAAGTTTCTACAGGAGGTTTAGAACCAGATTCTATAGCATACCCAATTAGAAAAATACTTAAAAATTTTCCTAATTTCCATTTTAGATTGGCAAATGTGAATGAGATAAAGACTTCAACAAGTGAAGTCATTACAGATATAGGAACCTTAAAATTTGATTATTTAGTAATTGCTTCAGGTTCTCAAACCAATTATTTTGGTAATTCTGAAATAGAAAAAAATAGTATGGCTATGAAAACCATACCTCAATCTCTTAATTTAAGAAGTTTAATTCTTGAAAATTTTGAAGATGCCTTATTGACATCTGATTTGAATGAAAGAAATGCTTTGATGAATTTTGTAATTGTTGGTGCTGGCCCGACAGGTGTTGAACTGGCAGGAGCATTGGCAGAAATTAAAAAAGGTATTTTACCTAAAGATTATCCTGATTTAGATACACGTTCAGTTCAAATTAATTTGATTCAGTCTAGTGATCGCATTCTTAAAGAAATGAGTGAAAATGCATCAAAAAAGGCTGAAGATTTTTTAGAAAAGTTAGGTGTGAATATCTGGAAAAATGTAAGAGTAACCAATTATGATGGTAAAACTGTTACTACAAATTCTGATTTAACTTTTGAAACAGCTACATTTATTTGGGCAGCTGGGGTTAAAGGGGCTACTATTAAAGGAATTGATGATTCTGATTATATTACCAAAGGGAATCGGATTTTGGTAAATGAATTTAATCAAGTTAAAGGCTTTAACAATATTTTTGCTGTTGGAGATGTAGCTTGTATGGAAAATGAAGAATTCCCTAGAGGCTTACCAATGATGGCACAACCGGCTATTCAACAAGGACATCAATTAGGTGACAATATATTAAGATTATTAGAAAATAAAGCTATGAAACCATTTTCTTATAAGGATAAAGGAGCCATGGCTACTATAGGAAGAAATAAAGCTGTGGTTGATTTAAAGCACTTTAAATTTCAAGGTGTTTTTGCGTGGTATGTTTGGATGTTTGTCCATTTATTTTTTTTAATTGGTTTTAGAAATAGAGTCATTGTATTTATTAACTGGGTATATAATTACATTCGTTTTGACAGAGAAGCAAGATTAATTATTAGACCTTTTAAAAAGAAATTGAAGGCTTAGATTTCATTCTATTTTTTAATTTATTACGTTATAACTTACTGGAAGTAAATTATTTTAATTATATTTAAAGATTAACCAACCAAAATTTAATTAAAATGAAAAACCATGTAATTATTTTCATGATGATGTTTTCTGTCGTCATGCATTCACAAACCAAAAAAAACGGAACAATTTACAATGAGCATCCTGCCATTGCAGTAGTAGAAGCTATGCAACAAGCTTTTATAAAAGGTGATACAACAGCATTGGCAAGTTATTTAACGGATGATTTTAAGGCTTTTAATGGAGCGAATAACAATCCTGATACCAAAGGAGCTACAAAACAAAATGTCATCAATCAATCTAAATGGTGGCATAAAAACATTGTCTACACAAGTATTGCCAGACAAAATGGTGCCTACCCAGATGTGTTAGAATATAAAGAAAGCGGAACTTGGGTTCAAACATGGGATTTTTTAAAAGGAGTTCATGATGAAAGTGGTGTAACCATCGATATGCCAATCCATAGACTATTTGTTGTTGATAAAGACAACAAAATAAAAACAATGATTACCTATGATGATGGATGGGTTTGGAGAGAATTTAGAGAAAACCGACAAGGCACAAGAACCAATGGAACTATTTATAATCATCATGATAATATTAATAAAGTGCTTAGAATGACAGCAGCTTTAGCTAATGGAGATGTAGACAAAGGTTTTAGTTATTTTACAGATGACGCTGTATTTACAAATTTAGATATGGCTGATGGAGAAAGCCATACTTTGGCTGAAGAAAAAGAAGGTTTTAAAAGTATGTTGAAAGATTGGACTATAGATAGAATAGATGTTAGAGGTTATCCTGACTATTTAGAGTATGAACTTGGTGGTGCAAAAGTTGTACAATCTTGGTGGACAGCTAGAATGACAAGAAAATCTGATGGTAAAAAAGTAAAAATACCATTAATGTTTATACATAATTTTAACGACGACGGCATGATAACTCGTGAAGCAGGATATTATACAACTGCAGCTATGATGGAAAAGTAAGTCGAAAAAAAAATCAATAAAAAACCTTCAAAAATTTAATTTGAAGGTTTTTTATTTTATAAATCATCAGTGAAATGTTTTCGCATTTTTTCTTTATCAAATTTTTCTTGATTGTATTTTGAAGAGTCTCCTTTAGGAATCGACAACGATTTCCATTCAGTTCCTTTTATAAGTTTTCCTAAAAACACGATTTGCCCAACATGGTAAGCATAATGACATAATTGCCTATTAATGGCTTCGGTAACAGTATGTCCTTCATTTCTAATGTAAATAATGGTGTTTAGGTTATCTGTTGTAAGTTGATTTAAAGTATTGAAAAGACAATCCCAGCCAGTATTCCAACTATCAATCAGTTCTTTTTTTGATGTATAAGAATCCACGAATTCAAAATCACGGTCTCTCCATGGTTTTTCACCATCTTCATTTAAAAAGTTAGTCCATCGACTCAGCATATTTCCAACCAAATGCTTGACAATGATTGAAATTGAGTTTGAATCTTGACTAAATTCTTTTTGTAATTCTTCAAAACGTAATTGCTCAAAAGTCTTATCACCCAAACTTTTGTAATATTTAAATTGCTTGAAAGCACTTTCAAGATAACTATTGTTCATCTTTTTTGAAATCTATACTAACTGAATTCACACAATAACGAGTACCTGTTTTTGTAGGACCATCATTAAAAACATGTCCTAAATGACTTCCACAATTTGAGCAAACAATTTCTGTTCTAATCATGCCATGAGATTTATCAAGGATATAATCTACAGTTCCTTTTATGGATTCATCAAAACTTGGCCATCCACAATGTGCATCAAACTTACTGTCACTTTCAAACAATTTTTGATGACAGGCTGCACATGCATAAGAACCATTTTCAAAATGAAGGTTATACTTCCCAGAATGAGGTCTTTCGGTGCCTCTATTTCTTAAAACCCAATATTGCTCGTCAGAAAGTTGTTTTTTCCATTCTTCCTCTTTTTTTTCAATGTTGTATTTATTCATTTTTAGGTATAAATTTTAGTGCAACTCCATTTATGCAATGTCTTAATCCTGTTGTGTTTTTTGGCCCATCATTAAACACGTGCCCTAAGTGTCCGCCACAAACGGCACAATGTTCTTCTATTCCATAATAATAATCAGAACCACTTGAAAAAGCAACATTGCCTTTTATTTCTTTTTCAAAACTAGGCCAACCTGAACCAGAATCGTATTTGTGTTCACTTAAAAATAAAGGGGTATTACAAGCAGCACAAACATAAGTTCCTTTTTCGTGGTTTTTGTTTAAAGGACTTGAGAAACGGTTTTCCGTACCTTGTTGTCTTAAAACATAATACTGTTCAGCGGTTAATTGTTTTTTCCATTCATCATCAGTTTTAGTAACACTATATTTTTTTATTTCTTCTTGTTTCTTTTTTTGAGCATTACTATTGCAACTAAAACTAATTATTAATAAAGTTAAAATTATAAACTTTTTCATTTTCTTTTACGTTATGATTATGTTTTCTTAATATGTCGAAATTAATTATCAAACATAACATCTATTTAAAAATGTAAATTTTGAAAAATAAAAATAAAATTGTGTAAAAAAATTATAATATCATTTTTGTATTTTTATAAAAAATTTAAAATCAACTCATATGAAATTGAAGATAGTAATAATCACATTAGTTGGAGCAATCATATTAATAGCGTGTGCTACTAATCCATTTACAGGAAAACAAACTATGGCGTTACCAGGAACAGAAAACAGTTCGTTGTTTCCTGCAGCATTTCAGCAATATGACCAATTTTTAAGTGACAATAAAGTTATAAAAGGAACTGCAGATGCAGCTATGGTAACAAGAGTTGGTCAAAAAATTGCAGTAGCGGCAGAAAGGTGGTTAAACGCTAACGGACATGTTGGTTATTTAAATGATTATAAATGGGAGTATAATTTAGTTGATGATAAAACCGTAAATGCTTGGTGTATGCCAGGAGGCAAAATTGTAGTTTATACTGGCATTTTGCCAATTGCGAAAGGTGAAGCTGGACTTGCTGCTATATTAGGTCATGAGGTTGCTCACGCATTAGCCAATCATGGACAACAACGTATGAGTGCAGGAATGCTTCAACAAATTGGTGCAGTAGGCTTAAATGTTGCATTAAAGGATAATAAAAATCTAGGTCTTTTTAATCAAGCTTATGGTATTGGTACTCAAGTAGGAGGCATGTTGCCATTTAGCAGAAGCCATGAAACAGAAGCCGATAGTATTGGGTTGACACTAATGGCAATTGCTGGTTATAATCCAGACGAAGCTGCCGAACTTTGGAAAAGAATGAGCGCTCAAAGTGGGGGACAAGCACCACCGGAATTATTAAGCACTCATCCTTCAAATGATTCAAGAATTGCAAATCTTACAGCATTGGCTCCTAAAGCTAGAGCGGAAGCTAAAAAGTTTGGGGTTACAAGCTTTAAATAATAATTCATTTAAAATATTTGTTTACTTTAGAAGCTGCTGAATAAAAGCAGCTTTTTTTTATTATGAGTAGATTAGAAAAGGGTAGTAAAAAACTCCTTAATGCTTGGGCATTTTACGATTGGGCTAACTCAGTTTATACTTTAACAATTGCATCATCAATTTTTCCGATTTTTTATTCAGCTCTTTTTTTAAGCGAAATAAAAGTTGTTAGTGCTTTTGGATTTAATTTTAAGAGTACAGCATTAATAACTTTTGTAACAGCTTTTACATTTTTGGTGGTAACTTTTACATCTCCAATTCTTTCAGGTATTGCAGACTATGTTGGTAATAAAAAGAATTTCATGAAATTTTTCTGTTATCTAGGAGGAGCAGGTTGTATTGGATTGTATTGGTTTGATTTAAATCATATTTACATTAGCATTTTATTTTATTTCATGGGATTAATAGGCTATTGGGGAAGTTTGGTTTTTTATAATTCTTACTTGCCAGATATAGCTTTTCCTGAACAGCAAGATAGTGTTAGTGCCAAAGGGTTTTCTTTAGGTTATATAGGAAGTGTTATTTTGCTTATTATCAATTTGGTAATGGTTATGAGTCAGGATGATGGAGAATCTAAAATGAAAATGATGCGGTATTCATTTATAACTGTTGGTATATGGTGGATATTATTTAGTCAATATTCCTTTTATTTTTTACCTAAAGGAACATCAGCAGGACATAAAGTAACCAAAGATGTTGTTTTTAATGGAATTAGAGAATTAAGACAAGTTTGGAAACAGCTAAAGAAAAACTTAAGATTGAAAAGGTTTTTATATGCTTTTTTTGTGTTCAGCATGGCAGTTCAAACCATCATGTTAGTAGCAGTATATTTTGGTGAAGAAGAAATTGCCTGGTCTAGTAATAGTGAAAAAACAACTGGTTTGATTATAAGTATTTTAGTTATACAATTGGTTGCTATTGTTGGAGCCGTTTTAACTTCAAGGGCATCAGAAAAATTTGGAAACATTAAAACATTGATTGCTGTAAATTTTGTTTGGATGTTTATGTGTTTCTACGCTTATTTTATGATTACACCTATACAGTTTTACATTGCAGCTTCTTTGGTTGGTTTAGTTATGGGAGGAATTCAATCATTGGCAAGATCAACGTATTCAAAATTTTTGCCAGAAACAGAAGATACTACATCTTATTTTAGTTTTTATGATGTTGCCGAAAAAATAGGAATCGTTATTGGAATGGTCATTTTTGCATTAATAGACCAAATCACCGGCACTATGCGAAATGGTATTCTATTTTTGGTTTTGTTTTTTTTAGGTGGCATTATTTTATTGTTCAGAGTACCAAAAGAACAAACAATTTAAAACAAAAGAGGCACTTAAAAAATGCCTCTTTTGTTTGGTTGTAGTTTATTGTTTTATACTTCCAGAACCTGAAACTTTTGTATCCTCTTTCTTAGGATTTCCTTTGTAAGTGATATCGCCAGAACCAGAAACTTTAGCTTTAAAATTTTCTGAACAAAACACTTTTGCATCTCCTGATCCAGTAATAGATACTTCTGTGTTTTTTGATATTAATTCAAAACCATGTATATCGCCAGAGCCCGATATTTCTGCGTTTAAATTATTGGTATTCCCATTTAATGTAATATCACCAGAACCTGTAATGGAATTTTTTATATAATTTGTGTCTGATTTTAATTTGATGTCCCCAGAACCTGTTAATTGGATTTCTAAATTATCAGAAGTTATCAAGTCTTCATTCCGCAAATCTCCAGAACCTGTTAAGGATATATTAGTAATATCTTTAAAAGGGATAGTTATTTTTATGCCCTTTTTCATGCTGGTTTTTAAGTTGACATTATTTTTTACTTTTACAATTAAGTTATTGTTTTTAACTTCTGTTATAATGTATTCTAACAGATTTTCTTCTCCTTCAATTTTAATGTTTCCTTCTGCACCACTTACAAGAATATAATCAAAAGGACCAGCACATTGTATGCCATCATAATCTGATGTGGTTCTTGTAACTGTAGTTATGTTGCCATTTCCTTTTATCGATTTGCCCCATTGGGCATAAGATGTTGTAACAAAAAGTATGGATGCTATTATGATTACTGTTTGTTTTTTGATTGACACTTTCATATGTGATACTTATTTGTTTTTAATTGTCATATGGTATCGCTTATATTCATTGGTGTTTGTTTGCAACAAACTTGTTTAAATGGCGATTTCATATAATTGAATTTATGGATTGATGATTAATTTTTATTAAAGGTTACATTTCCGTAATCAGAGTTAATTTTAACTAAGTTGGATGAACTACTATTGCCATAATAGCCTGAGTAATAATTATTACTTGTGGTAGTATTTTTTTTAGAAAATTCAAAACCATCCGTGCTTTTTAAAGAACTATATTCTGTACTGATATCGAATTTGAAATTATAATCTGGATGATACCCAATGGTAATACCTAAATAGTCAGACTGTATAGTTATGTTTCCTGCGTTGGCAGTCATTTGATTGATTTTAAGAGAACCGTAATCGCCTTTTATAGTTACGTTTTTATAAACTTCTCCCAAACGGGTGGTTAAATAATCACCATTACCATTAACATTATTAAGTTTCTTAATATTTATTGAACCATAGTCGCAGTTATAATTAACATCTTCAGCTACTTCAATAGTTGATGAAGTGTAATCTGCATTGATATCCAATTTTTTCGTTTTTGATACTGTGAAACCACTATAATCAGCATTAATTTTTCCACTATTTATGTATTCAAAATAACAGTCATTTGTATAATCGAATGATAACATATTGTTTTCTGCCATAAGCTCTTTGGTGGTTATTTTTCCATAATCACAGTTTATGGTAGCTTTTCCTTCAAGCTTATCCAGGTTTATGTTTCCATAATCATTGTTTAAGTCTACACTATTAGTAATTGGAAGTTTTACGATATAATTTATTTCCATATTTATGTTATTGTTTCCGCCCCAATTCCACCAAGATTTTTTGTCATTATTAAAAACTGTTTTTGCATCAACTAAGTTTGAACTAGCATTGAAATTAACATTAATATCATCTAACTTTTTTTGCACTTTTTCTTCATCATTCCCACTAACTTTTATGTTAACTTCAATGGTTATTTTGTTTCCACTATAGGTCATAATATTTAAATTTCCGTAGCTGTTATCAATTTTTAAAAGGGCATTGCTGCTTACAGTATATTCCTTTTTAATTGTTTTTTCTTTATTATATTTTCCCTTTGAAATGTCGCTGGCAAAAATAATAGCTGGTAATAAAAACAGTATTAAAGCTGTTTTATATAGTAATGGAGTTTTCATTGTTATTTTGTTTAAGTTGTTTAACATTTTCAATAGTTTCTAATACATTTTTTAAGATGTTTATTCTTGTTTGAAAGTTTGTAATCATTGCATAAATTACACGCTTATCATCGCCACTTTCGGTTAGGTCAATTTTAAGAGATTCATATTCTTTTTCAAGAATTTTCATTTGTTTTAATGCATCATTAATAAGTACTTCTGTTTCAGGAGTTCGTTCAATATTAAGCTTTGCTAATTCTTCTGAAATTGCAGAAGTAAAGAAGTTTTGAGTTTGTGTCATTTCTGGAGAAACACTTGCTAAATCTTTAATTTCTCCACTAGGTTTTAATAAAGTGATAATACTAAACCAGATTAGTAAAGAAGCTGCAATACTTAGGAAAGGTTTCCAAAAATTTGATTGGCTAGATGCTTTTTGAACAGTTTCAGAATTTTGATTTTTTAATTTTGATAAAAATCGTTCTTGATGCCCAAGACTTGGATTTTCAAAATCAAATTCTGAACGCAATTCTTCAAATAAATTATCAATATTATCTTTTTTCATACGTCTTTTTTTAAAATACTAATTCTAACTTTTGTCTTAAACTATCTTTAGCACGAGATATCATCGTTCTGCAATTAGCACTTGACAGATTTAAAATGTCGCAAATTTCTTCATAATCATATCCTTCAATAAGATGGAGTGTTAAACAGATTTGATAGTTTTCTTTTAGCGTTTTTATAGTTTCTAAAACCTGTTTAGCTTTTAAACTTGTTAATTCTGAGTTATCAAAACCTTCAGAGGGATCTTCAACTTTATAAAGCACATCATCAATAGGAACGTTATTGTATTTACTGTTTTTCTTGTAATGATAAATACTTTTATTAATTACAATTCGTTTTAACCAAGGACCAAATGTTTTGGCATCTTTAAGACTATCCAATTTTGTGAACGCCAACAAAAAGGAGTCCTGCATAATGTCTTCCGCCTCAAAACTATCTTTAACTATTCTTAAAGAGGTGTTGTACATAGTTTTGTAATACCTGTTGTAGACTTCCAATTGCGCCGATTGGTTGCCTGACATACATAATTCTATAAGATGTTCAATATTTAGCTTGGTTAGCGACATTAAATCAAATTGTTACTATAAAGATTATCAAAACATAAATTTGTTACACTTTTTTGAAAAAAAAATTCCCACATTAATTTTAATGTAGGAATTCAAAATATTTTGAGACTTTTAATTATTAAGATTCAGCGGGCTTTTCAGCTTTTTCAATTTTAATATTAAGCTCTTGAGAGGCTTCATCTAAATCAATAATTATATTATCACCATTTTGAACGTGTGAAGTTATAATCTCTTCAGCTAAAGCGTCTTCAATATATTTCTGAATAGCTCGTTTTAATGGTCTAGCACCATATTGTTTGTCAAAACCTTTATCGGCTATATAATCTTTAGCTTTTTTACTTAATTTTAAATTATAACCTAAATCTTTAATTCTTAAAAGAAGTTTTTCAAGTTCAATATCAATGATTTTGTTTATATCTTCTTTTTCTAGATTATTAAACATAACAACATCATCAATTCTGTTTAAAAACTCTGGAGCGAACGATTTTTTTAGTGCATTTTCAATAATGCCTTTAGTGTTTTCATCTTCTTGCGCTTTTTGAGATGCAGTTCCAAAACCAATACCTGTACCAAAATCTTTAAGTTTTCGAGCACCAATATTTGATGTCATAATGATAATAGTGTTTCTAAAATCAATTTTCCTTCCTAAACTATCGGTTAAATAACCATCGTCAAGTACTTGAAGCAACATGTTAAATACGTCTGGATGCGCTTTTTCAATTTCATCAAGTAGGATAACTGCATATGGTTTGCGTCTTACTTTTTCGGTAAGTTGACCACCTTCTTCATAACCCACATATCCTGGAGGTGCACCTACTAATCTTGAGATAGCGAATTTTTCCATGTATTCGCTCATATCAATTCTAACAAGAGCATCTTCACTATCAAAAAGTTCTCTTGATAATACTTTTGCTAATTGTGTTTTACCAACTCCTGTTTGTCCTAAAAATATAAAGGAGCCAATGGGTTTGTTTGGGTCTTTTAATCCAGCTCTGTTACGTTGAATTGCTTTTACAACCTTTGCAACGGCTTCATCCTGACCAATTACTTTTCCTTTGATAAGTTTTGGTAACTCTGCAAGTTTATTGATTTCTGTTTGAGCAATTCTATTTACAGGAATGCCAGTCATCATAGAAACCACATCTGCAACATTGTCTTCGGTTACAATTTCACGATGTTGCTTAGTGTCTTCTTCCCATTTATCTTGAGCAGTTTGAAGTTCTTTTTCAATGCGCTTTTCATCATCTCTTAACTTGGCCGCTTCTTCATACTTTTGCTTTTTAACAACTAAATTTTTAATTTCCTTAACTTCTTCCAGTTGTTTTTCTAACTCTAGAATTTGTTTTGGAACTTCAATATTAGTGATGTGCACACGAGAACCTGCTTCATCTAAAGCATCAATTGCTTTGTCTGGTAAAAAGCGTTCTGTCATATAGCGATTTGTTAATTTTACACATGCTTCAATAGCTTCTGGTGTATAATCAACATTATGGTGGTCTTCGTATTTTGCCTTAATGTTGTTAAGGATTTCAATAGTTTCTTCAACAGTAGTTGGCTCTACAATTACTTTTTGGAAACGACGCTCTAAAGCTCCATCTTTTTCAATGTATTGTCTGTACTCATCAAGGGTTGTAGCTCCTATACATTGAATTTCACCACGTGCTAAAGCTGGTTTAAACATGTTTGAAGCGTCTAAGCTTCCTGTTGCTCCACCAGCACCTACAATGGTATGAATTTCGTCAATGAATAATATAACATCATCATTTTTTTCAAGTTCATTCATAACAGCTTTCATGCGTTCTTCAAACTGCCCACGGTATTTTGTGCCAGCAACCAAACTTGCTAAATCTAAAGTAACTACACGCTTATTAAAAAGAATTCTGGATACTTTTCTTTTAATAATTCTGAGTGCTAACCCTTCAGCGATGGCAGATTTACCAACACCTGGTTCACCAATTAACAGCGGATTGTTCTTTTTACGTCTGCTTAAAATTTGTGATACTCGTTGAATTTCTTTTTCACGACCTACAACTGGGTCAAGTTTGCCTTCTTCAGCCAAAACTGTTAAATCTCTACCAAAATTATCTAAAACAGGAGTTTTAGATTTTTTATTGGTTTTGTTTGCAGGAGCATTAAAAAGATTATCTTTTGTTGTATCATCATCATGACTTGAATCGTCATCTTGAAATGATTCGGACTTGGGTTCTATATAGTTATTATCGTTAGTAATCATAAATTTAAATTGTTCTTTTACGTTGTCATAATCAACTTTTAGCTTATTTAAAAGCTTGGTAGTAGGGTCATTTTCATTTCTTAAAATACACAATAATAAATGAGCAGTATTTATTGATGTACTTTGAAATAATTTTGCTTCTAAAAATGTTGTTTTTAAAGCACGTTCTGCTTGTCTTGTTAGATGTAAATTCTTTTTTTGATTTGAAGTTACTGATGTACTTGGGTTGGCAGGACTTAATATTTCAACTTTTCTCCTTAAATGATTTAAATCTATTTCCAAGGCATTTAAAATATCAATAGCTTTCCCATTTCCATCACGTAAAAGACCAAGCATTAAGTGTTCAGTACCAATAAAATCATGGCCTAAGCGCAATGCTTCTTCCTTGCTATAAGCAATTACATCTTTTACTCTAGGTGAAAAATTATCGTCCATAATTAAGTTCCTTTCTGCATTAAAAGTAATAAAACAATTTAGTAAAGACAAAAACTATACCTTAAATTGTCTGTAAGTTGCTAATAGACAAAAAAAACTTTATAAAATCAAAATAAATGAGGGCATATTTATCAACGAAAATTATTATGTAAATTGTTAATAAAAAAACACTAAAAAACTAGCTTAAAAGTCCTGTCATTACTCACGAAATAATTATCTTAGCACGTTTGAAATATTCAAAAAAATAACTAATTAATTATATATGGCTGAAGGAGAAAAACTTATTCCAATTAACATAGAAGATGAAATGAAATCGGCTTACATTGATTATTCAATGTCAGTCATTGTGTCACGTGCTTTACCTGATGTAAGAGATGGTTTAAAGCCAGTTCATAGACGTGTTCTTTTTGGAATGTATGAATTAGGTGTTAGAGCTAATACAGCACACAAAAAATCAGCAAGAATAGTAGGTGAAGTTTTGGGTAAATACCATCCACATGGAGATACATCTGTTTATGATGCCATGGTTCGTATGGCTCAAGAATGGAGTTTAAGATATATGCTTGTTGATGGGCAAGGTAACTTTGGATCTGTAGATGGAGATAGTCCAGCGGCAATGCGTTATACAGAAGCGCGTATGCGTAAAATATCTGAAGACATGTTGGCCGATATTGACAAAGAAACTGTAGACCACCAATTAAATTTTGATGATACTTTAAATGAACCAACCGTTTTACCAACTCGTATTCCTGGACTTTTAGTAAATGGTGCATCAGGTATTGCTGTTGGTATGGCAACCAATATGCCTCCTCATAATCTATCAGAAGTGGTTGATGGTATTGTAGCTTATGTTGATAATAATGATATTGAAATAGACGAATTAATAAAGCATGTAAAAGCACCAGATTTTCCAACTGGTGGAACTATTTATGGTTACGATGGTGTAAAAGAAGCTTTTAAAACTGGTCGAGGACGTATTATTATGCGTGGTAAAGCCAATATTGAAGAAGTGAATGGTCGTGAATGTATTATTGTTACTGAAATACCTTATCAAGTCAATAAGGCAGATATGATTAAGAAAACTGCTGATTTGGTAAATGAGAAAAAACTTGACGGCATTGCAACCATACGTGATGAATCCGATAGAAACGGAATGCGAATTGTTTATGTGTTGAAACGTGATGCTATTCCAAACATCGTTTTAAACAAATTATACAAATTCACTCAACTACAATCTTCATTTAGTGTAAATAACATAGCACTAGTAAAAGGTCGTCCTCAATTATTGAATCTAAAAGACATGATTCATTATTTTGTTGAGCATAGACACGAGGTTGTTGTTAGAAGAACTACTTACGAATTAAGAAAAGCGCAAGAAAGAGCACATATTTTAGAAGGTTTAATCATAGCTTCAGATAATATAGATGAAGTTATTGCATTAATTAGAGCATCATCAAATGCTGATGAGGCTCGTGAAAAGTTAATGGCACGTTTTGAATTATCTGAAATTCAGGCAAAAGCCATTGTTGAAATGCGTTTGCGTCAACTTACAGGTTTAGAACAAGATAAACTAAGAAGTGAGTATGAAGAGTTAATGAAAACCATTGAAGACTTAAAAGATATTCTTGATAAAAAAGAACGTCGAATGGAAATCATTAAGCAAGAACTTATCGAAGTAAAAGCTAAATATGGTGACGAACGTCGTTCAATTATAGAATATTCCGGTGGTGATTTTAGTATCGAAGACATGATTCCTGATGAAAAAGTAGTGATTACTATTTCTCATGCAGGTTATATAAAACGCACTTCACTTTCTGAATATAAAACTCAAAATAGAGGTGGAGTTGGTCAAAAAGCGTCAACAACAAGAAATGAAGACTTTTTAGAGCATTTATTTGTAGGAACAAATCATCAATATATGTTGTTCTTTACTCAAAAGGGTAAATGTTTCTGGATGCGTGTTTATGAAATTCCAGAAGGAAGTAAAACCTCAAAGGGTAGAGCTATTCAAAATTTGATAAACATAGAGCAAGACGATACTGTTAAAGCGTTTATATGTACTCAAGATTTAAAAGACGAAGATTATATAAACAGCCATTATGTAATTATGGCAACTAAAAACGGTCAAGTTAAAAAGACTTTATTAGAACAATATTCAAGACCGAGAACTAATGGTATCAATGCTATTACCATTAAAGAAGATGATATTTTATTAGAAGCAAGATTAACTACGGGAGAAAGTCAAGTAATGCTAGCATTAAAATCTGGTAAAGCAGTCAGATTTGAAGAAGCAAAAACGAGACCAATGGGAAGAAGTGCTTCAGGAGTTAGAGGTATTACCCTAGCAAGCTCAACTGATGAAGTAATTGGAATGATTACTATTGAAAATCCACAAGAAGAATCTGTTTTAGTAGTTTCTGAAAACGGGTATGGGAAACGTACTTACATAGATGATCCAGAAGATGGTGAACCAGTTTATAGAATTACAAACCGTGGAGGAAAAGGAGTTAAAACTATATCAATAACTGATAAAACCGGAAATTTAGTTGCAATAAAAAGTGTGACAGACAATGATGATTTAATGATTATTAATAAATCTGGAATTGCAATTCGTATGTCAGTTAAAGATTTAAGATTGATGGGAAGAGCAACTCAAGGCGTAAAATTAATAAATCTTAGAAATGGCGATTCTATTGCTGCAGTTGCAAAAGTAATGCCCGACGATGAGGTAGAGGAAACAAGTGAAAACCCCGCTGAATCTATTGAAAACAGAGAAGAGTTGACAGATGGCACAACTCTTGATAATAACCCAGAAGATAACAATTAATACATTAACAAATTTAAAATTATTTAAAATGAAAAATCAAGTTATAATAGCTTTTGCATTTTTGATAAGCACATTTTCGTTTGCTCAGAAAAAAGAATTAAAGGCTGTTGAAAAAGCTATTAAAAGCAATAATTATTCTGAAGCAAAGGCTGGTTTAACTCAAGTAGAGTCAATGTTATCAGGTTTAGATGCTAAAACTAAATCTCAATATTATTTACTTAATGCGCAAGCACTTTATGCTAATGGTGCTGGTTCAAATGTTGATATTGATAAAGCTTTAGAAAGTTTATCAAATGTAACTGAAGGTTACCCAGAAGAAACAGCTCAATTAAAGCAAGATATGATAAATAATTTTCTAACAAAAGGAAATGCAGCTTATGAAAAAAATGAATTTGGAATAGCTTCAAATGACTTTGAACGTGCTTATAGAGTTTCTACTAAAGATACCGTTTATCTATATTATGCGGCCGCTACAGCTGTTAACCTTCAAGATTATGATAGAGCTTTAGGTTTATATAAAGAACTTAAAAATTTAGGCTATACAGGTATAGAACAACAATATTATGCTACTAGTGTTGAAACTCAAAAAGAAGAATTTTTTCAAAATAAATCAATGCGTGATTTATCTGTAAAGGCAAAAACTCACATTAAGCCAGAGGATCGTAAATCTGAATCTAAAAAAGCTGAGATTATAAAAAATATTGCTCTTATTTATGTTACTAAAGAGGATAACGATAATGCATTAACGGCTATGAAAGAAGCTAGAGCAGAAAGTCCAGATGATATTAATTTGTTACTTTCAGAAGCTAATGTTTACTATAAAATGGGAAATGTTGAAGAGTTTAAAAGCTTATTGCAACTAGCAACCACTAAAGACCCAAAGAATCCTGAATTACAATATAATTTAGGTGTAATTGCTTCAGAATCTGAACATCCAGAAGAAGCAATGGAATACTATAAAAAAGCGATTGAACTAGATCCAAAATACGTAAATGCTTATATAAATATGGCTGCTTTAATTTTAAACAAAGAGCAAGCGTTAATTGAGGAAATGAATGGATTAGGAACTTCAAAAAAGGATGATTTACGTTATGATGAGTTAAGAGAAATGCGTCAACAAATATATAAGGATGCCATACCTTACTTGACTGACGCTTTCAAAATAGATAATCAAAATGTTAGTGCTGCAAAAACATTAATGAATATTTATAGTGTTTTAGGAGAAACAGCCAAATACAATGAAATGAAAGAAAAAGTTGATGTACTTGAAGCTACAGGAAACTAATAAAATCATATTTAAATATAAAAAAAGCCGCGATTAGCGGCTTTTTTTATATCACTTTTTTAATAACCCTAAGTTTATGGGTATGCATTTTCAGATCAACATTATAGATCCCTGAATGGTCTAAACGATCAATTCTAACTTTTCCGTGAACATGAATAATGTAATTATCTTGCATGATAAGGCCAACATGAACAATTTGTCCTTCATTATTATCAAAAAAAGCCAAATCTCCAGGTTCACTTTCTTCAATAAAACTTAAAGCTTCACCTTGTGTTGCTTGTTGATGAGCATCACGTAAAAGATTATATCCATTAAGTTTATAAACCATTTGTGTAAATCCTGAACAGTCAATACCAAAAGGACTTTTGCCGCCCCAAAGATGAGGACAGTTTAAATATAAAAAGGCTGTTTGGATTATATTGCTTTTTGGGTTTTTCCCTTCAATAATATTACCATCGTGATAATGATTTAAAATTGATAATCCATTTAATGAAGAACCTAGTAATATTGGTTTCAATTGTTGATTTTCATCTTCAATAAATTCAACTAAATCAATTGCCAATTTTGGTGTTGAATTATTTAGCTCTTTATATTGATTTTCATCAATCTCTTTATATTGTTTGTTATCTATCCAGCCTTCATAAGAGTCAAATGCAAGCCTAATTTTACTCCACTTTTTTTGTCTTTCAAGAATTTTAAAAAAGTCACCATATAATAATTGAGAAACCAACTCACTTTTATCAGAGGATTCAAATCTTAAAGGAACAATGCTTAAATGACAAATTCCGTATTGCATTCAATAAAAATTAATTACGTTCAATAACTATTGCTGAGGCTCCACCACCACCATTACAAATAGCTGCCGCACCAATTTTACCATTGTTTTGTTCTAAAACGTTTAATAATGTTACTATAATTCTTGCACCAGAACAACCTAGCGGATGACCAAGTGATACAGCGCCACCGTTTACATTTACATTACTATCATTTAAACCCAGAATTTTCATATTGGCTAAACCAACAACAGAAAACGCTTCATTAAATTCAAAATAATCTACATCACTTATTTCAACCCCAGCTTTTTCTAAAGCTTTTGGTAATGCTTTAGCAGGAGCTGTTGTAAACCATTCTGGCTCATGAGCTGCATCTGCATATCCTTTTATGGTTGCAAGTGGCTTAACACCTAATTCAATGGCTTTATCCTTGCTCATTAAAACCAATGCTGCAGCACCATCATTTATAGTAGACGCATTTGCAGCTGTAACCGTTCCTTCTTTTGTAAATGCAGGTCTAAGTTCAGGTATCTTATCAATATTAACATTTGTATATTCTTCATCTTTGCCAACTAATACTGGTTCTCCCCGACGTTGTGGAACTTCTACAGGAACAATTTCGTTATTGAATTTACCTGAATTCCAAGCAGCTTCAGAGCGTTTGTATGACTGAATAGCAAAGGCATCTTGGTCTTCTCTTGAGAAATTGTATTCAGTTGCACAAGCATCTGCACAAACTCCCATAGCATTTTGGTCATAAGCATCAACCAATCCATCTTTCTGCAAACCATCAATTAATGTAGTTGGGCCAAATTTAGTACCAGTTCTACTATATAAATAATGAGGAATTAAACTCATGTTTTCCATCCCACCAGCAACAATAATATCAGCATCACCCATTGCAATAGATTGAGCTGCTAGCATAACAGATTTCATACCAGAGGCACAAACCTTATTAATTGTTGTGCAGGGAACAGTATTTGGTATTCCAGCATAAATAGCAGCTTGTCTTGCAGGTGCTTGTCCAACTCCGGCTTGAACCACATTACCCATAAAAACTTCTTGAACAAGTTCTGGATTTAAGTTTATTTTTTTTAATGCACCTTTAATAGCTGTAGCACCTAATTTAGAGGCTGGTATAGTTGATAAAGATCCTAAAAAGCTTCCAATTGGAGTTCTTACTGCTGATACAATAACCACTTCTTTACTCATTTTTTTAACGTTTAATTAGCTTGAGGCGAAAATAATCAATTTTTAGTAGAAATTAGAACGATTACTGTATTATAAAAAATCAAAAAAGCGTATATTTTATTACATTTGAAAACCTTTATAATTATAATGTCAGACTTCATAAACAAATTATATAGAAATCATTCTTTGATATACAAGGGATTGTTATTTATATGTACAACTTTTTTAATAGTGTATTTGTTCCCTAAAACGGGAAAATTTAAATATAATTTTGAAAAGGGAAAACCATGGCAATCAGAAAACTTATACGCACCTTTTAATTTTGCCATTAAAAAGTCAAATGAAGAAATTGAAGCTGAAAAGAAAACAATTTCAGAGCATTCTACGCTCTTTTTTAATGTAGATGTTTCAATTGAAAATGAAATTAAAAATTTATATAAAGATCAATTTAAAAATACTTTTTCAGATTCTTTACCTAGATTAGAAAGCAATATTTTGTTTAAAACAGGCGAAAAAATTATTGATGAATTGTATTTTTTTGGTGTTTTAAGTGAAAATTACAACTTTCCAGATAATAAAACTGTTGCCATTTTAGAAGATAGAATTGAAAAGCACACTACGAAATATGCTAATTTAATTCATCAAGAACAGGTTTCATCAATAATCAATAAAGTTTTGGTTGAACAGAAACGGGGAGATTACAAAACAGAATTTACTGCCTTATTTTTTGATTTAATCCAACCTAATTTATCGTATGATAAATCATTTACAGAAAAAGTATTAAAAGAAGATTTAGATAAAATTGCTTATTCAAGAGGAAGTATTGAAAAGGAAACTTTAATTATTTCTAAAGGTGAAATTATTGAAGGGGATAAATATCAAATTTTAGAATCTTTAAAATCTGAATACGAATCGCAGGTTTGGAGTGCTTCAAATTATAATTGGATACTTTTTGCCTACACATTATTAGTATCACTAGCGCTTTTAATGTTGCTTTTGTTTCTAAGAAAATATAGGATTGATGTGTTTGAAAACAACACAAAAGTTACCTTCATTTTCTTCAATATTTTACTCATGGTTTTTATTACAACCTTTGTTGTAAATTATAATTCTAAATACATTTATGTTGTACCCATTTGTATTTTACCAT
Organism: Gaetbulibacter sp. M235; assembly: GCF_043876835.1. Lineage (NCBI taxonomy): Bacteria > Pseudomonadati > Bacteroidota > Flavobacteriia > Flavobacteriales > Flavobacteriaceae > Gaetbulibacter > Gaetbulibacter sp. M235. The sequence continues at coordinate 221,645 of NZ_JBAWJZ010000006.1, forward strand.
TAGTTTTTAAAGCCTTTTTTGATGCAAGATTAGGTATGTTTGCTCATGTAATAACAGTATTGTTATTAGGTTCTATTGTTCCGAATAGTTATGAGTATATGTTTCTTCAAATCATCGCGGGAATTGTAACTATTTTAACGGTTTCAGAGCTATATAAACGAGCAAATTTGTTTATTTCAGTAGGTCAAATTACCTTAATATATATTATTGCGTATTTTGCCTTTTTTGTCATTCATGAAGGTAGTATAGATACTATAAAATGGGAAACTTTTATATGGTTTATTTTGTGTGGACTTGCAACATTGTTTGTGCAACCGCTTATTTATATATATGAAAAACTATTTGGATTGGTGTCAGATGTATCACTTTTAGAACTATCAGACACCAACTCAAAGTTACTTAAAGAGTTATCTAATAAAGCTCCAGGAACTTTTCATCACTCATTAAATGTAGCTAATTTGGCAGAATCCTGTGCAAATGAAGTTGGTGCCAATGCAATGTTAATTAGAGTTGGTGCTTTGTACCATGATATTGGGAAGATGAAAAACCCAACATATTTTATTGAAAACCAATCAACAGGTATTAATCCACACGACGAGTTATCTTCAAAAGAAAGTGCCCGCATTATTATAGAACATGTAATTGCAGGAATTGAAATTGCTAAAAAATATAATTTACCAGATAGAGTTATTGATTTTATTAGAACTCATCATGGAACTTCTATGGTTTATTATTTTTATATAAAAGAAAAGGAACTTGAACAAGGCGCAGATAAGTCTGACTTTAGTTACCCGGGACCAAAACCATTTAGTAAAGAAACAGCAATTTTAATGATGTGTGATAGTGTTGAAGCTGCTTCAAAAAGCTTGAAAGAACCTACGTCAACAAAAATTGATGCATTTGTTGAAAATATCATAAATAAACAAATAGATGAAGGTCAATTCTTAAATGCAAACATCACTTTTAAAGAAATTCAATCAATAAAAAAAGTGCTAAAACACAAGCTAGCAAATATTTACCATTTGCGAATTGAATACCCTGAATAATTTTTTTAAAAAATCAATTAAATAGTTGTGTTCTTAAAGATGATACATTACATTTGCATCCGCAATTTTATTGCATAAGTTCATTATAAATTAGGAGAGGTGCCAGAGTGGTAATGGAGCAGATTGCTAATCTGTCGACGGGTAACTGTCGCCAGGGTTCGAGTCCCTGTCTCTCCGCAAATAAAATGATAATCAATTCGGGGTGTAGCGTAGCCCGGTTATCGCGCCTGCTTTGGGAGCAGGAGGTCGCAGGTTCGAATCCTGCCACCCCGACATTATAGAGTTACTGGTCGCGTAGCTCAGCTGGATAGAGCATCTGCCTTCTAAGCAGACGGTCACAGGTTCGAATCCTGTCGCGATCACAAAAAGCTTCACTTAAATAGTGAAGCTTTTTTGTTTTTATCTTCTCTCATTTATTGAAATAGATTTTTTTTAAGTTGATACATGGTAGGTAGCTTTAATAACCATCAAAAAGAGAGTTTTCCTTTGAAAAATAGGATGTAACAAAACAGTAAAGACATAGAGCTATTATTTTTATACGGCTTAATTGTGAATGTCTATTTTGATTATTAATCAATTTAAACTGTTCCTATTTTAGAAATCGATAATAATATATCATAACATATAAATTTCTTTAATTACGTAATAAAAATTAAGTAATAATACTTATATTTGTTTTTTTAATTACGTAGTTATGCAAAAAATAATAGTTGTAGGTAATGGTATGGTAGGGTATAAATTCTGTGAGAAGTTTATATCTAAACCTAATAGAGAAAAATTTCAAATAACTGTTTTTGGGGAAGAGGTAAGACCCGCTTACGATCGGGTGCATTTAAGTGAATTCTTCGAAAATCAAGATGCCAATGCTTTAGAAATGGCACCAAGATCCTGGTATGAAGAGAACGGTATTGAATTGGTTACAAATGAACGTATTACCGATATCCATCGCGCTTCAAAAAAGGTTACCACTACCAAAGACTTTCATTATAAGTATGACTACTTGGTTTTAGCAACTGGTTCAGCTCCTTTTGTGCCTAACATAGTGGGGGTAGAAAAGAAAGGGGTGTTTGTCTATCGCACAATTGAAGATTTAGAAGACATGTTGGCTTATGCTGATAAGATAAAAGGCGAAAGAAAAGAAACTATTAAAGCTGCGGTTTTAGGTGGTGGCCTTTTAGGGTTGGAAGCGGCAAAAGCTGTTAAAGATATGGGGTTTGAACCTCATGTTGTGGAGTTTGCTCCCAAATTAATGCCAAGACAATTGGATACCAGAGGTAGTAAAGTGCTTCAGGAAAAAATAGAATCATTGGGTATTCATGTGCATTTATCTAAAGTGACCGATAAAATTTTAGGTGAAGATACTATAACGGGTATGGAGTTTGGTGAATATGATAAGATAGATGTGGAAATGCTGGTCATTTCTGCAGGGATAAGACCCCGTGATGAATTAGGAAAAACGTGCAATTTAAAAATGGGGGTACGAGGAGGTATTGTTGTGAATAACAAAATGCAAACATCGGATTCCGAAATTTATGCCATTGGTGAAGTGGCTTTGTTGAACAATATGATTTATGGCTTAGTGGCGCCAGGGTATGATATGGCTGAAGTTGCAGTCAATCAAATATTGGGAAACAAAGAGGTTGTCATGGAGCAAGATATAGATATGTCTACCAAATTAAAGTTGATTGGAGTGGATGTGGCCAGTTATGGTGAGCCGTTTATGCCTGTTGAAAAAGGATATTCCATCATTTATGAAAACAAAACCAAAAATCTATATAAGCGCATCAATATAAGTCATGATGGAAAAAAACTATTAGGAGGGATCCTGATAGGTGATGCCTCTGATTACAATATGTTCCATCAAATCTATTTAAATGGATTACCAATACCTGAAGATGCCGAAGAATTGATTATTGGAGCTAGAGGAGAAGGCGGGTCATCGTTTGGTAGTGTTATGGATATTCCGGATGCTGCCCAAGTTTGTTCTTGTGAAAGTATTTCCAAAGGCGCTATTTGCAGTTCTATTACTGAAGGCGGTTGTAATACTTTGGCCGATGTGGTTGCCAAAACCAAAGCAACAACAGGATGTGGAGGCTGTAAACCTATGGTGGTAGATTTGGTTAATGAAACGCTTAAATCATTAGGAAAAGAAGTTAAAGAAATTCTTTGTGAGCATTTTAGTTTTAATAGACAGGAACTTTATGATCTTATTAAAATCAATGAGGTTAAAGATTACGAAGAAGCGCTTAATTTATTTGGAGAAGGTCATGGTTGTGAGGTTTGTAAACCAGCATTGGCATCCATTTTTGCTACGATCACTATGGAAACGGCAAACAAACAATATACCATTCAAGATACTAACGACCGCTTTTTGGCAAACATTCAACGTAATGGGACCTATTCTGTAGTGCCACGAGTTCCTGGTGGGGAAATTACACCCGATAAGTTGATTGTGTTAGGTCAAGTTGCCAAAAAATATGATTTATATACAAAAATCACGGGAGGGCAACGTATTGATTTGTTCGGTGCACAATTGCACGAATTACCTCTTATTTGGAAAGAATTGATAGACGCTGGATTTGAAAGTGGACATGCTTACGGGAAATCACTTCGTACCGTTAAAAGTTGTGTAGGTTCTACTTGGTGTCGTTACGGTATGCATGAAAGTGTAACGTTTGCCATAGAAATTGAAAATAGATATAAAGGCTTACGCTCACCTCATAAATTAAAAGGTGGTGTGTCTGGGTGTATTCGTGAATGTGCCGAAGCCAGAGGAAAAGATTTTGGATTGATAGCCGTTGATGGCGGCTGGAATTTGTATGTCTGTGGAAACGGTGGAGCAACGCCAAAACATGCCGTTCTTTTTGCAGAACAATTGGATGACAAAACTGCCATTAAATACTTAGACCGGTTTTTGATGTATTACTTGCGAACTGCCGGGCCATTGGTAAGAACTGCACCGTGGTTGGAAAAGTTGGAAGGTGGTATTGAGTATTTAAAGAAAGTTGTTATTGAAGATTCCTTGGGAATTGCGGAAGAACTTGAAAAGGAGATGGAAGGTCTTGTTAATAAATACGAGTGTGAGTGGAAACAAGCTATAGAAGATCCTAAAATGAAGAAACGTTTCAAGCATTTTGTGAATTCAGATGATACCGATGATAATTTGGTGTTTGTGCCCATGCGCGACATGAAAATGCCAAAGGCTTGGTAGGTGTTTAGTGAGTCATTACGAGAAGGGACGACGAAGTAATCTCTTCAATCTAAAAGAGATTGCCGCAGCAAATAAAAATTTGCATCGCAATGACGTAAATATTAAAGGAAGTGGTTGCGTTAGGGATTGAAGCGGAAAGCCCGCAGCGAGGTACGAGCGAGGACTTGTAGCGAAAAGCCCAACCCGAAGGGGAACGCCCCAATAAAGAATTGAATTAAATAAAATTTTAGATATGCAAGATATTTTAAATCAATACGATACTGTAAATGAGGCCAATGTTAAAACTTGGTTTGAAGTTGGCACGGTAAGCGATTTTCCTGAAAACAGTGGTGCTTGTATAAAATACAAAACCAAGCAAATAGCGGTTTATAATTTTACTAGAATGTCTAAGTGGTATGCATGTCAAAATCTGTGTCCCCATAAAATGGAAATGGTTTTATCCCTTGGGATGATTGGAGATAAAGCGGGCATTCCTAAAGTGGCCTGCCCCATGCATAAAAAAAACTTTTCTTTGGAAGATGGTTCCAATTTGGCGGGAGAAGATTTAAAAATAGCGGTGTATCCTGTTAAAATTGAAAACGGAAATGTGTATATTGGCTTTGCAGATTAATTATACACATTATGGAACCCACAAAATTTGAAATAGCTATTGCGCTTATTGACAAAAAGAATTCAGAAGACATTAACACATACCACAGCCACGGGTTAGATTTTCCAAAGGAGTTATTGTACTCCCAGCGAATGTCCCAAAAACTGTTGCAGTTTAAACCAAATGCATCAAGGGCCCTTCAAATTGCATCAAGAGCACAACACATTTGCCGTTGGAAAATAGCCAGAGATGAATATCCCATGGACAAAGTGGGGTATTTAAGATGGCGGGAAACACTAAAAAAAATGCATGCAGAAATAACTGCGGAAATCTTAAAAGACGTGGGATATGATGACGAATTTATTGATAGGGTTTCTTTTTTAATCAATAAGAAACTAATAAAAAAGAACGAGGAAAGCCAAACCATAGAAGATGTTATTTGTTTGGTCTTTTTAGATTATTATTTTGAAGAATTTGCAGCCAAACATGAGGATAAAAAGGTTATTGATATCCTTCAAAAAACTTGGAAAAAAATGTCTGAAGAAGGACATGTAGAAGCTTTAAGAATTAAATTTTCAGATAAAAGTTTAGCATTGATAAAAGAAGCTATTTCTAAAGAGTAAATATAAAATGACTAAAAACGGTAATTCTTTAGATCAACGGACATTTAAAAAATTAAGCCGTTTATATATTATTGCATTGAGCACTATTGCCCTTTCGGTAATTATAAGCCAAATCCTTATTAGAAAACACCTCAAAGATCAAGAAGGAGATTCTACGGTTATCAATGTGGCAGGTAGACAAAGGATGCTTAGCCAAAAACTTACCAAGGAAATCGTGTCGCTTTCTACAGAAGAAGACCTGGAAAAAAGAATTCAACTTAAAGACAAGCTTAAACAAACCCTTAAGTTATGGGAAATGTCACACCATGCCCTTCAAAATGGAAGTGACAGCCTTGGTTTGCCAGGTCATAACAGTATAGCGGTTATCAATATGTTTAATAAGATCAACCCGTCTTTTAATATTATTGAGAAAGCTTCAAAAGCTATTATTGAAAAAATTGAAAATGTCCCCTCACTTCCAGTTGAAACCTTTCTTGATGATATTGAAAAAGTAAAACAAAACGAAGGGTCATTTTTAAAGGCCATGGATCAAATTGTGAATCAATATGATTCTGAGGCCAATGAAAAAGTTAATTGGTTGCGTAGGCTGGAATTGTTGCTCATGGCTTTTACGTTGCTTATTTTGTTGGTAGAATTCCTGTTCATTTTTTGGCCAACAGCTAAAACCGTAAAAAACACACTTAAGGAGTTATTAATAGCTGAAAGAAAAGCAAAAAAAATGGCGTTTGACGCGGATGTCTTGAGTGAGGCCAAAGAGAAGTCTGTTAAAGAGTTGCGAGCGTTGAGCAATGCCATGGACGAAACCCTTTTATTTGCGCGTATTACTTCCAGCGGAACAATTGTTCATATGGGAAATAAGTTCTCAAGACTTTTTAAGTTCAATAAATTTAATAACGTTGCAAATTTTGCAGATGTATTATCGGCCAATGAGAACGATCAATTGTTTATAGAAAGCTTAATTACTAAGTATAAAAAAACGGGTTGGCAAGGCGAGGTAAAAGCAACCACGAAAGACCAAGTTGAGGTTTGGTTGGAAATGGCAATAATCCCTTTTAACCCTACTGATGATAAGTCCGAATTATTGATTATAGCTTCTGATATTACAAAAAGAAAAGAAGCGCAACTGGAAATTGAACGACTCACCAAAGCCAATTTTGAGGAGAAAATGAACCAGCAAAAAAACATTTCCAGTAAGATAATTGAAAACCAAGAAAATGAACAGAACCGAATAGCTAAAGATGTTCATGATGGTATTGGGCAAATGTTGACTGGTCTTAAATATAATTTGGAAAGTATAGATGTCAAGGATAAAGACAAAACGGTTTTAAAAATTGAACACCTAAAAGAGTTAACGTCCAATATTATTAAAGGTGTTAGAATGGCTACCTTTAATTTAACACCTCCAGAATTGACCGATCATGGTATTGTTCCAGCCATAACAAAGCTTACCAATGAATTATCAAAGCTTACAGGTAAAAACATTGTGTTTTATAATAAAACCGATTTTAACCAAAGATTGGATTCCCTTTCTGAAATCAATATTTACAGAATTACCCAAGAGGCCATAAACAATGCGATAAAATATGCTGATTCCACACATATCATAGTTACACTTTCCTGTAGTGAAAAATTGCTAAGTGTTGTTATTGACGACAATGGAAAAGGATTTGACCCAGAAAAAATTGAATATAAAAAAAATGGCGATGGAGGTATGGGCTTGACCTTTATGAAAGAGCGTATAAAATATATTAATGGCAGGCTTTTCCTTAACTCAGAACCTAATAAAGGAACAAGGGTAACGTTAAACATTCCCATTGAAAAGTTAAGTAGTATTACGTAAAAATCATTATTTTTGTACTTATAATTTGATAAAAATGGATATTATAAATGTTATTTTGGCAGATGATCATGTGCTTGTAAGAGACGGCATTAAAGCGCTTTTAGAAGACCAAGAAGGAATTAGGGTGATAGATGAGGCTTCAAATGGCAAAGAAGCTATTGAAGTCATTAAAAAAAATAAGCCAGATTTATTGATAGTTGATATAAGAATGCCAGAGTTGAATGGTATTGAGGTTGTTAGGGAAATTAACAAAAGTCACAAAGACATTAAAACTTTAGTGCTTTCTATGCATGATTCCGAAGAGTATGTGGTTCAGTCCATTGAAGCTGGTGCCGATGGGTATTTGCTAAAAGGAGCCAGTAAAGAGGAGTTTTTAAAAGCAATACACACAGTTGCTTCTGGTGGAAAGTATTTTTCGGGGGATATATCTTCCATTATCATGAATAATTTTGTGAATGGAAATAAAAAAAGCACACAAAATAAAGAAACGGTAGAAGACCCATTCAATCTTACCAAAAGGGAAAAGCAGATACTTGAGCTTGTCCTGCAATTAAAAAACAATAAGGATATTGCTGAAGAATTGGAAATAAGTAGAAGAACAGCAGAAGTACATCGTTTCAATCTTATGAAAAAGCTGGATGTCAAAAATCTTATGGAATTAAGTAATAAAGCAAAGGAGTATCGGTTGGTTTAAATAGTTGAGGAATTAAGATTTAGTAGATACATATTAATGGAACTTTTTATTGGTATTTTCGGATTATTAATTGCTTTAGCTACTTTTTACTATAGTTTTTTTAAAAAGTCAGATGATGAACTAAATCATTTGAAAGCAATATTTAGAGCAACACAAACGCTTTCTATATCTGTTCAAGAAAGCATTGAAGAATATGCTAATAAATCGGATTCATGGGATAAACTAATGTTTTCAGACGTGACTTTTAGAGATTATTTGATTCACATGAAAGATTCATATAAAGAAAATCTTTCAGAGGGAGTTTATACTAAATTATCTACAATGAAATTTAGTAAAGCTAATATTCAATCCATGACTAATAGTATTGAACAGCAATTTTCAGAGTTGCAAAAGATTAAAGCGGGGATAAAGATTAAACTAAATCAACTTTAATGGTTTCATATTTAATTTAGTTTTACTATTTCATATAATTTCTCTATAATTTATTGTTTTTTTAACAGATTCTTAAAAACAGATTTTGATAATTATCAAATACATATTAATTTTTTAATACGTAATTTTTAATGTTTAAATTAAGTAATTATACTTATTTTTGTGAGTATAAAATATTTTTTTGACATGAAAAATTCTGTATCAGTTAAAGCAGCCACACTTAATTTGTTAGATTTCAAGAGCGTTCCTGTGCGTACGTTCTGGATAACTTCCATATCATTCTTTATGTGCTTTTTTGCATGGTTTGGCATAATTCCTTTTATGCCAGATGTGGTTAAAGATTTAGGTTTAACACCGGATCAAAAATGGAATTCCATTATTTTAGCTGTTTCTGGAACTGTGTTTGCCCGATTGCTTATTGGTAAATTATGTGATAAATATGGTCCCAGAACTTGCTATACATGGCTTTTGGTTTTAGGGGCCATCCCAGTCATATTATGTGGTTTTGTGCAAACGCCTCTCCAATTTCTTATTTGTAGATTACTTATTGGTTTTATTGGAGCGTCTTTCGTGATAACGCAAGTGCATACATCACTGATGTTTGCTCCAAATGTTGTTGGTACCGCAAATGCAACGTCTGCTGGTTGGGGAAATTTAGGAGGCGGCGCAAATCGTTTGGGGATGCCTTTTATTGCGGCGTTGGTCATTGGTTTGGGCGTTGCCCAATCTGATGCTTGGAGATATTCCATCATAATTGCGGGTGTTATTTGTTTGTTAATGGGTGTTGTATATTATTTTTTTACCCAAGATACGCCTGAAGGTAATTTTAAGGATTTAAGAGCTTCAGGAGAAAAAGTAAGCACCAAGAAAGATCAAGTCGGATTTTTAGAAGTGATTAAAGATTATAGAATATGGATTCTGTTCTTGGTCTATGCGGCTTGTTTTGGTATTGAACTTACGGTTTATGGTACTATGGACGATTATCTTCAAAATACATTTCATTTAGAAAGATTAACGGCAGGAAACATTGTGTTGTCGTTTGCATTGATGAATATTTTCGCAAGAACATTGGGAGGCTATTTTGGGGATAAGTTTGGTAAATTAAAAGGATTACGTGGCAGGGTGCTATTTTTGTCATTTATACTTGCGCTTCAGGGAATCATGCTGGTTACTTTTTCAGGAATTACCAGTATCATATTAGGGATCTTGTTTTTGATTTTATTTAGTTTGTCGGTTCAAATGGCCGAGGGAGCAACATTTTCGGTAGTGCCTTTTATCAATAAAAAAGCTATTGGGTCAGTCTCAGGTATTGTTGGTGCAGGTGGTAATGTAGGAGCATTTTTTGCAGCTTTATTGCTTAAATCTAAATCTGCAATTGCTGAAAAAGCTGCTATTGTGGCCAATCAAGGACTAGGAGTAGATGTAATAAAAGCAGCCCAATCAACAGCCTCTTCCCAGGCGGTTTCAAGTGGCTATTTGTTGATTGGATGTATGGTAATGGTAACGGCAATTTTAGCACTGGCTATACGTTTTTCTACAGAAAATGAAGACGTTATGGTTGAAAATAAAAATGTATATTTAGATGACCTTGTTCCCATTAAAATAAAAACTAAAGGATAATAATTACTAATTCATAAGTTTCTGGTAGGTTTTTTAACGTATTCAGAATAATGTAGTTCATCTATTGTTTGTCGTTATTTTTTTTCTTAATTAGTGTAAAATTCAGTGGTATAATGATTCAAAATGAGGTAAAAACGACTTGTTCGTATTGTGGTGTAGGATGCGGGATTATTATTAAGAAGGATATTAATAATAAGGTTTTGGTTGAAGGAGATAAAGACCATCCCGTCAACAAAGGTATGTTGTGCTCTAAAGGAATGAATTTACATTATGTTGTGAATGATGTTTCCGATAGAATCTTATATCCAGAAATGCGTTGGAGCAGATCGCATCCACGTGAACGAGTTGGTTGGGATGATGCATTAGAGAGAGCAAGTAGTGTTTTTAAATCAATTATTAAAAAGCATGGGCCAGATAGTGTTGGTTTTTATGTGTCTGGTCAATGCTTAACCGAAGAATATTATATCGCAAATAAACTTGCAAAAGGATTTTTGGGCACTAACAATATTGATACCAACTCGCGCTTATGTATGAGCTCCGCGGTAGTGGGATACAAAAAGACCTTTGGAGAAGATAGTGTACCCGTCTCATATGAAGATATTGAATTGGCTGACAGTTTTCTTATTACGGGAGCAAATCCGGCATGGTGTCACCCCATATTGTTTAGAAGACTTGAAAAGCATAAAGAACAAAACCCGGATGTAAAAATCATAGTAGTAGATCCACGTAAAACAGATACGGCAAACTTTGCAGATTTGCATTTGCAATTGATCCCTGGAACCGATGTCATTCTTTATAACGCGATTGGAAGGCGTATTTTTGAGCGTGGTTTGGCGGATGAAAATTTTATAAAAAATCATACAGAAGACTTTAATAAATATAAAGAGCAAATATTTTCTAAATCCATAAAGGAAGCTTCAAAATTATGTGGGGTTTCAGAAGATGACATACGGAAAGCGGCTACTATCATTGGGTTGTCAAAAGGGTTTATAAGTATGTGGGCCATGGGGCTTAACCAGAGTGCCATAGGAACCAATAAAAATTTTGCGTTGTTAAATTTGTCACTTTTAACTGGGCATATCGGTAAACCGGGTTCTGGGCCATTTTCACTTACAGGACAGCCTAATGCTATGGGTGGTCGTGAAGTAGGAGGCATGGCAAATTTATTAGCAGTTCATAAAGACCTTTTTAATGAAGAACACCGTCGTGAAGTAGCACAGTTTTGGGGTGTTGATAAAATTTCAGATAAGGCCGGATATACGGCCACGGAAATGTTTAGTGCCCTTGAAAAAGGAAAACTTAAGGCTGTTTGGATTATTTGTACTAATCCGTTGGTGAGTATGCCAAACACCCACAGTATAGAAAAAGCAATGAAAAATGCCAAATTTGTGGTGGTTCAGGATATTTCATTTAAATCAGATACTGTAGAGTATGCAGATTTAGTGCTTCCTGCTGCAGGATGGTTGGAGAAAGAAGGAACAATGACTAATTCAGAACGTAGAATTTCCTATTTACCGAAAGAAATAAACCCTCCAGGTGAAGCAAAAGCAGATGTGGAAATACTTTGTGAGTTTGCTCAAAAAATGGGTTTTAGAGGGTTCAATTACAATAGTACTGAAGAAATTTATAGTGAATATTGTTCCATGACCAAAGGAACCAATATGGACATTTCATTTTTAAATTATGATAGGCTAAAAAATGAAGGAACATTTCAATGGCCAGTTCCAGAATACAGACATTCTGGAACACCAAGGCTTTTTGAAGACAAAAAATTTTATACACCATCACAAAAGGCGGTTTTTAATGTGCCAAGTCATATAGATAATCGGTCTATAAAACCTAGTATGGATTTCCCTTTGATTTTAACAACGGGACGAGTAAGGGACCAATGGCATACCATGACCAAAACAGGAAAGGTGTCTCGATTAAAAACACATTATCCAAAGCCTGTTTTGGAAATAAACCCAATTGATGCCTTTTTGTGCAAAATAAAAAATGGTGATATTGCTGAAATAAAAAGTATCCATGGCACAGTACGGGTAAGGGCAAATGTGACAGAAAACATAAGAAAAGGTGTTGTTTTCTTACCAATGCATTGGGGCAAACAATTGCAAAGCGATTTAAATCGAGCCAACAATTTAACACATACCATGGTTGACCCCCAATCAAAAGAACCGGATTTTAAATTTACCGCCGTTTCAGTCTCAAAGTACAAAAAACCATTTGAGAAAATCATCATAGTAGGTGCTGGGGCAGCCGCTTTTAGGTTTGTTCAAAATTATAAGGAATTTAATGAAGAGGATGAAATCCATGTGTTTTCAAAAGAGCCCAATCTTTTTTATAATAGGGTTTTATTGCCAGAATATGTTACAGAAGAGCTAACGTGGGAACAACTTTTAAAAATTAAGGAAAAAGAGCTAAAAAAACTAAATATCAAAATCCACCCTGAAAGTTTTATAACAAAAATTGATTCAGAAAACAAAACAATCACTGATAATATTGGTGATGATTATGCCTTTGATAAACTTATATTGGCAACAGGAAGTAGGCCCTTTATTCCTAAAGACGTGAATATTGATCTGCCTGGAAGGTTTACCATGCGAAATAAAAGTGATGCGGATAGGTTTAAGGCGTATTTGGATAACACAAATTTACCGCCAGAACAACAGCACGTTGTTATTGTTGGTGGTGGATTGTTAGGGTTGGAATTAGCAGCTGCCTTAAAACATAAAGATGTAAAAATAACCATAGTGCAGCGCGCATCAAGACTTATGGAACGACAATTGGACAAAGTGTCCAGTAAGTTGTTGGCCCTTGATGTTCAAGAGCGAGGTATTCAAATTTATTTTGATAATGAAGTAAGTACCGTTTTTGATGATGCTGATACTGGCGAGCTTAATATCAATTTAAAAAGTGGAAAACTCATTACGGCCAATGCTATAGTGTATGCCATTGGAACCGTGCCAAATATAGAAATAGCTAAGGAAAATCGCATTATTTGCAGTCGTGGTGTAAAGGTAAATCAGCATTTACAATCATCACACCCAGATATTTTTGCCATTGGTGAAATTGCAGAGTTCAATAACCAGTTGTTCGGGATAACATCTGCAGCTGAAGAGCAGGCAAACATTTTGGCCAACTTTATAGCAGGAGATGTAAGTTGTGCCTACAATGGTTCAGTATTAATGAACATTTTAAAGTTTAATGACCTTAATTTATGCAGCATTGGAGAAATCGACGTACCTGAAAATGACGATAGTTATCAGGAAGTGATATTCACGGATATTTCTAAGCGGTATTATAAAAAATGTATTGTTAAAGACGATTTGTTGGTAGGAGCTGTTTTAATGGGAGATAAAAATGAATTTGCCGAATTTAAAACCATGATTGAGAGCAAAATTGAAATGGCAGATAAACGTAATACCTTATTGCGTGGTGCTTCTAATGATAAGCCCGTTATTGGTAAATTGGTTTGTTCTTGTAGTCAAGTTGGAGCAGGCAATATTAAGGAAGCTATTGAAAATGGTTGTGACAATTTTACTGAGCTTTGTAATAAAACGGGTGCTGGCTTGGGTTGTGGTAGTTGTAAAACAGAAGTTCGTGAAATACTCAATAACACAAACGTATTGGTATCATGAAATGCCCATTAACAAATTTTGCAAGACATTCGAAATGTTCAAAAAGAGCTTTCCATCTGACTATTGAAAAACAAATAAATTTAAACAGATGAAAGATCTTAATAGAATTATAGTCAATGGCGGTGTGTTATCACCAGGAGAATTGAAATACATTTGTGAAGTGGCTGAAGGTTTAGGATTAAAAACCATTTCCTTTGGTTCTAGACAGGATATTTTGTTTCCTAAGGTAATTGACCAAAAAAAGCTGAGAGAACTTGATAATCTTCAAATTGTAGAGTCAAATACGGTTGGCTATGAGAATATTGTGTCATCCTATGTTTCAGCAGATATTTTTCCAAGCACTTCTTGGCTTACCAGTGATAGGTATTTATATATATTGGAACAGTTTAGAAAACAACTTAAATTAAAAGTCAATATCACAGATCCAAAACAACGGTTAGTGCCTTTATTTACAGGACACTTAAACTTCATTGCTTCAGAATATGAAGATTATTGGTATTTATATGTTAGGCTTCCGGAATGGGAAAAAACCCAAATGTATCCAGCACTTATCTACAGCTGGGATTTAGATAGAGTGTCCATGGCTATCGAGGCTATTTTAAAGGAAGATCCAGAAACCATTGAGATGATTTTTGAGTTGGTAACAGATACTATAGAAACGAATAACAGAACAATAGATAAACCACTTGAAGTGCCGTTTTATCCATTTCCGTATTATGAAGGCATGAACCGTATTGGTGCGGATAAATATTGGTTAGGACTTTATTGGCGCAACAATAAGTACGATCTGTCTTTTTTAAAGGCAATGTGCGATTTGTGTTCAGAAAGTAAAATAGGTAAAATATCAATCACGCCATGGAAATCGTTTATAGTGAAAGGAATTCCAATGAAGTCAAAATTACTTTGGGAAAAATTTTTAGGCAAGCACGGTATCAATGTACGCCACTCTATGTTGGAGCTTAATTGGCATTTGCCAGTTGCCAATAAAGAAGCTATCAAATTAAAAAAATTCTTGGTAACTAATTTTGACAAGAATGATATTAGTACCTATGGATTAACGTTTGGGATCACGGATTATACTAGAGAGGGTTATTATTTTACATCCATTGTTATTGAAAAAAATACACTGCCAAAAGGTTTAACCGATTTTAAAATTCGTGATACCTATAATTTGTTGTATGCCAAAAATTTCGACCCAAATACACGAGACTACATCATACATGTTCAAGATGTTGATAAAATGGAATTGCCAGGTTTGCTAATGGAATTGAGCCAATTGTATTTTGAGGAATTAGGAACAGAACGAGAAGACTTAAGTAGTTCTAAGGTGGTAATTGACACCATTGAAGAAGAAGTTTACCAATGTAAAGAGTGTTTAACTATTTATAATGAAATTTATGGTGATATAACCCAAAATATTGAACCTAACACTTCTTTTGAAAGTCTTCCTGATGATTATATCTGTTCACTTTGTGAAGCTCCAAAAAGCAGCTTTAAAAAGAAGATACTTGTTAAGTAGGGTGCTAAATATTTTCAATCACATCACTCAACCCCTTTTAATTAATTTATAGTTTGCCAATTTCATGGACTATCATTTAATTGAAATCACTCGATGTAGATTTGAGTAATAACATTTTTTAAGAATTCTCTTTTATAGATTGACTTTTTATTTAAAAAATAAGTAGTTTTGGTATAAAATTAAGTAATATTACTTATATTTATCTAATTAAAAAATTACAATCACAAATTTTAAATAAAATGTTGGCAGTTAAAACATTTCATGATAAATCAAAAAAGACACCTATTTATGGGATGTCATGTGGTGTTTGTGAGAATTACAACTGCTTAATTAAACGAAATTTGAAGCCCGAAATTACATCAAGTTTTTTAGACAAAAAGACCGAAATTAAATGTAAAAAGGGTCAACAGTTTATTATTGAAGGAGCTCCTGTTAATGGCCTTTTCTTTGTGTTAAGAGGTAAAGTGAAAGTCTTTAGAACTGGTATTAATGGTAGAGAGCAAATAGTGCGCTTCGCAAAGTCAGGAGAGATCATTGGTCACCGTGGATTTGGTACAGAGGAATATTATTCCATAGGCGCTATTGCATTAGAGGATACGGTATTATGCTACTTTTCAAAAGATGTGCTTCAAGACATGTTGTTAAAGTATCCCGAACTTACCTATGATTTGATGCTGTTTTATGCCAATGAACTTAATAGGAGTGAATCTAAAGTAAAGTCTTTGTCCCAAATGACTGTAAGGGAACGAGTTGTTGACACCTTATTGTATATTAATAGAAAGTTCAATCAAAAAAATAATTATTTGGATTTAATTCTGAGCAGAAAGGAATATGCTGATTTTGCAGGTACAACCGAGGAGCAGGTAATCCGTGTGTTTTCGTTGTTAAAAAAGGAAAAACTGATTGTAGCCAATGGCAAAAGAATTGGAATTTTAAATGAAAGATTACTTAAACAGGAAATTGAAGAGCACCATTATTTCTTAGGGAGTTGATGATTCTTTATAAGTTATATATTTTCAGGAACCACCGCTTTAGGTGGTTTTTTTATGGAAAATTGTTTTGATTACGTACTCTTTAATTATATGATAAGTAATATCTACATGACTGTTTATCAATTACTTATGTTTAAAATATGCTTTTTAGCATGTTTTTTTGTGGTATAAAAAGATGTTTTTACATGTAGTTAATCATGGATTATTTTTTGAACTACTTATATATTTGCTACAAATAAGTATTAATACTTAGAATTAATTTAAAAACATTCAATATGAGATCATTGATTACAAAAGCATCATTATTTTTCTCTCTTTCAGCATTGCTATTTTCTTGCGGAGGAAAGACTGAAAAAAAAGAGGCTGCGGCCGATAAGGCTGTAGCCGAAACTAAATTAGCTATTGAAAAACCGCAGTTAACGTTTGGATTTATCAAATTAACAGACATGGCACCATTGGCCATAGCAAAAGAAAAAGGTTTTTTTGAAGATGAAGGATTGTTTGTTTCTGTAGAAGCACAATCTAACTGGAAAAACGTTTTAGACCGTGTTATTGACGGACAATTAGATGGTTCGCACATGTTGGCAGGTCAGCCAATTGCTGCAGGTGCTGGTTTTGGTAGACAAGCCGAATTGGTCACCGCCTTTTCAATGGATTTAAACGGAAATAGTATTACCGTATCTAATGACGTTTGGTCAAAAATGAAAGCGAATGTACCAAAAGATGCTGATGGCAAACCAATTCATCCCATTAAAGCTGACGCTTTAAAACCTGTAATTACTGAATATAAAAATGCTGGTAAACCATTTAAAATGGGAATGGTATTTCCTGTGTCTACACATAATTACGAAATAAGATATTGGTTAGCAGCAGCAGGAATCAACCCAGGAATGTACACTGCCGATAATGTTCAAGGTCAAATTGATGCGCAAGTGTTATTATCTGTAACACCTCCACCACAAATGCCAGCAACCCTTGAAGCAGGAACTATTTATGGATACTGTGTGGGAGAACCATGGAACCAACAAGCTGTATTTAAAGGTATAGGTGTTCCTGTGGTTACCAACTATGAAATTTGGAAAAACAACCCAGAGAAAGTATTTGTAATGACCAAAAAGTTTATTGAGCAATATCCAAATACAGCTGTGGCTGTTACAAAAGCGTTGATTAGAGCTGGAAAATGGTTAGATGAGCCAGGAAACAGGGCAGAGGCTGTTAAAATACTATCAATGTCTCAATACGTTGGTACAGATGAAGCCGTTTTGGCAAATTCCATGACAGGTACGTTTGAGTTTGAAAAAGGTGATAAACGTGACTTGCCAGATTTCAACGTATTCTACAAGTACAATGCAACCTATCCGTTCTATTCTGATGGTATTTGGTTTTTGACCCAAATGCGCAGATGGGGACAAATTCCAGAAGCTAAACCGGCTGATTGGTATGAAAAGACCATTAAAAACATTTATCGTCCAGATATCTGGAAAAAAGCGGCTGATATGTTGGTTAAGGAAGGCAAAATCCCAGCTAGTGATGTTCCAAAAACAGATGGCTATAAACCGGCAACAGTTGACTTTATAGATGGTACAAAGTACGATGCTAAAGACCCAATTGGTTATATCAACAGTTTCAAAATAGGAAACAAGGATAAATAACAAATAATATTCAAATTTCAAAAAAAATGAAGCAAAGCATGACATTAGGTAAAGTAACCAAGTTTATGGGTTTAACAGGATTTTTAGGAACAGTAAAAAACGTGTTCACTGGGAAGCTTGAGAAAGAAGACTTTAAAAACTTCTTACGAAAAGTGATAGTGCCTCTTGCTTCCATTTTTTTATTCTTCGGCTTATGGCACATAGGTTCAAAAAGGCTTTACAATATTGAAGCTGATCATAGAATAAACAAAGCTTTGGTAGAGCAAGGTCCGGCAGAGGCAGAGAAGGTAAGAGCTTGTATTGCTTCGGGAGATATTTCTTGTCAGCCAAACACCTTGCCATCTCCTGCGCAAGTTTGGGAATCGTACAAAACCTTGCTCGCAGATCATTACACTATTAGAGCAGATAAACAAGCCTTTAAAGAAAAAACAGAGGCACTTAATGCAAAGCGTATAGCCAATGGAGAAGCTCCTATTGTTTATACGGGTAGACCATCATTTGTAGATCAAATACTTACAAGTTTAAAAACGGTTTTTGCAGGATTTTTGTTGGCACTTTTTATCGCTGTTCCTGTTGGAATTGTTATTGGATTGAGCAAAACGTTGAGAAGTTCGGTAAACTGGATTATACAAATTTTTAAGCCTGTATCTCCTGTTGTTTGGTTGTTATTGGTTTTCATGATTGTTAAAACGCTTAACAAAGACTCTAGTGGGGATAGTTCTTTTATCATTTCGTTTATAAGCGTAGGGCTTTGCTCTATGTGGGCTACTTTGGTCAATACGGCTATGGGGGTGTCCTCGGTAGATAAAGATTACATCAATGTGGCGAAAGTTTTAAAACTTGGTCCAATTCAAAAGGTGTTCAAAGTGATATTGCCATCGTCTTTGCCATTGATTTTTACAGGGTTGAGAATTACATTATCTGTAGCGTGGATGGTTTTGATTGCCATAGAATTATTGGCACAAAGTCCGGGCTTAGGGTCTTTTGTTTGGGAAGAATTTCAAAATGGAGCTGTGGATTCTAACTCAAAAATCATTGTTGCCATGTTTGTTATTGGTCTCATAGGATTTTTGCTTGACAGAATTATGCTGACCATTCAAAAGATGATATCATTCAGCAAAAACGATGGAATATAATCTATAAAAACACTTGAGTCATGGCCTATCTAGAATTAAAAAATATCTACAAAACTTACGGACAAGGAGAGACAGCTACACAGGTGCTTTCCAATATCAATCTAACCATTGAAGAAGGTGAGTTTGTTGCTATTGTTGGATTTACGGGAAGTGGAAAAACCACACTGGTTAATCTTATAAACGGATTGTTGGAACCAACTAAAGGCGAGGTTTTGTTTAAAGGAGAACCTGTTGTTGGGACAAGCCATGAGCGTGGGGTTATTTTTCAGAATTATTCATTGCTCCCATGGTTAACGGTGGGGCAAAACATATATATGGCTGTAAAAGAAGCGTTTCCGAAGAAAATAAAATCAGAATTACATGCCATTGTTGCCGACTATGTGGAAATGGTAAACTTAACACCTGCCATAAATAAACGCCCAAAGGAATTGTCCGGAGGTATGCGTCAACGTGTTGCTGTAGCCAGAGCCTTGGCAATGAAACCTGAAATGATCATTATGGATGAACCTTTAGGGGCGCTTGATGCTTTAACACGAGGCAATTTACAAGACGAAATATTAAACATTTGGGGAAAAGATAAACGCACTGCATTATTGATTACCAATGATGTGGATGAGGGCATCTATATGGCAGACAGAATTATTCCGTTGCGCCCAGGGCCTAAAGCCACTTTGGGACCAGAATTCAAGATTGATATTGAACGCCCAAGGGATAAAACAGCGTTGAATGACAATCCTAACTTTAAAAAGACACGTAACGCTATCATTGAATTTTTGATGGATATTGGCAATGAGCGTAAATCTGAAGTACAAAAAGAATACGTTTTGCCAGATTTAAGCCCGAAAAGCTTTGCAGGTCAATTTTAACATAAAAACAAAAGGATGAGCAGTACAATTATAGATCAAAAAAACAGGCATTTCGATATAGAAAACGGTATTATGTACCCTTCCAATGTAATGTTGGACTTGTCTAAACTTAAAAAAGTGTACCCAACACCCAAAGGTGATTATGTCGTGTTAGAAGATTTAAATCTTCAAATCATGAAAGAAGAGTTTGTGACTATTATTGGACACTCTGGTTGCGGAAAAACCACCATGTTGTCCATGATAGCTGGATTAAACCCAATTTCTGGTGGAAATATAGCCGTTTTAGGACATCATATTAAAGGACCTGGACCAGATAGAGGTGTTATTTTTCAATCACCTAGTTTAATGCCATGGATGACATCACTTCAAAATGTAATGTTAGGAGTCAATCAAGTATTTCCACATGCTACCAAAGCGCAACGAACAGATATAGCTAAGTATTATCTTCAAAAAGTAGGTCTTGAAGATGCCTTTAATAAAAAGGCTAATGAGCTTTCTCAAGGCATGCAACAACGTGTTGGTATAGCCAGAGCGTTTGCCATAAAACCAAAAGTATTGCTGTTGGATGAACCTTTTGGAATGTTGGATTCATTAACACGGGGAGAACTTCAAGATATTCTAATTGAAATTTGGAACAAAGAAAAAATTACAGCTGTTATGATTACTCATGATGTGGATGAAGCTATCTTTTTAGCAGACCGTGTTGTGATGATGACCAGTGGCCCCAGAGCTAAAATAGGAGATATATTGGACATTAATTTTGAAAGGCCACGAACTAGAAAGGCAGTTTTAGAACATGACGATTATTATAAATATAGAAAGCATCTTATAGACTTTTTAGAACATTAAATACTTAAAACAAATCAATAAAACTTAAAACAAAAAAATGAAAAAACAATACGTAATACTAGGACTGTTATTAGGATGTTTGCAATTTGTGCAAGCACAATTTACATTAGACGGGGAATTCCGTCCAAGAACAGAATATCGCCATGGTTATGGTAATATTATTGCCGATGGAGCCGATGCAGGCTTTGGAACTTCAACAAGGATAAGACTTAATACGGGATACACTACAGAAGGATATAAACTTTATATAAGCCTACAAGATGTTATGACTTGGGGAGAAAATAGGCAATTATTGCCCACCGATTCCAATAATTCCTTTTCTGTTTTTGAAGCTTGGGCCGATGTAGATTTAGGTAGCGGATGGTCTACAAAATTAGGTAGACAAACTATTGATTATGATGATCAACGTATCTTTGGTTCTGTAGGATGGACGCAACAAGCTCGTAATCACGATGCAGCACTTATAAAGTACAAAAAAGAGAAATTCATGCTTGATTTTGGTTTGGCTTTTAATCAAGATAAAGCAGATCTTTCAGGGTTTTCTTCTGTAGGAACCGATTATAATACTGCTGGGTTTTTTTCATACAAAGCCATGGAATATGTGTATTTAAAACAACAATGGGAAAGTTTTGGTGCTAGTTTCTTAGCATTGAACACTACATTCCAAGACTTAGCTTCAGGGGTTTCTACGGGCACTGTAAGTAGTTTGTTAACGGTTGGGTCTCATTTAAGTTATAAAAAAGGAGGTTTTGGTATTGAAGGAAATATATTTGTTCAAACAGGTGAAAGACAAAATGAAGTTGATGTGAAAGGGGCCTATTTAGCTGGTTTGGATTTAAGTTTAAAAGCGTCCAGTAAAGTAGGTTTTGGCTTAGGCGCAGAAATCACCAGTGGCAAAAAAGATAATTCGGCAGCGTTTTTCCCATTGTATGGTACAAACCACAAATTCAATGGGTTTATGGATTATTTTTATGTAGGCAACCATGCTAATTCAGTAGGATTGGTTGATATCCATGCTAGTGCTAATTTTAAATTATCTGAAAAATCTGGGCTGTTATTAAAAGTATTGAATTTTAGTGGTGAACAAAAACTACCAAGCGGTGATAAATCTTTAGGAACAGAAGTAGATTTAGTATTTAACACTAAATTAAAAGGAGCTGGTCTTGCCATAGGATATTCTCAAATGTTTGCCAACGATGGTATGTATGAGTTAAAAGGAACAACAAAAGATGAGGCTGCCAATGGTCAAAATTGGGCTTGGGCGATGTTAACTATTAAACCTAAATTTTTGAATTAAATTTTAATCTGTTTTTTGTTTAGACAGTTAAAGTTAATTTTTATTGTTAATGCAAAATTAGTCATTTAGTTTAATTTTAAAAATCCCATGAAAATGGGATTTTTTTTAAATATAATTACAAAATTTCAAAACAGTTTTATCGTTTGATTCTAAAATAACTAAATCAAGTGTACTTTTATAAACTGTTTAATATCGTGTTTTGCATTTTTACAAATTTTTTATTTATCAAGTAATAGTTAAAATATTATCTATGATTTATTTAACATAAACCCTTAACAAGAACAATTAATATAATTTTATATTTATATGGCAACTTATTTTTATATTTAAAAAATGTCAATGTCTAAAAAACATGTAGTTGTATGTTCGCTTAATTTTTTTGTTTCAGCTTTAATGTGGTTGACATTACTTTACACGTTTATTGATACGGTTCCTAGTAAGCAATAATTAAAACAAGGATTTAAAAGACAGATTATATAAAATTATCTTTTGGTTTAAAGTTTCTGATTGGAGAGTTTAAAAAACTAAAATCTTTATCATGAAATCTCTTCAATTAAAATTTTTTAATTTCAATTGAAGTCAATAGATGTAGGTAGTGAATATGAGTTTCTAGAAAATAAAGAAATTTTGCACCTATGTTTACCCTAGCTATTTTTATGAAAAATAGAAGGGCTTCAATATCTTGAAACCCTTTTTATTACTTGTAGCGAGAGCGGGGCACGATCCCGCGACCTCCGGGTTATGAATTCTGCCAAAAAAAATTTTTAAGCACAAACTTGATTTCAAAAACCCATAAAAATTATAAAAACGTATGCAAAAACGTATGCAGTTTTAACCCTTCTGATTATTAAAATTATTTAATGCAATTTAACAAAAATAAATTTAAAAGTTAGAATAGTTTAAAGGAGATCTATTTTAGTAAATAATATAATTATTTAAATTTTTCTTAATATAAAACTTTGAAATATTTTAATTTACTATAAGTTTAATAGGTTCTGAATACCGTCTGATTACTTTGTCATTTTTGTACATAATGTTTAAAATTATGTAGCCTTATTTCAGGACGGGTCAAACGCTTATCAGCCCTATTTTTATACTTATAGTAAGCATTGCGTTTATGTCCAAAACAATTGGTTATAGTAGTTAAAGAAGCAAATCCCTTAGCTTTTTCTTTGGCTATGATCAGGGCTTTGTACTTAGCTTTTTTTTTAGTTCAGCAACAGATTTATAGCCTAGGTCTTCAGCAGCTACTTCCAGGTACGAATCCAATACCAGGGCATCCAGATCCTTTTTTAAGAGTAGTTTTTTAAGTTGTTCAATCTCTTTTTGAAGTTCTTTAATTCGAGTTATCTCGTCTTTCGTTTCCACTTTTACTCTGGTGTTGATAAGGTCTTTACGATTGTACTTCCTGATCCATTCATTAATGGTAGTAGGAGCAATGCCATAGAGTTTACCTAATTGGTTCTTGTTTAGTTTGCTCGTTGTGATTTCTTCTAAAATTTTCAGTTTGAAAGGTTCTGAATACCGTCTGATCACTTTGTCATTTTTGTACATAATGTTTGAAATTATGTAGCCTTATTTCAGGACGGGTCAAAATGTTGTGTAACGGTCTTGTATATGAAAAGTTGCGGATTTTAAGCACTTACTTTTCGGATTATAACTGACCTTAAATATATAAATTTCACTTTGATTAAGCACTGAAACCGCTATTTTTTATATACGTCTTAAGTTTGTTATTCATTAAATTAGATAATAATCAGAAAGAACAAAAGAGAGGATTAAGGTTAGTATATACGGCTGTTGTGCGTTCGTACTTTTCGTTTCTTTTGTCAGCCAGGGTTGGAAAAGCCATACTCTTTTGCAAGTTTTGGCTTTTTGCGTTGGCTTGTGCGACTTGCAAATGTGTATGGTTTGTGTAGAATTTTTTGAAATTGAAATAAATTCCAAAATACTCAATTTATTTATCTTCTCGCTTCAGTGTAATTTCATCAGCAGGATGATAAAGTAAGGGAGAATATTCAAGTTCGACATCGCTTTTATCAAGCCCAAAATAGCGTTCATCACTTATGCTTAATCGTTTGAAAAAGAAATAGGAATTAAGTAATAAGCCTTGGTGCATAGAAAACTCATTTTCAACCGAAAGGAATCTTTCAATTACAACAAATTTAAAATCTGGTTGATTGTTGTATTTGGTCGAACCGTCAGGACGAATATGTAAGTTTAATTCTTTATTAATAACCAAATCTTTAACAATTTTCTTAAAATACAGTTCGGTTCTTGGTTGAATACGAAAACCAACATTAATATTGACCTTAATAATGGTGTCATCCACCAATTCCGACACGTCATAAGAAAGTGTATGAGGTTCATCCGTACGGTTTAAATGGACAAACCAATACACATCGGCACGTTTGGGTTTTTTTGCTAAAATGGATTTAATGATTTTTTGTTCTACTTGGTGTCTAAAATCGGCTTTCGTAAGATAAATTAAATGTGTGGCATATTTTGGTATATTTTCATCAGCACTTAATTCTTGCAGGATTTTTACGTATTTTCCTATATCCACAAATTTGGTAAGCCTATTTCTGATTTTTCTTCCATAATATACTGAATACATTACAAAAATAAATCCTAAAGCAATAATTAAAGTGATATAACCACCTTCTGAAAACTTGTTTGCATTGGCAAAGAAAAAAGTGGTTTCTACAGTTGCAAAAAACAAGATTAAGGGATAAACAAAAAATTCGTTCCACTTTAAACGGAAACGCAAATAATACGAAAGCAAATAGGTAGTAACTAGCATTGTAATTGTGATTGCCAATCCGTAAGCGGCTTCCATTTTTGTAGAATCATCAAAATGAAGTACCATAAAAACACAACCAATCCACAGTAACAAATTAATTGTTGGTATATAAATCTGACCTTTTACTTCCGAGGGCTGGCGGACTGCCACACGTGGCCAGAAGTTCAAACTCATTGCTTCACTAATCAAGGTGTAACTGCCACTTATCATAGCTTGGGATGCAATAATGGTAGCAAAAGTGGCGATGATTATTCCTGCTATTAAAAACCAACTCGGCATAATTTCATAAAACGGATTTCTTCCATCAAGAGTAGCATTTTCACCCAAGTTTATAATCCAAGCAGCTTGCCCCATATAATTGAGCAACAAAGCGGTTTTTACACCAGCCCAAGTAATTCGGATGTTTTTTATACCGCAATGCCCCAAATCGGCATACAAAGCTTCAGCACCAGTAGTGGCAAGAAATACGCCACCGAGCAATGCAAATCCGCCCGGATAATTAACCAAAAAATCAAAAGCATAAACAGGATTAAGTGCTTTGAATATTTGCGGATGTTGTATAATTTGTGAAATACCCAAAGTGGAAAGCATTGTGAACCAGATTAGCATAGCTGGTCCAAATGTTCCACCTACTTTGTGTGTGCCAAATCGCTGAAAGAAAAACAAGGCTGATAAAATGGCTATGACGATAGGAACTGTCGGTAGGCTTTCCAAAGCCTTAATATTGGTAATTCCCTCGACAGCCGAAGACACCGATATAGGTGGCGTAATCATACCATCGGCAAGCATTGTAGCAGCACCAATCATTGTAGGAAAAATTAAAAATTTACCATAGCGTCTTACCAGAGCGTACAATGAAAAAATACCACCTTCACCGTGGTTATCGGCTCGTAATGTTAAAACGATATATTTTAAGGTGGTCAAAAAAGTTATTGTCCAAAACACGCAGGAAATACCACCGTAAACCAATGTTTCTGTTATGGCTTTTTCACCTACAATGGCTTTGAGTACATAAAGTGGACTTGTACCTATATCACCATAAATAATGCCCAATGCTACCAAAAGCGTTCCGAGTGTAACCTTGTCGTTTATTCCGTTTTTATGTCCAGTCATTTTTGTCTGCTATTTGATTTGCTCCTGTAATTCGGTTAAATGTTGGTTTAAATTGATAAGTGTACTGATGATTTTTTCCTTGTCAGTAAATGAAAGTTTTAGGTTGTTGTAAACATCCAAAGTATTTTTTACAGCTTTTTTGTAAACCATTACATTTTCTGCCATTGTTTGTTTAGTTTCAGAGCCAATGAACCATTTCAAGCCTTTTTTTATGTTGTCATTGCATTGGAAAATCTGTTGAACACCCTTGTCTTGGTCATACAAACGGGAAAATTCAACAGTATCAAAACATATTTTTGCAATAGTATCGGCTATAGGTTTAGTAATTTGTATTTCACTTTTTTTCATTCAATCTTTATTTTAGAAATAGAAATATTTGAAGTAGATGAAAACGACTATTCCAAGAATTACCATAACAATTGATGGCACAATTAAATGTTCGATTTCTTTGTGCCAATCCTGAATAGATTCGTAAGTTTTGCTGTCACCTTCATCGTAGAAAAATCCCATTTTACTTATTAAGTTTTGTTATTACAAAGTTCGGGTGAAAGGAATATATAAATCATCAAGTTTATAGACAGAAGTATAAAAATTTTATAAAGATGAGAGTTGTAAAAAACAGTGTTTTACTTTTTCTTAAAGACATCCATAACCGACATAATAAAAAGAAAGAGTATCACAGCTATTAGTAAAATTGCACCTACAGTATGCATAATTATTATAAATTTTATTCAATAGCAAAATAACGGCAATAGCTATAAGTAAAAGATAAAATTTTTTGCAGGGAGGTAAAGATTGTATAAGGAAGTTTATTGAAAACGATAACCAACACCGCTTTCAGTAATGAAGTGTTGCGGATTGTTAGGGTTGTTTTCTGTTTTTTTACGAAGCGTACCCACAAAAACCCGTAGATATTGGGTTTCGGTTTGGTAGCCAACGCCCCAAATTTCTTTTAGAATATATTGATGTGTCAATACTTTGCCTTCATTTTTGGCAAACAATGCCAACAAGTTATACTCGGTGGAAGTGAGTTTTATTATTTCGTTGTTTTTCTTAACAATTCGAGCAATAAGGTCTATTTCAATATCACCACAAATGACTGTCGAGATATTTTCAGTATTTTGACTTCGCTTTATTGCAGAACGGATACGTGCCAATAGTTCACCTGTACGGAAAGGCTTGGTTAAATAGTCGGTTGCTCCATTGTCTAACGCTGTAACAATATCAGTTTCGCTGTCTTGTACCGAAAGTATAATAACAGGTTTGTTATACCATTCTTTAAGTTCCTGCAAAATTTTGTGTCCACTTTTGTCAGGCAAACCAATGTCGAGCAAAATCAAATCAGGTGGATGACTGGCAGATAAAATCAAGCCTTCTTTTCCCGTACTTGCCTGAACGACTTTATAATCGTTACTTTCTAAATTGATTTGAAGCAATTTACGAATTTGAGGCTCGTCATCTATTATAAGTATTTCTGCCTTATTCATTTTTTAAATTATTGATATACGATGTTTCCGCAGGGATTTCAATGGTGAATTTTGCACCACCTTGTAACAAATTTCCCAAGTGAACCTTTCCGTTCATCGCTTCTGTAAAACCTTTTACTATGGAAAGCCCTAATCCTGTTCCACCTGTTGCGGTGTTGTTTAATCGGTAAAATTTATTGAAAACCAAATTTATTTCGTTTTCGGGAAACCCTTTGCCATTGTCTGAAATTTGAATGATACAATGCGTTTCGCTGTGGCTTAACTCAATGGTTATCGTTGAATTTTCAGGTGTATGTTGCAAAGCGTTATGAATGATGTTTTGTAGAATTTGTTCTACCAAACCACTATCAAATTTAAACAAAGGCAAATTTTCGTTAGGCGTAAACTCAATTATATTATTGTTGGTTTCATCTTTTTCATCCTTAATTGCCGTAAAAACAAGTTCATTCAAATCGCACCAGTCATTTTTTGGTTGAATAAATCCCGCCTCTAATCTACTCATATTGAGTAAGTTTTTAACTTGTCTGTTTAAGCGAAACCCTGCAATTTCAATTTCGGAAAACAGTTCTTCTCGGTTGTGGTCAGAAAGTTTTGTGTGTCTGTCCTTGATTGTATCAATGGCTCCAATGATGGTTGAAATGGGCGTTCTCAACTCGTGCGAAAGTGAGTTGAGCAAAGTATTGTAAAGTTTTATGCTCTTTTCTTTGTTTTCTTTATCTTTTTCTTTTTGTTGAAAGTCCTTGATTTTAAACGTTAATACGGCATTAATTAAAGCAATGACAAAATACATCAAAAACATTAGGGTATCTTCTATATTGTCAATATGAAACGTGAAAACAGGAGGGATGAACAAAAAATTCCATATCAAGGCACTTAACAATGCTGAAAGCAGTACAGGAAAAATGTCAAACAAAATTGCGTTGAG
Source organism: Gaetbulibacter sp. M235 (assembly GCF_043876835.1). NCBI lineage: Bacteria > Pseudomonadati > Bacteroidota > Flavobacteriia > Flavobacteriales > Flavobacteriaceae > Gaetbulibacter > Gaetbulibacter sp. M235. The sequence continues at coordinate 249,977 of NZ_JBAWJZ010000006.1, forward strand.
CGAAACAGCTAACAATAAAATTAAGGCTACAGCTTGATATCCAACAAATTCAACGGAATAAAAACAAACAATAGTAGTAACTGCAATAAATAGAATACTTATTACATATTGGTTTATTTTACTGTAATTTCTAGTTTTAAGAATGTCCAATATTTTTATTACAAAGTTATAGTTTTAGGTATAAAGATTTTGTAAAAATGTCAGTCATTTGAGTATTGGCAAGATTGGCTCTTTTGGTTTTTTTAGCGTTGGATTGTGTGTCGGCAAAATACCAAATGTGCCAATGAGCGCAGGGTTTCAGGTATGACGCACAACGGTCTCGGCTATGAGTAGTTGCGTGGGTTAGAGGTTAACTTTGCAAGTACACACCAAACTGAAAATCCGCGAGGATTTTCAGAAGTAGGAGAGAACAAGCAATTACTTATAGCCATTGTTGTGCAACGTTTTTTATATTAATAAACTTCGTTCAAATTTATCTAAATTCGGTTTTAGAGATTCCAACGATTTTTTTCCTAAATCAATAATTTCCAACCAATTTTTGTCATTTAAAATAGCTCTATTGTCATAGTCATCATTATTTGGTGATTCGTATTCGGAAAGCAATTTGTGCCAATCTGAAATTATCTCATATTCAGCTTTTGTTACAAATTCCGATTCGATATGCTTTTTATATCCATCTGATAAATCCAAATCGTCAAAGTAAGAACACATAAATTCTATGAATGAATAATATGGATTCGTGTTTTTTGAGTCGAGCCAAGTTTTTTTCTGATATTCTAAATTGGTTAAATCTTTAATCATTAGAATCCAATTCCTTCTCCACGTTTCTTTGTCCATTTTTATATTCTCAATCTCAATATTTTTAGGGACTTTTTTTCTTGGAAGAAATCCCCAAAGTTTGTTGTCAGGTGTTTTACTTTTATATCTGAATTTTATGTATGGTCTTGCTCCATCTGTAGGTGCAAACTCCTCTTTTAAATATCCTCTTTCTTCTCTCGTTAATTCTCTTACGCTACCATTTTCTTCAACGTGAACATACTCAAATTCCGAATCTGGTTTTATCTCAATGAGAAATTCCGTTTCCGATTTTTCAATTACATTTTGAGATTGTCTGTCATTCAAACTTTCTGTTGTTTTCTTAAAAAATCCGAATATTTTCATCTTTGGTCAAATGTTGCACAACGTTTGGTATATGGAAAGTTGCGTGTTTGTGTGCGAGGATTTTCCGAAGGAAAATCAGAAGCTAGCAAACAAAGCAACTAACATTGGTTTAGCTAAAACTAGCAATTTTTTATATACTTTGTTGTGCCTCGTTTTTATTATTAGTATATGCATTCATTTCTTACTTTCACGCCTTTTGCTTCTAATTTCTTTTTCATTTCCAACCAAGTTTTGTCTCTTAATGTTCCTGCTGGATAAAGTTTATTTCTAAAATCATTTGTTATAACTCACATACAGTTTGGTTGTTTTCCTTGGCTCTCAAAAACTACTTCTTTTATATCAGAATAATTGTAAATTATTTCTTTCCAAATGAAATTATGATTCCGAATAATTAAAAAGTCTTTTGTTAGTCCAAAGTAGTGCATTAACCAAGAATGCAATACAAACCAAAAAGTACCAAAAAGGAAAAAGAATATTAAACCTCCTAATTTTAGACTTGTTCCTTTAATAATTATCGGAAAAGCAAAAACTCCAATTAGAACCCAAAGTGAAATTCCCCTCAAACTTGTGAACTGATTTCCTTTAAATATTTCTGTGTTTTCAAATCGAAGTTTGCTACTATTAACTTTCTTTGGTGTATTTATTTTAAATTCTTGCTTGTTGATAATGACTTGTTCGAGAAACGATTTCACTTCGTAACTATTTGAATACATATCATCGAACAAAATTTTATCTCTACCATCATTAAATAAAATTGCAGTTCCCTCCATTGGAAAGTTTATTATAAAGCGAAAAGGCATTTTTCCTGTTAGTATTACATCTTTGATACTGTTTAGTCTAAACGTCTCATTTCCAATTTTTAAATTATTTCGGTCAATAGTAATTTTCGGTGAATTTTTCCAATATGAATAGACCATCCAAATCGCTAAAAGACAAATTAGACAGCCAAAAATTGGCATGATAATACGTTTGGTCTCCGCTTGTTGATTTGGTTCATTTTCTAAACCAATGAAAATCATAAATGAACCTAAAGCAAATAAAAAAAGAAATCCAAATGCTAATGTTGCATAGAATTTTAATGGGTGTCTTTGTGTTTCAATTATATTCATTAAGTTTTTTTCAAATGAGGCACAACGGTTTGGCTATGATTCCGTTGCGGAGAAAAATCAGAGATTTTTCGGAGTAGGAATCGAGCCAAGTTAAAGGTAATGATTTTTGGTTTAGCATGTTGCGAGCAATGGATTATAGCCGTTGTTGTGGTGCGTTTTTTTTATTTTATTTCACTCCGTTGGAAGTCGAAAAGGTTCCCATTTGTCTTTTACTGATTTTCTATCTGCGCCAAAGTCCAATGGCATTTCATACAAGTCGTTAACAGTTGGGTCAAGTTCTGTCGCTTGCTTTAGAGAAATCAGTTTTGCATTCTTGTCCGTGTGGTCATCTTGTCCACACATAAATTGCCAATCTCCGTTTGCATCGTGAGACACAAAAAGAATAGTTCTTTCGCCTTTCAATATGTGGTCGCAGGTAAAACAAGCTTTGTTTTCAGGGTCTTTAAATTTGAATACAGTTTTTTTATTTTGTCCAAAAAGGTTGAATATGCTCATTGAGATGATAGTCGTTATTAAAAGTTGCTGTTTCATTTAATGCACCACAACGGTTACGTATAAGAATAGTGCGTAGTTTGAGTGCGAGGATTTTCCGAAGGAAAATCAGATGCAAGCAAACAAGCACTAACTTTTTGATTTAGGAATAAACTTACGCATTATTTTTATACAATGTTGGCAATAGTATTTTATATTTCCTTCCCATTTGGATTTGATTTGATTAATTCAATAGCGTTATCTATTGTGTATGCAATCACAATTCCAGTATTAGCCTTTAATTTAATTTGTGTTGGTTTATTGTTTAAATAAGTTTCTTGTAATTCAAAGCGATAGGATGAAATTATACCACAAACATTAAAAACATTGCTATTTCCTTCTTTGAACACTACAGGACCTCCAGAAAATCCAGGGTTATTATGTCCGTCAATTAGCATATATTTTGCAGGTGGTTCCATAAATATAGCTGACAAAATTCCTTTTTTTACCAACGGGAAAGGAAACTCTCTATTTAAAGAACCAACTTCAGATTTTAATCCATAAGGGAAACCCAGAAAATATAAATCCTGACCGTAAGCAATTCCGCCAAATTTTGTGGGTAATGGTAAGTCTTTATTTAATAATATATCTGTTGCAAATACAGAGACGTCAGAATATTTTGAATGTCCTGTTAATTTTACTTGAACTTTTTGCCATTTTTTCTTATAAAACAATTCTACAATTTCTCCGTTTTTTAGATTTTCAATTACGTGTTTTGCAGTCACAAAATACTGTTTACCTTCAAAGTCTATAGTAAAACAAGTGCCAGTTCCATTTTTATATTTGATGTGATATGTTCTTGCTATTACGTTTGCTGTTATCATTTATTAAATTTCAGGTTAGGTTACCAATATTATTGCCAACGTTGTTGTATATGGTTTGTTGCGTTGTTTAAGCACCTAATTTAGCAAATAAAAACCGAATAGAAAATCCGCGAGGATTTTCGTAAGTAGGCTAGAACTAGCAATAAATTATATACGGTGTTACCACCAGTTTTTTACTGTTTCTATAAATTCCGACTTTTTATGTTTTCTCAAACTATTGTCATTAATTATTTCAAAAATGGCATTTTCAAAATCTAAATAAATTTTCTTTTCTGAAAAGTTCCAACTTTTTCTTTTATGTTTCCAATTGTAATTATAAAGACCTTTATATTTCTTCATAATTTCAAACCGTTCGTTTTTGTGTTGTTTTTCTATTGAAATTAATTCTTCTTCTCTTTTTTTAGATTCATTTTCTTGAATTGATTCAATTTGGTTTTCCTTTAAAGTTAAAGCACTTTTTAATTTTAACTTTTTCTCTTCTATAGAGTTTAATTCTTCTTTGAAGCTTTTTTTATTTTTTTTAAGAAAAGACTTTAATTGTGATTTTATTTCCTTTTTTGTATTTGATTTTTTTTCTAATAGTATTCCTACGTTATTTTTTAGTTCAATTATTTCTTCTTTAGTTTTCTTTAATTTTTCTGAAGGATTTACAATTAAACGATACTTTTGATTTTTAGAAATTTGTTCAAATTCAGTTTTAGACTTGAAATGAAGTATAGTTGGAAAAAATGTAGCTTCACTTTCTTTTTCTATTAAAGCACATTTAGAAAATGAAGACGAGCTAACTTCATTTGGCTTTATGTATTTATAATCTGAATAATTTTCAATTTTGCAATTTTCTAATTCGTTTATTCTCGTTAAAATATTCTGTTTGTTTTGAAGTTCCTCTTTTAGTTTTTTTATATTTTCCTTAATCTCTAAATACTCTTTTTTTTGAGCTAAATTAAAATCATTTAAAGTGCTAGAATAGAAGTAATTCTTATTAATAATTATTTTAATTGTTTCTTTAAACTCCTCTAATAATTCTTTTACTTCTCTAATTTTACCTTTTAAATTAGAAACTTTGTAACCAAGATTTCTTAAATCATATTCAATGTCTTTAAGTTCTTCTTTGGCTTGTTTTAACTCTAAACTATCTTCAGGTTCATAGTACATTAAACTTCTATGACTTTCTTCTAAATATCTTAATTGAGTCTTTACTTGGCTACTTATACTAAAGTTGTCTTTAAAGTCATTGGCATTAATTAGCCAAATCATTTTACCATAAAATTTTTCTCGAATTTTGATAGTTGTGCTTGAAATAGATGAATTTTGTAATTCTAAAACTAAGTTATTAGGTGTTTTGATGTCAGCAATATGTTTTTCAAAATCCTTTTCGATTATTACTTCTTGCCAGTCATCTGGAAATTCGTTTTTCCATTCACGATGCCATTCAGTTTCTCCATCGTTCCAAGAATCACAATTCTGAATTTCTATATGTCTCCAATGGTGTATATTTATTTCGCCACAATAAGCTCGAACACTCTGTCTGCATAATTGACAAAATCCCAATTTTCCTTTTTCGGGTGAAATCCGTTTATTATTTTCATCGATTGCTTTTAACAAAGTTCGAGGTTTTTTTCAAATTGGTGGTAACGGTTTTGGCTATGGTTTCGTTGCGTGAAAATCCGCGAGGATTTTCCGCCGTAAACCGAAGATAGCAAATTTGCGAGGACTTTCCGAAAGGAAAGTCAGAAGCAATGAACTATAGCCGGTGTTGTGTACAGTTTTTTTATTCAATTTCGTTTATTGTATCCAAAAAGTATTCGGTCAGATTTTTATATTCTATTTCTCCTGGAATCCAACTTGCAAATTTCCAATATTTCCATTTGTCATTTTTGTCAGTTGGCGGTATTAAAAGAAACCATTGCTCTTCTTGCTTTCCAGCAACAATTATACTTTTATTTAATTCTTTTCCAATATCTTCTGTTTGTTTTTGACTCCAAATTTTAATCATATCTGGGTCAAAATTTTTCAAATATTCAATTTGATTTATTTTCTCAAAACTTGGCTCAACTGCATCATTATAAGTCGGATATCCATTTGCTATTTTTAGAAATTCTTTGTAGTCGGCAGGTAATTTAATTGCAAGCCTTAATTCAGTTTCTTCAATTTCTTTTTCTGTTGCGGGAAGATTTCCAATCCATTTATTTTTGATTTGCTCGGAAGTGAAATAATTATTGTCATTTGTAGTCAATGACTTTTGGAATAGGTCAGTCAGTATTTTTTTCATTTCACTTGTTTGATTTGAAGTCAATTTTGTCAAATCCTTTGAGTTTCCACAAGACAACAAAAGAAATAGGATTCCAAACGTAAATTTGTTAATTGCTGTCATTTCTCAAATTGTACACAACGTTTATGTATAAGGAAAGTTGCGTGTTTGTGAGCGAGGATTTTCCGAAGGAAAATCAGATGCTAGCAAACGAGCAACTAACTTTGGTTTAGCTAAAACTAGCAATTTTTTTTATACGGTGTTAGCAAAAGTTTATAATCCTATTAGCATACCAATATTTCCACTTAAATTTTGATTAGCTCTCCAACCAGTACCAGATTTTAATTCGGAATCAATTGGACTCATTCCATATTGTCCTCCCAAATCAAGAGTAATTTTTAAATTTTTTTTCAATTTATAAATAGCTCCAATTCCACCAGAAAACCCTGAATCATATGGCTTGAATTCATCTTTATTATTTTTAATATCTTTTTCACCCATTGTACTATTTACCTTGATAAGTTCTTGTCTAGCAGACATTAGTCTACTTCCATATATACCAAAATTTAAATAACCTTGTAAATTTCCTTTTCCTAGTCTCCATTCAGCCATAAGAGGCATTACTAAGTAGTTTAATTTTTGTGTTAAAAGCCCTCTTTCAAAAGAACCGACTTCAATCAAAATCCCTTTTCCTTCATATTTTAGCTTTGATTTCAGAGCCCAATTTCTGGAAAAGTTTAATTTACCTGTAATTCCAAATGATATTCTTTTTATATCAGAACCTTTTACATATTTAGCCTCAATATATCGAAAATCGCTAATATTTAATCCTATCTCAGGACCTATTTCAAATTTTGAATTTTGAGCAACAATATTAAAAAAGGAAATAAAAAATATTAGCTGCAATATTATTTTTGTCATTCAATTTGAGTTTGTTTTTAATTTTTGCTAACGTTGATGTATATGGAAAGTTGCGTGTTTGTGAGCGAGGATTTTCCGAAGGAAAATCAGAAGCTAGCAAACGAGCAACTAACATTGGTTTAGCTAAAACTAGCAATTTTTTATATACGGTGTTACCAGCCGTAGTTTTTTTCTTTTTACCATATAATATTACTCCAATATTGTTGTCCTATTGCTAATTTTGCTTTAGAAATAATTGCGTTTTTTTCTGTCGAGTTAAGTAAGTCTGACAAAATATTAGTTGAGTTTGCTGGGTCAACAATTCGGCTAGAAAGTGGATTACTTGTATCCTTACTTAATTCTTGTAAAATAAACCAAAAATTGTCTCCAAGTTTGGAATAGTCTTTTGATTTTCCTGATAAAATATTGATGGTTAAATATTCTAAATAAACAGAAGAAAAATCAAGTCCATTAAGTTCTCTCCATATTTTTAAAAGTTTTATTTCATTTAATCTACCTGAACCAGAAACATCATTAATATGCTTTTGGATATTCGTTTGTCTCCAGGAATCTATTTTTGAAACATAAATCCAATGGTCGTTTGTGTTTCCTGAATGCTTTCGAGCAGGTGTAATATCCACTTCCAAAGTTCCAATTTCAATCCTAAAAGAAACGTTTTGTTTTCTAACAGGGTTATATCTTGCTTTTAGATGTGAATGCAACGAATCGTATATACTTTTTAATCCTCCACTATTTGAATTGCAACTACTTGATAGTGAAATTAGATAGTCAACGTCAGAAGCTAATGATATTGCTGTGCCTTTGGCTCTAGAGCCAGAATTGATGATTGAAATGTAGCAGGAAGAAGCCCAAGATTCAAGACTAGATTTTAGTGTTGAAATATTTGAATTATAACTTTCTAAATTTCTTGGTGCATACTTATCTAAAATTGTTTGTAAATACATATTAATTTCAGTCAAAACTTGTGGTTATTAATGAATTCAAAATATCGTTAAGTAATCGTCCTTTAAAGTTCACAACCACTGTGTTTGATTTATTCGCAATCTCTGACATCTTATCGTGAGGAATTGAACCAGCTTTTGCGAAAATGATAACTGCAGTATTGTGATTTCGTCTTGCTAAAAAAATATGGTCTATCTGATTACTGCTTGTTTCCCAGTCGACAATTAAAAGAGTGTGGTCTTTTGCTTTATCAATGTTATCTAAAGTAATATGAATTACATTTCCTTTTTTAAATATGTCTGTATCAGTTATACATTCTTTCAACGAAGAATATGCTTCAGCACTTCCAATAATAGCAACTTTTCTGCGCCAAACAGCTTTTCCAATTCTAAATACTAAAGGTGAAATTCCAAGTACAATACATACTATTCTGTATATAATTCCAATTGTTGCAAAAACAACTGTAAGTCCACCAACAATTATAAATATTGGGTGATTAAAAAAATCGACTATTTGTTGGATAATATTCATTGTTTGTTAGTTTTTTGGTTGTTGTTCGTTGTTTTTTTCTATGGCTGGTAACGGTATTTTATAAGATTTGTGCGACTGAGAAATCGGAGATTTTTCGGATGTAGCAAATCGTTAGTTGAATGTTTGTCGGTTCATTATTTAGTTTAAATGTAAGCATAAATTTTATGAGGTGTTGTACGCAGGCTTTTATTCAGGTTTATATTCAAATATTATTTTCGGATTTACAGATTCCGATTCTTTTTTTTGTCTAAAAATCTTTAATTTCTCATTATACTTAATTGTTAAAGTATCAAAACTTTTCCACTCAAAACTTATGTCTGTCGTTTTAATATTTGCTAAACTCGCAGAAAAAATCAGTTCAGAATTTTCAATTTCTGTCGGGTAATTACAATCAGATGCAGTAATCTGGATTGAATTATTAGCTGTTGCGTTTCCATTCAGTTCATACATTGCAACTTTTCGTAATCCTTCATAATCACATTCCTGTTTGATAAGCAATTCAATTGGTTTTTCGAACAAGCCAAAATTGGTGAACCAAATTCCGAATCCGATAATTGTAATTATTCCTCCCAATAAAATCAGGATTGTGGTTTTTCTTTTATTTTTCATTGGATTTTTTGTTCCTCAATTTTTTTCTGCTTGCGTACAACGGTTATGTATAAGAATAGTGCGTAGTTTGAGTGCGAGGATTTTCCGAAGGAAAATCAGATGCAAGCAAACAAG